>CAYUOY010000086.1:0-11973 GCA_964446495.1 uncultured Woeseiaceae bacterium | reverse complement strand
TGTTCCGGTATTGGTTGATTTCTGGGCTCCCTGGTGCGGACCGTGCAAGATGATGGCGCCAGCTTTCGAAAAGGCCGCGAAAGAACTTGAACCCAACCTGCGTGTAGCGAAGCTGAATACTGAAGACGTACCCACCATCGCATCGCAGTTTCGAATACAAAGCATTCCGACGCTTGCCCTGTTCCGTGATGGAAAGGAAATTGCTCGTCAGCCCGGTGCTATGGGTGCCGCAGATATTGTGCGCTGGGCGACCAGTCACTCCTGACCAGCGAGCGGATGCTATCGCGGTGTTGTGATTCGATGCCAACGGCAACAATCATCGGTGTAATAAATGATCGATCAGTCGCGTATGGCGACGGCCTTGATTTGCGCCAGCAACTCATCCCCTTGTCGAAGGGCCAGTTTGTCGCAGGAACGGCGCGTGATTCTGGCGATCATGTGGTCCGACCCAAGCTTGAGTCGCAGCAGCAGCATCGGTCCGGTGGCGGGTTGAATCTCCTCAATGACGGCGGGCAAAATATTGAGCATCGTGCTGTTCTCGGGACGGTCCCGGCACAAACTGATGTCGCTTGCCCGGATTCGAAGTCGTCGTTGGTCACCGACCGAGCCGATACGACCGGGAACCAGCAACTCACCACCTGAAAAAATCAGGTGTGTCAGATCGTACGTCGCATCGTAAGCGCCGATTTTGCCGCCAATTACAGATCCCGCCTCTTCCCCTGACAACAGCGGCAAATCCAGCCGTACCAGAACGGATTGCAAGTCACCCTGTGCAATCACGCGACCGTCTTCGAGCAGCATCAAGTGATCACAGAGTCGGCAAATTTCCTCGATATGGTGGCTGACATAAATAATAGGAATTTGAAGTTCGTTGTGCAACCGATCCAGGAACGGGAGGATCTCGTCCTTACGTGCCTGGTCAAGTGCTGCCAATGGCTCGTCCATCAGCAGCAATCCAGGAGACCGCAACAGCGCTCGTGCGATCGCGACCCGCTGTGCCTCGCCTCCGGATAGATCGGTTGGCGACCGCTCGAGCAGATGCTGTAAATCGAATAATGCGACCACTTCGCCAAACGGTTTTCCGTCCATCCTGTCGCTGCTGCGTCGTTGTCCATATTCAAGATTGCGCCTGACACTCAGGTGCCGGAAAAGGCGCGGTTCCTGAAAGACATAACCGATATCCTGTTCATGCACCGCCCGGGACACCTGGTTCGCGGCGTCCTGCCAGACATCGCCGCCCACGACAAGTTTTCCAGTGTCGCTGGCTTCGAGACCGGCAATACAACGCAACAATGTCGTCTTGCCGGACCCCGATTCACCATAGATACCGGTGATGCCGTGCATCGGAATGCTGAGATTGACGTCCAGTCCAAAATCGCCTCGACGGAGCGCATACCGCAGATCGACTGTCGCCGCGTTGTTCATCGGCGTTGCCAGTGGCGGTTAATAACAAACATGAGCAGCAAAACAGCAAATGCGAATACGAGCAGGATGGCTGAAAGACGATGCGCGGCGGAATAGTTCAGCGACTCAACCTGATCATAGATCGCGATTGAGATGGTGCGCGTCTCGCCAGGGATATTGCCGCCGACCATCAATACAACGCCAAACTCACCGAGTGTGTGCGCAAAAGCCAACACCACCGCATTGAGAAACCCTCGTGCGGACTGAGGGACGGCCACGCTGAAAAATGCATCGATGCGGCTGGCTCCCAGGGTCCAGGCGGCCTCCAGATCACGCTTGTCCAGAGACTCAAAGGCATTTTGCAGTGGCTGTACCGCGAACGGCAGGCTATAGATGCAGGACGCCAGCACCAGGCCGGTGAAAGAAAACGTGAGCGCTTCACCAGTGAGTTCGACCCACCAGCGGCCCACCGCGCCGTAGGGTCCGAGAACGACCAGCAGATAAAAACCCATCACGGTAGGTGGCAAAACGATGGGCATTGCAACGATTGCTTCGAGTCCCGGTTTCCAGCGAGACGAGGTACGGGACAGCCACCAGGCGAGCGGAGTGCCGAGCAGAACCAGCAACAAGGTCGTTATTGCGGCCAGTCGTATCGACAGCCAGAGCGGCCCCGATCCCGGGAAATAGAAAAACCCGGTCTCGGTCACGGGGTACCTCGGCTTTCCAGCATATAGCCGTTGCGCGCAACGACTGATTGCCCGGCTTCACTGTGCAAAAACATCAGAAATGCCCGGGCAGCCGGTTTGGCGGCGGCCCGGCTCAAGAGTA
Organism: uncultured Woeseiaceae bacterium; assembly: GCA_964446495.1. Lineage (GTDB taxonomy): Bacteria > Pseudomonadota > Gammaproteobacteria > Steroidobacterales > Woeseiaceae > JAADHU01. Next base: position 9,741 of record CAYUOY010000086.1, on the reverse strand, counting down.
TGGCCTGTTGCTCAATAGGATCATGCATGTCTGAGGGTACAGTCCATCTACAAGTCGCCGCTGGCAAGTGTTTGTTGTGGAGCTGGGACAATGCGACCAGGCCAAGACCGGCGTTCCCGGACGCAACATACTGCAGCGTTTGGGAAATGTTCTCACCGATAACCAGATGGGCCTGAACGCGTTCCCATAGCCCGGACCGGGCCAGAAATTGCCGCGCCGCGGCCCCGTACGGCGCCGTATCCGGGTTGGCGATGGCGAGTCGTCCGAAATTGCTTCCGCGCAGCCGCGCCTGACAATTCAGTCCTTCAGGATGCGTGTCTCGTGACCACAAAACCAGTCGACCGTAGGCGTACGCCTGTCGTGTTCCTGATACACCAAGCCCTTCAATCTCCAGCATTTCCGGTCTGGCAACATCAGCGGCCAGAAACACATCGAATGGTGCGCCGTTCCTGATCTGCGCATACAGTTTTCCGGTCGAGCCGCTACTGATGAGCACCTCATGCCCGCTTGCCGCCTCAAATTCTGTCGCCACTTTCTCGGCAGTCAACGCGAAGTTGCTGGCCACGGCGATTAGCAACGAGTCGGCACGGACTTGAATTGCCAACAAACAAAAGAACGTAAAACCCGCGCAGCTCAGACAACGACTTCTCACTGTTCGTTTACCGGCCGCAGAACCTGGTCACCGATATGCAAATCTTTAAACCGCGGACTGCGCACGGAGATCGCACCAGTGCGCATGGACTCTGCCCCGTTTTGCAGCGCAGGCCCACTCCAGCTTTGGCTAACCGCCAGGGATAGCCACTTTCCGTCATCCTGGTAGAAGAATCCTGTACTTACGATACTTTCGTCCGTGAGCAATACCAGCATGTATTCGAATTCGCGATCGTCATCGAGATCCGTCTGGATCAATACGGATTCGGTCGCCATGAAGATGTTGCCCCACCGCTCTATACGGCGTTTCAATGCCGGTGGTGGTTCAATCGATTCAGGCCGATAACGCATATTTTCCCAAAGATCGGCGCTGGATTGCAGCGGGCGCGCAAAAGCAACACGTTGTGGTTGCCGGATCAACGCCACCAGCTCCGGATCTGACTCTGCGAACTCCTGCTTTAACTCTTCCATTTTCAAATAGCCGGGACGAGCGAGACTGTTGCGTGCATACCAGAAATCGAAATCCCTCCAGGTAATTTCTTCTGCCTCGACACGACCCACCTGGCTTGCGAGCGATATTTTTCGAAAATCCAGTAGCGGACTGTTGGCAGCGAGCATCAGTACGAGTACTACGAGGCCCATGCCGGTATTGACGCGTGCCAACTCGACCGGCCAGGTGTCCCGCTTGCGGATAATTCCCTGGGTATAACCGATGGCAAACAATGTCAGTACCAGCCATACGACAAAGCCCCAGCAACGCGATACCGTCCAGCCATACTGATCGACGCGGAGCCAGAGCCCGTAAAAGCTCAATACAGAAATGAGCGGCATGATGCAGATGCCGACGTAGATGACTCTATGAATCAGTAGCGGATACGGTCGCAATCCGCGGCCATCCTGGTAGACCGCATTGACAAAAAACAAAATGGCGGCCAGTAACCAGAGCAGCAATGACGTGCCGCGCCCGGTATCCCACAATCCGTCAAAACCGACTATCGGTAAGGCCAGGACGAAAATGGCGGCAACAAACACCATCAGCGGTAACAGCAATTTTATTAATCCCTGCAAGAGACGGGTGATGCTGTCGATGACGTTAGTAAGATTGCGGAAGATGATGATGCCCAGTCCATGGGCGAAGCCAAGTACCGGAAATAAAAACCAGTCCATACGAAAAAGTTCATAAAAGAAATCGATATTGATGACGCGGAACAATTGCGCCCATAACATCAGGATCAACCAGAACGCGAGGACCAGAATCAACGCGAGCACGAGTGTCAGGAAATTTCGCCACGAGTAGGTAAACAACACTTCGTAGGACATTTTGTGGCCGGCAGCATGCTGCTGGATGTACATCAAGGCTTTGAAGCAGGCCAGTGTGATGCTGATACCGAAAACATAGCTCAGTGTAGCGAGACGAAATTCGCCAAACGGGAGTGCCTGGTAACCGATATATACCGCCAGTAGACCGATGATGACCGCGAAACCCGCAACCCACCGCAATGTTCGACGTTCATTATCGGCCTCCAGCGACAACAGCAGCAATGCCGGTATGGCGAGCGTCAGCGTCCAGAGTGGGTATGACCACAGGGGCGATTGACTGGGCCAGCTGCCGGCGTCATGGGCGTCGTGAAGCAACATCAACAACAGGCCTTGAGCGACCGCGATCAGCAACATCAGCCTGGGACGCAATCTGGACGATTCCAGCATGGGTCAGTCTCCTTTTTTAGCCAGCCTGGCGTACTGTCAAAACCGCCAGGATATTCCCATCGACGGTATCAGCGGCAGCCAGTTGCCCTGGTTGGAGTCGATTGTTTCGGCGCCATTTTCATCGGTTTTGATGGTGTATTCCACACAGCACGGGTTTTTGCGATTGTAGAGATTGGTGATCTCAACAAAACCGGTCAGTTCTCCACGCGATACGTCAAACCGGCGGCTGGCTCTAATGTCCACCGAGTTGAAAACGGCATTGCGTCGACTGTTTCTCTCCGTGGTGACAATGAATTGCGTCGCGCCAGTCGCATCGATGCTGGTCTCAACTTCCAATTCTGTTTTCGGCCAGCCGGTATTCACGATGCCTGCCGCACTGAAGTTCCACTTTTTCCAGTCCCAGTTGAGCCCGCCTTTGAGCGTGTGAGTCTGGTCCCAGCTACGACGTACCGAGCCGCTCTCAAACTGGTCTTCAATCTCCGCCCAGGTGTAGCTGACCCACCACAACATCTCTCCGCGCTCGCCACTCAACATTAATTCGGCACCTTTGGCGGTGGCATTGCCGGAATCGATACGAACCCGGTCTATCTGCAACTCGGGCAACAACACCAGCGCGTCGAAGGCATTCTCGTAGCGGGGCATCAGCGAGTGATACTCCTTCTTGTACACCTCCAGGCGCAGGTTGACGTCAGAATCAAAGCGATGAGAAATACTGGCAACAAAATGCTGCGCTCGTTGCGCCGGGAAAAACTTTTCGACGCCGTCGCTCACCTGCAGCTCGTTAATTTCCTGCGCCTGGTAGAACTGACCGAAGCTCGCTTTGAAAAAAGTTTTCTCATCAACGCGGTACATCAGGTTGATACGCGGACTGGTTTGGTCGTCATTATCTGCCGTTGTATAGGTTTGTTGATCCCAACGGATACCGAGGTCAATGACCAGGTCTTCAATCGGTCGCCACCTTGATTCGAAATACACGGCGTACTGATTGCCGTTTGGCGAACTTCTGATGCTATTCACCGTCAATGGCTGGTTGTCGAAAATCTGATCGAACGGCGATTCGATCCGGAGCGTGGAATCGTACCGGTAGTCTGCCTCCAGGTGTCTTATATTAAAGCCGCTATTGAATGTCCAGGTATCCGCTGGGCTGAACTGCCAGTCCTGCTTGAGCACCAGGATTTCGAAGTCGTTTTCCTCGTCGACCTGACCAGACATTACACCCGGATTGTCATTGGTACCCGTGCGTGTATTGTCTATCCCGGTGAGAGCAAGAATCGTTGATGACGACAAATCCTCACTCCAGTCCGTCTGCAATTTCAGCCAGCTAACGCTGGTTAAATACCTTGCATTCGCATTCTCACTGCCGTTGGAGGTTGCGATATCTATCTTGTCGTAGGACGTTAGTAAATTCATGCTCAGGTAGGACCGTTCATTCAACTGCCAGCCAATTCGCGCCAGAAGATCCTGATAACGCGGAGACCCCAGGTTCGAATTTACGGCAGCAGATACCAGATCGAGATTGCCGCGACGGATCGAGACCAGCCAGTCGCCACGTTTGTTGCCGCCAAAACGTCCCATCGACATCAACGAAGTATTGAAGAAGCTAAATCCAAGCTCAGTCACCATTTCCTGCGGTGGTTCCACGAGGCTGACATTGACGACACCGCTCATGCGATCACCGTATCGGGCCTGATAACCAGCGGTATGGAGATCGATGCCAGCGACCGCACCCTGGTTGACAATGGTTGCGACGGAGTGAAAATCTTTCAGGTGATAAGGCTCATAGAGACGCAAACCATCAAGCAGAAATAGCTGCTCGTTTTCCAGTCCACCGCGAATGTGATTGCGGGTGGATACACCTCCGTTCGCTACTCCCGGGAGTCGTAAAACAGCTCGCACAGGCTCCTCTCCGAGATCCGGTAACTTGGTGGTCAACTCCTGATCGAGGAAGGTATGCGAGCCGGCGGCTTCATAGCCAAGGTTGTAATGGCTTGAAATAACGATCACTTCGGCCAGCGGCTCTGGATTCGCCGCAACTATCTCGCTAACCGCCTTTTTCTTGTCCGAGCGTTCGGTGGCGCTGCGCTCGCGAGTGATTAACAGGCTCCCGGACGGGCCGGCAATGAGTTTTAGTTGATAGGGTCGCAGGGCGTCGCGCAAAGCGTCCTCTGCGTCCGCTTGCACGGGTTCCTCGAGTACCGTGAAAGACGTCGGCACCAGATCGCTGCTATAGATGACCGCCAGGCCTTGTGAGCGCTGGGTTTCGATATATTCCTGCAATGACCGCCCGGCCCACGAGACCTCGGTTGCATGGCCTGTGTGCAGCAACAGACACAGCGCAAGAAACACAACAGGGCGGAGACGGACCGACATCCGCTCATTCTATTTCAATATGGAAATTCTACCAATAAGCAGGCGTTATGTAGATTCTTCGAAACAGTAAATCTAACGGCTGATTACGATCTGAAACTCATCCATGCGGTATTGAAAATTTGTGGTCGTCAGCGTTGAGCGGATGGCATCATTCAGCGAGAAATCCTCGACCGAGCCCTTGAGGATTGTGCTCATCGCGGCCATCCTGGTTTCATCATCGGCAAAAACCAGCTCCTTGCCAAGTTCGCGCGCTGCCCATTTGAGAAAATCCAGCAAGGGCCGGCCATGAATGTCAAAAGTAGGGGCCAACGCAACGGCCCAGTCCCAGGAACTATCATTGATCGAAATCGGTGAGACAACGAATGAAGTGTTTGGCTGTAGTAGCAGTTTTTCACCGGCGATGGCGAGGTACGACTCCTGGTCCCGCGCTACATCGACCCGACCTTCGCGAACCGCGACACCCATGTTGCCGTCCAGGTATTCCACGACAAACTGCGTGCCTATATCTTTTGCCGATCCGCCGAGCGTGCGAATGGTAATTCCACGATCCCGATAAATAGCCTGACCGGAATCCGCATAGACCTTACCGCTTGACAGCGTAAAATCATCCGCCGCATTAAAATGAATCGATGAATTCGATGCCACTCTGAGTGACAGGCCGTCATTTAGCAGGATACTGACACTTTGCCCGGGCATGGTCGCAATCGTGTCACTTCGATTGACAGGATGTCCGGCGACAAATCGATTGTCATCTGACCCTCCAACCACTCGCGCAATGGCACCAAGTTGATGCATTGGTTGTTCAATCGGACGCATAACCAAAGTGACGGCCAGCAAAACGCTTGCCGCCAATGCGAAGGCGCCTGACCAACGAATAACCTGACGTCGTCTCGTAGCCTTTTGCCATTCCTGTTGAACATTGGCATGCACCCGTTGCTGTACAGCGACGGGAATCTGTGGTCTCAGACCAGCAAGATTCAAAAGCTGAGAAACGGCCTCATCGCCTGGTGCATCGCCGGGCGACGGCGATCGCTCTTCATCAATGGTGTCTTGATCATTCATAATCGTTACTCGTTCACCTGCACTGCCTGTTCACTGCCTTAGTCGAGAAGAAAATCCGGCTCGAAATCCCAGAGCGATCGAAAACACTCCCTGAATGCGGTACGCGCCCGGGTCAAAACCGATTCAGCGGCTTTGGTGCTGATCTGCAATTCGCTGCCGATTTCAACGACACTGCAACCCTGTATGTATTTCATTTCCAATGCCGAGGCATACTTACTGGGCAGGTATTCCAGTGTGACTCGTACAAAGCGGGCGATATCCTCGCCATGGCGTATTTTCTCCGGCGTCTCCAGATCAACCGCCAGAGACTCAAGCGCGGCCTGAACGGCGGGATTATCTTCCAGCGGAATATTTCGTTTTGACTCGACGAATCGTTGCCGATATACCGCGGCCAGTTCATTGCGGCATATCTGGCAAAGCCAGGTAAACAGCAAAGCCTCGCCGCGATACCCACCCATTTTCCGCAATACCAGGCACATGGCGCGTTGTACTACTTCCTCGGCCAAATCGGCGTCGTTATCCACACGAGACAACGTGAAGCGGTACAGGCGCGGGAAATACTCGCGAAAGAACTCCTCGAATGCAGCGCTGTTGCCGCTGCTGACACGACGTGCCAATGCTCTGTCCTGATGCAGCTGAGAAAAACTCACGGATTTGAACGGATCAGGTTGCCCATACAGGGTTAGAGGAGGAATAGGTGAAAATCCTTCGTAATGGCGTGGACGCGGTCGGACTGTCGCTGCAGATCATCATACACAATCGCCATGCGTTACTATCTGCTGTGGCAAACGGAGGCCAACGATGTCCATCGCGGGGACGCAAACCAGTTCATACAGGTCGATTCGGTCCCCGACATCGGCGCTGATTCTGCTGTCATTTCTGTTTGTTAACGGCTGCGTAGCGCCGTCCACCATCGATGCCTCGAGGGCCGCCGTGGAGGCACCGCCTGATTTTCCATTTTCCTTCTACCAGCGAGCCCTGGCTGACGGCAATGCGGTGTATGAGATCAGTCCACAAGACTCGCTGGTTCGTATTTATGCGTATCGAACAGGCGCATTGTCTCGAATGGGGCATGACCATGTTATATCCAGTCGTACGGTGAGCGGACTGTCGGTGATTACGGCAGCTTCCACGGAGCTGGCTGCCGTTGTTCAGGCTGACCTTTACATGCCGCTCGAATGGCTGCTTGTGGACGAGGCAATGTTGCGGACGGAGGCGGGCTTTACCACGGAGGTATCGGCAAGGGCCAGATCGGGGACTCGCGCAAATATGCTGAACAGCCTGGAAGCCACCGAATTCCCGCTGGTTCTTTTGCACATTGAAGGGTCACTTGAACAGGCAAAACCGGCGGCCGCTGAAATTCTGTTGCAAATCACCATTACCTTGCATGGAGTTACCGCAGGCTTTTCTATCCCTGCAACGGTGTCGCTGGACAATACTGGCTGGCACGCAGAAGGCTGTTTTTCGCTGCGTCAGACCGATTTCGCGATAGAGCCACACAGTGCGCTCGGGGGCGCCCTGTCTGTCCTGGACGAACTGAATATCGATTTCGACATTTACGCCGTTCGCTTACCGGGCACGTCCTGAGCGGCCGCGACTGAGTCGTCACTTTCCTCATGTTCAGGTGCAATCTCGATCATGACAGCCTTGAGAATGTCGATGCGGACAGACTCGGTGAACTCAAAGCGAAGTTTCGCGTCACCTGCTCCTGACAATAATCCGCCACTGAACTGATCCATACTTTGTTCGAGAAAATCAGCAATCTGTCCGAGGAAGTCGGCCAGTGATGAGAAGCCGGAGAGCAAGCCACCAGAACCGGAGGCATTTTCAACCGGGGTAGCTATGGCCTCTGTTTCCGGTGTTGCCGTAATAGCAGCCGGGACTGTCGTCGTGCTGGCGGAATCGCTTACTGTCGGCACGCGTTGAGCCACGACCGGCGCCGGGGTGGGAATAAGCGGCGTCGCCGTTGCAACGGCTACCGTGTCGATTGCACCTGTTGGCGTGGCGGGGGCGCTCTGCAATATCGTTTGTTGCGCGCTTATTCTCTCGCTACTGCGAAATTTCATGCTGACTTTCGCCAGTTGACTCGAATCGAATTCCAGTCCTGCCACCACTTCCAGTGCCGCATTCAGATCACCCGCGAAAAACTCTTCGGCAAGTTGTTCGGCCTGAGTGAATACATTCCTGATCGCCTCGAGTTCGGCTGTGTTGAGGTCCCCCTCAACTTTCAGTACCAGGCGTGAACGACTGGATAAAGAAACCTCAGTATAATTTGCGTTACCGGAGTCCGATTGCAGAGATATATCGGTAGCGGACAGTTTGTCAACACGGCGCAGATCAAACTTTATGGTGTCCCCTTCCTGGGTGCGAATCTGGATCGTAGAGCGTTGTGTCGATTTGGACTCGATTGACAACGCGCTGGCGGATGTTAATTGGGCATCATTCTCAAGAACCTGCAAGCCGCGGCTGATCAGGTTATCCGCGTTTTTCAGTGCTGACGCACCTTCCTCGGTATTGACGACCTGCTGGCTGCTGGTAATGGCCTGATCGACCGATTGACGAATACGGACAAGCGTTTTTGCAGGTTCGGCCGGACTGTCTTCCACGATCGATTTTGCGGCTGTCATGACATCGGCTGCGAGGTCATCAGGAGACTCGCTGCTCTTGTATGGGTTCGAAACATTCGCGGCAAGGCTGAATGCGCTGCGAAAAGCGATTTTCAGGGTCTGGCTTATCTCCTGGCGAAAAATTTGAGTTGCTCGCCCCTCTCCGTGGTCTGGCTTGACCTTGTTGCTGTCTCGTTCTTCATGACCGGCTTTTTCAACTTTCTCCGGTCCCTCCGCTCTCTCGGGTCCCCGTACCAATTGGGCTGAAGCCTTGATATTGACGCTTGCCTGGCTGTTCTGAAAAGCACCCAGTGATGTACCGTTGACCGCCTGCATCGTAATTCCTCCACGTAATGACGCTTTTCAGTGGCCAGGGCAGTTTGCCTTATGTAAACCACTTCAGTCCTGTCATCGGCGGTGGACGGAGAAACTTGAGGAAATGGGCAGACAAAAAATACTCTGGCCCCTGTGCATACAGGCGTCAGAGCCAATGGGAGATACGTTTATCTGCGATAATTAGCAGTCTGTTGAAAAAACCATCCATGGCATTTTCAACATCGCAACTTGAACGCCGCTCTCGCGCATCCGTGCGCTTCGCGGCATTTGGATGTCCTGTCCGGCAATGTGGTTTTCGAATTTCTCACATCTGCAGCAGGCTGCTGTTGACGCCAATCTGTATTTCAACTGGCAGATTCGAATTGGTACGAATATCGCCTTTACCGAATTGAGATCCGAGCAACGATTTATCGACTTGCTGGACAAAGTAAAACGAAAAATCAATGCGGAGCGACAAATTGTCCCGGACACACGGCAACTAGCTTTCGTCAGCAGCCTGTAGTTCTTCATTGAAGCCAAAACTGAGGTGATCTTCAATTTTGTCGGGGTAAAGAATACCGTTCAAGTGATCGAATTCATGCTGAAACACCCGTGCATGAAAGTTCTCGGCATCGCGTTCGATGAGTGAGCCGAATTCATCGTACCCACGGTAACGAATTCGGGAGTAACGCGGAACGATGCCGCGCATTCCGGGGACACTCAGACAGCCTTCCCAGTCGTTTTCCCGGTCGGCACACAAAATTTCGAATTTCGGGTTGACCAAAACCGTTGTTGGTACCGGTTCCGCATCGGGGTACCTGGGATTGTCGTCCACCCCGAATATCATTACACGCAACATAATTCCTATCTGGGTTGCCGCCAGCCCGGCTCCATCGTAGGCGGCCATCGTATCCTGCATGTCCACGATGAGTTCATGCAAATCCGCGGTGTCGAAATCGGATACTGTCGTCGCCACCTCGCGGAGGCGCGGATCGCCCATGCGCAATACTTTTCTAACCGTCATAGCCAT
>CAYUOY010000085.1:0-16763 GCA_964446495.1 uncultured Woeseiaceae bacterium | reverse complement strand
TGGCTTACCTCGTTCGCCACGTTCATCACTATCGGGAACCCTTCTATTTGGGGCCTCCGAATACAAAATGGCGCAATGCCAGCGCTAACCGGTGTTTTGCAAACCCTGCGCGATGCCGTTGACACTGGCCAGCAACGCTTCAAATAGTTCCGGGTCGTCCCGGTCTGCGGCACGCCACCGCCGCAACAGATCGACCTGCATCAGGCTCATTGGGTCAACGTAGGGATTGCGCAACATGATGGCGCGTTGCAGTGTGCGATCGCCCTCGAGTAATTCCGTCTGACCCGAGTACTCGAGAATCAGATCACGGGTGAGATTGAATTCTTTTTTCAGCAGCGGAAAGAATTCATCATGATGGTCGCGAGAGAGTTCCGAATATATCTCCGCAATGCCGAGGTCTGCTTTGGCGAGTACCATCTCGGCATCGGAAATCAATGTGCGCATGAAATACCACTCACGGAACATGCCGCGAAAGGCTTCGTCATCAAACTCCTGGATCGCTGCCGCGAGCCCGCTGCCAAGACCGTACCAGCCCGGCAAAATAAGCCGACTCTGCGTCCAGGCGAAAACCCAGGGAATCGCTCGCAGGTCATCGACGCCGACCCCGCCGCGGCGGGACGAGGGGCGTGAGCCGATACGCATACGTTCAATCAGGTCGATCGGTGTGGTCTCGCGAAAGTATTCATAGAAGTTCTCTGTCTCGAACACCAGTTTGCGATAGACGTCCCGGCTGGTATCGGCAATGAGCTGCATCATGGCATGCCACTCGGGCAGGTCATTGCCGCGGTGCTGCGGCATGGCCGTCGCTAGCGCGACCGAACCGGCGGCCTGCTCGAGGGTCCGCAATGCGATTCCGCGCAGTCCGTATTTCTCATTGATAATTTCGCCCTGTTCCGTGACCCGGAGGTAACCGTTGATGGTGCCTGGGGGCGCACCCAGAACGGCCGCATGTGTCTTGCCTCCACCACGACTTACCGTGCCACCGCGACCGTGAAAAAGCCGTAACGTGATGTTTTCTTCTTTGACCGACTCCACCAGTGCAACCTGGGCATTTTGCAAAGCCCAGCGAGCAGAGGCGAGGCCGGCATTCTTGTTGCTGTCCGAATAGCCGATCATGACCATCTGCTTGTTTTCTCGATACTCGAGATGTTCACGATAAAGGCTGTTGGCGAGCAGTGAGCGGATGATTTCGGGACCGCGTTCAAGGTCTTCCACTGTTTCGAGCAGCGGCGCGATATCGAGCGGCACAAAACCGTGACGTGTATGCAGTTCACTCCAGTTTGCCAGCAACAGAATCGACAGGATGTCGTCGGCGTCCTGGGTCATGCTAATGATAAAGGGGCCGATCGCTTGCTTGCCGTACTTTCGCCGGCAAAAAGAAATCGCCTGAAAGACAGCAAGCGTCTTGCGTGTCAGCACGCTTTGCACGTCCGGTGCGGATTCTTTCGTTGTGATCGCTTCGACGATCCGTGTAGCACGATCCGCCGCGCTCCATTCGAGCCAGTCGTCCTCGCCAAGACATTCACCCACCACCTGGCGATGAACCATGGCATCTTGTCGTACATCCAGCGTTACCAGGTGAAAACCAAACGTGTCGAGGCGACGCAAGAGACGACGCACCGAAAATAGCCCGGCATGCTCTCCCTTGTTCTCCGTCAGGCTGTCCGCGATGATTTGTATGTCGGCACGAAATTGCGCCGCGGATTCGTAGGGGTAGGCGTCGTCGTCATAGGTTGCCTGAAGCCGTTGCTGTATCAGCCTTAGTAAAACGCGATACGGCATGTCCCGGTGCCGCACCGGAACCGCGTGGTAGGCGTTCTGAAACACGTCCCGGTAGCGCTCGATCATTTCATGAACCGCGGCGCTAACCGCGACTCTTGATTCGCACTGACTCAGCTTGGCCGAGAGAGAGCCGCATTCCTTGAAATAGAGATCGAGAACGAGGAGTCGCTGCCGAGCCATCGTTGAGCGTATGGTCTTGGCGTTTACATTGGGATTGCCATCCATGTCGCCGCCGACCCAGGAGGCAAAATGAACAATGTCCGGCACGATGATCTTCTTGCCTTCTTCACCGAACACACGCACGGCCGCATTTTCGATGTCTTCATAGAACGGTGGCATCGCGCGGTACAGCACATCGGTTACAAAAAACAACACATGCTCGAGCTCATCCGCTACTGTCATTTGTTCGGCAGGATGTTCCTGGGTCTGCCAGCCGGTGGTCACTTCGAGTTTGATGTTCTGAATACAGGCCTCGGTTTCCTGCGCCGTCATGGTCGGGTTCAGCATCTCGATCAGACGTCGCACGATTCGCTGTTCCTTCCGCAACACGGTGCGTCGGGTTGGCTCGGTGGGGTGCGCCGTGAAGACCGGTTCAATGCACATGCCGTTCAATAGTTCCTGCAATGCCGGGACGTCGAACCCGGCCGCCTTCAGCTTGACCAGTGTTTCCTCAAGCCCGCCGGGCTGGTATTGCCCGACTTCCTGCAGGTACTCGCGGCGACGGCGGATGCGATGTACTTTCTCCGCCGTGTTGGTGACCTGGAAATAGGTCGAAAAAGCGCGAATAACTTCGGTGCCGCAGGCGAGGTCGAGCTCACGAAAAAAATCCTCCAACGTCTCATAAGGATCCTCGTTGCCCTCGCGGCGGCGTATGGCCAGCAAGCGTGCCGTCTCCACGAACTCGAACAGTGATTCGCCACCCTGTTCGCGCAACAGGTCGCCGACCAGTGCGCCAAGCGTGCGCACATCGCTTCGCAGCGCCTGGTCTTTGTCTTCGAAAGTGATGTCCTGCCGCCGCACTCTTATTTGCTCTTCACTGTTTTTCGCTGGTTGATGTTGCAGGACCCACCAAATGGTTTTCCAACCGGCGGCTAGTCACGAAAGTTTTCGTACTGCAGCGGCAAATCGACATCGGCGTCCTTTAACAAGGCAATGACGGCCTGCAAGTCATCGCGTTTCTTACCGGATACTCGTAGTTTGTCCCCCTGTATGGCCGTTTGCACCTTTATTTTGCTGGCCTTCACCTTCTTGACAAGATCGCGTGCCAACGACGTCTCGATGCCCTGGCGAAGAATCACTTTCTGGCGCGCCTCACTGCCGCTGATCTCCACTTCTTCTTCCTGCATGCAGCCAATATCGATGCTGCGCTTCGCCAGCTTCTGGCGCAGGATATCGAGCATCTGCTGCAACTGAAAATCCGACTGGCTGGTAAGGCTGATGATGTTGGCTTCGAGGACGAATTTTGAACCGGTGCCCTTGAAGTCAAAGCGATTCGTTACCTCCCGATTCGCCTGGTCAACCGCGTTGCTTGCTTCGTGGGCATCAAATTCGCTGACTACATCAAAAGTGGGCATTGGGGGTCTCCATGGGGGCGACGCGACAATAGCAAATAACTGGTCAGACTGCCCAGATTGTGCGGCTGTGAGCGGGCTCCGGCCGCGGCACAATGTTGGAAAGTCCAGGGAAGGACCCGTCATGCAACAGACAGCCATTGCGACCACAGCCGGGCGGGACAAGTGTCCCGGCGTTAAAGGTGAACACAGCGGGACGGAGCCGTTTGCAGACCTGTCCAGACGTCTGCGGTGCAGCGGCATCGAGCCGAAAATCCACCCCTTTTCCTGGGGTGTGTCATCTGGCGGAATCGCGTTGCGCATCCAGGTGCGCGAGTTAATCGCGGCACCACAACGGCTGCGGGACTGGCTGGAGGAAATACGAGACCTGCTTGAGCGCGGTGTACGGCTCACACTGAGCCTCGATGATCTGGGGCTTGATGATCGTAGCATTGAGTGTCTGCAGCGTTTTTGCGATGAGGTTCGTGCCGCGCTGCCCGCCGGCGGCTTGCCGAAGCAGCAGCTGGGCTTGTGCGTTGCGGCACGGGACATCGCGTTGCCCGCGTATCAGGTGATCTCGAGCGCGGTGCTCGGTTGCGGGCCGCGCTACGTGGCGGTTAGCGGCGACTATATGGATATCGACACCGTCAATCGGGCGATTGCGACCGATTGGTCCGCTCTTTTCAATCGAAGAACCGGTCTCGCCCCATTGTGGCCGGTGTATGCAGCCGGCATCCGGACTTGTTGCCCGTTGCTCGATAACGAGGCGACCAACGCGTTGTTACCGGGCAGCGGCATTGCGGTTCCCGGTGGCAGCGCCTGGCTGCCGATGGAGCTCGACATCAGTCGTTTCGCTGCTGCCAACGGCGTTCTGGATCATGATGCCATTACGCAGGCGCTCGATACCTGTGTCGCGCTGGGGGATGGTCTGTTCAGCCTCCTGTCCTGGCCAACGCCACAGCAAGAGAAGGATGCGTGGCTCAATCGGCGTCTGGCGATCATGCTGACCGGCCTCGGCGACCTGGTGCAGCTTCGCGGCCAGAATCCAGCCGACCTTTCCTGCCTGCGGGAGCTGGACCGCCTGGTGGCCAGCATTCACGACACATTGTGGGACAAGTCCAGGCAACTGGCGGAGCTATGCGGGCCCTTGCCAATGCTCGAGCAACAGCATCCAGCGGGACGCTGGAGCGACGAGGCGCACCACCAGGCCTGGGCGCAACGCTGGCAAAAAGCCATGGCGAGAGCGCAGGTACGACACCGGAATTTGCTGGTGATGTCACCGTATTCAGTGCTGCCGCGACGTGGCCCGATCGGCCGGGGCTTCGTTGATCTGTTGCCCCTGATCGCGCATTGCGATGCGCTCAGTTTCGCCTCGCCACCGAGTTTTTCGGGCTGGACGGTGGCCGAATTCACCACCTTTCATCGTCGGGCCTGGGCCATCATTCAGCGTCGAAATGCCGCTTCATTCATTGCAGCCGGAGTATGAACTGAGATACGGTTGCTGCTCATCAGCCGGACCAAACGAGAGTTCATTGCAGCCCATTACGGCCGACGCTCATGGATATGCTGTGCTACTGCTTACGGCAGTGGCGCTGTTCCTGTTTACGCGTGATCGAATACCGCTGGAGACATCAAGTCTTGCCGTGCTGATTGCGCTGGTGGTGGGTTTCCAGCTTTTCCCTTACGAACGCGGCGACCTTTCCATACGCGCCGTTGATTTTTTCGCGGGTTTTGGCAACGAAGCACTGGTTACAATTTGTGCGCTGATGATTGTTGGCAAGGGTCTTGAAACCACCGGCGCTCTGCAGCCACTGGCCCATATAGTCGGTCGAGCCTGGTCAACACGACCTGTGCTCGCCTTGCTGGTTACACTGGTGGCGGCTGCGATTCTCAGCGCATTCATGAACAACACGCCCATCGTGGTGTTGCTCATGCCAATCATGGTTGGTGTGTCGTTGCGTGCGAAGTTTCCGGTGTCCGGCGTGATGATGCCGATGGGTCTGGCGACCATCATCGGCGGCATGTCGACCACCATTGGCACCTCAACCAACCTGCTCGTCGTTGGTATTTCACAGGATATGGGCATCCACGATTTCGGCATGTTCGATTTCGTGCTGCCGTCACTTATTGTCGGTGGCGTGGGCATCCTGTTTTTATGGCTGATTGCACCGCGCTTGCTGCCGGATCGAATCCCACCCATGGCCGATACGACGCCACGCGTTTTTAACAGCCAGTTGAATATCAAGGAAGGTGGTTTCGCGGCGGGCAAGACCTTGTCCGAAGTTTTGGCCAAGACCAACGGCGAGATGCGGGTGGATAAAATTCAGCGCAGCGAATCGTTGTTCCTAGCAAAACTGCCGTCCGTCACCATGCATCCCGGTGACCGCCTGTTCGTCAAGGACTCGCCGGAAAACCTGAAACGATTTGAGAGCCTGTTGGGCGCGACGCTCTACAACACCGCCGACCTCGAAAATCCGGTCGATGAAGACACCCCCCTCAGCGATGCCGGTCAACAGCTCGCCGAAGTCGTGGTCACGCGCGGGTCACCGTTGCACTTGCGCACCCTGGCAACCGTGACCTTCAGCGCCAGCTACGGACTGGTGCCATTGGCTATCCATCGCGCCCGTTCGCCCAGTTCACAGGTAACCGGTGACCTGACCACCATTCGTTTGCGAGCCGGTGATGTCCTGCTGGTTCAGGGCACTCGCGATGCGATCGACAAGCTGAAAGCCAGCGGTTCAATGCTGGTTCTCGATGGCACCACCGACCTGCCCTACAGGGCCAAGGCGAATCGCGCCTTGGGAATCATTGCACTGGTGGTTCTGGCGGCGGCGACCGGACTATTGCCGATATCGGTGAGCGCCATGATCGGTGTCGGCCTGATTTTTGCCAGCGGCTGCCTGACGTGGAGCGATGCGGCGAGCGCCCTGTCGGCGCCGGTGATCATGATTATCGTGGCGAGTCTGGCGTTGGGCAAAGCCCTGACCGGGACCGGGATGGCGGACTTTCTCGCGATGGGATTCGTCGATGTCGCGATCGGCTTGCCCGTCCCTGTCATCCTTAGCGCCTTCATTCTCATCATGACGATCCTGACCAACATAGTATCCAACAGCGCGGCTGCCGTGATCGGCACGCCGATCGCCGTGGCGATCGCGCAGCAGCTCAATGTGAACGCAGAGCCGTTTATTCTGGCGGTGTTGTTCGGCGCCAACATGAGTTTTGCGACGCCTTACGGATACCAGACCAACCTGCTGATCATGAGCGCCGGCGGCTACAAATTCGCAGACTTCCTGCGTGTCGGCATACCGTTGACTATCATCATGTGGATTGGCTTTTCGCTGTTGCTGCCGTTTCTCTACGACTTGTAGGAATAACCGACCTGCCGGGCTGATTTTAGGTCTCGCCCCTTGACGTACGCACAGCAGGTGTTAATACTCGGCCCCATGAACACGATGACGCAACAAAGCTGGCAGTGGCTATCCCGACAGGAGTGGATGGCTGACTGACGCGTAAATTTCGTAAAAGTATACAGAGGCCCCTCTCCGCAAGAATGTGGAGGCGGGTTTTTTTTTGGCTACAATAAAAGAGTTTTGATTTGCCATGAGCATGGAACCGCCTTTCGATATTGCCGCTGACCTCGATACGCCGGTATCGGCCTATCTGAAGTTGCGAGACATGCAGCCACGCTTCCTGCTCGAAAGCGTGGAGGGTGGCGAACGCCTGGCACGGTATTCCTTTCTGGGTTTTGGTGACGCGCTGGAAGTCCGGCTCGACCAGGATGGTTTGCACGTTGATGGCAAGACCTCGCCCCGCCCGACCTCGCAGCAAGAGTATTTGCAGGCATTGCGAGAGGTGCTTGCCCTGGCGCCACGACCCAGCCCGGTCGTGGAGGGATCACCCTTTTCCGGCGGACTGGTCGGTGTTTCCGGCTATGACGTCGTACGGTTGTTCGAGCGTCTGCCACAAAACAGCATTCCACAGGAAGGCATTCCCGATGCGGCGTTTACCGCACCTTCGTCCGTCCTTGTTTTCGATCATCTAACGCGGCGAGTTGCGCTGCTACACGCCGGCTCCGAAGCGGAGCGAGCGAGTCTGCGCCAGGAGGTTCTGACACGACTGCGCGGGCCGCTGCCCCCGACCGGTGGTTCAGCCGAAGTTTCGACGCCCGCGGCGGGAATGTCAGAAGCCCAATACATGCAGCGGGTTGAGGCTTGCAAGGAATACATCGCCTCGGGTGATATCTATCAGATCGTGGTGTCCGTGCTTTTCAAGGGTCACTCGAATCTCGATCCTTTCGAGGTGTATCGGGCGCTGCGACTGCTCAATCCGTCTCCGTACATGTTCTTTTTCGAATTCGGCGATCTGAAGGTGGTGGGCTCGTCCCCGGAAGCGCTGGTCAAACTGCACGGGCGGAAGGCTTCACTACGGCCGATCGCGGGTACTTTGCCGCGAGGTCAGACCAGGGAAGAGGACATTGGAAATGGTGAACGACTATTGGCGGATCCCAAAGAGTCGGCGGAGCATGTGATGTTGGTCGATTTGGCCAGAAACGACCTGGGTCGCGTGGCGACAGCGGGTAGCGTGCAGGTTAACCCGTATCGATCGATCGAGCGCTACAGCCACGTGATGCATATCGTCAGCGGTGTGACAGGGATCCTCGACGACAATTACGATGCGTTCGATCTTTTCGCCGCCTGCTTTCCGGCAGGCACACTGGTTGGCGCGCCCAAGGTCAGGGCGATGCAGATCATCGAAGAGATGGAGCAGACCGGACGCGGCTTGTATGCGGGCACCGCCGGTTACTTTGACATCAACGGCGACATGGATCAGGCGATCACCATTCGCACGCTGGTGTTCAATGGCGACGAGTACAGTTTCCAGGCCGGGGCAGGCATCGTGGCTGACAGCGTGCCGCAGAAGGAATACGCGGAGGCGCTGGCAAAAAGCGCTATCCTCAGGCGCGCACTCGACATCGCGGGAGAAGGGCTATGAGTTTCGAGCACGTTCGCATACTGCTGATCGACAACTACGACTCCTTTACCTATAACCTGGTGCAGGCCTTTCGGATGCAGGGTGCCGCCGTGCAGGTCTATCGCAACGATCAGATCGAGGTAGGCGACGCGCTGGCGCTCGAACCGAGCCACCTGGTGATATCACCCGGCCCGGGCCATCCTCGGGATGCCGGTCAGTCACTGGCCATGATCGAGGCCTTCGCAAAGCACACACCCATTCTTGGCGTCTGCCTCGGTCACCAGTGCATCGTCAGTCATTTTGGTGGCGAGATCGTCCGTGCGGATCGCCTGATGCACGGCAAGACCTCGTTGCTGCAGCACGATAACAAGACCCTGTTCGCCGGCTTGCCCGCACCGTTTGAAGCCGGTCGTTATCATTCGTTGATCGCGGCGCCGGGCGAACTGCCCTCGGTGTTCGAGATCAGCGCGCAGACGGACCGCGGAGAAATCATGGGTGTGCGTCATCAGGACTTGCCGGTGGAAGGTGTGCAGTTTCATCCGGAGAGTATTCTGACGCCTGAGGGAAATGCACTGCTGGCGAATTTCATGCGGGTCGGAGCAGCATGAGCGACCAACACACCCAATGGCTAAACAGTTTGCTGGACGGCGATTCGCTGACGGAGTCAGAAGCCTCTGACCTGATGCGAGCATTGGCCGCCGAAGAAGTTGCCGCCCCCCAGGCGGGAGCATTGCTGGCGGCGCTGCGCGCGAAGGGCGAAACCGCCGGGGAGATCCGCGGCTTCGCAACGGCCATGCGCGAACTGGCGCTGAAGCCATCGATACCGGAGGGCAGCCCGACCGTTGATTCGGTCGGCACGGGGGGTGACGGTTCCGGAAGTTTCAACCTGTCGACCGGCACCGGCTTACTGGCCGCCGTCTGCGGTGTGCGCGTCGTCAAGCACGGCAATCGATCGGTATCGAGTCGCTCCGGAAGCGCCGACATGCTGCAGTGTCTGGGCCTGCCGCTGACGCTGGACGACCACGGCATCACCGATGCGTTGCGCACACTGAATTTCACCTTTCTGTTTGCACCGGCATTTCACCCGGCGATGAAGGCCATCATGCCCGTACGCAATGCGCTCGGTGTGCGAACAGTATTCAACCTCCTCGGTCCCCTCACCAATCCGGCGGCACCCCCTTTTCAGCTTATCGGTGCCTTCAGCTCCGATGCGGCAAAACTGATGGCGGAAGCCTTGTCGGGTATGCCTATAGAGCGCGCGTTCGTTGTGCACGGCGAGCCCGGTTGGGACGAGGCAACACCGGCCGGTGACTTTTTGCTATACGACGTCACGCCGGGTTCAGTGACCGAGCAGCGCCGCACACCGGAGGATTACGGTCTCACACGGTGCCAGCCGGAAGACCTGGCGGGCGGCGATGCGGAGCACAACGCCCGCGAACTTGCCCGCGTCTTTGGTGGTGAGGACCAGGGCGCACACCGCGATGCGTTGCTCATGGGCACTTCGCTGCTTCTGGAAGTCATGGGCAAGGTCGATACGCCAAAAGAGGGTGTCGCCCTGGCGGCATCGGCTATTGATTCCGGTGCGGCGCAAGAATTCCTCGATCGTTTTCGCCAGCATTTCACGGCGGCATGACAGACTTTCTGCAAGGCATGGCCGAATCAAGCCGAGCACGCGCGGCGCGGCTTCCTGATGCGTATCCGGCGTCGGCTCTGGAGCGGCCGGTGTTTCCGCTAAGCCTCGATACGTTCGACATCATCGCCGAAATAAAGGACACATCGCCAGCGGAGGGCGTGCTCGCCAGCGGCGATTCGGATCGCAGGCAACGTGCACTCGACTACGCGCGCGGCGGCGCGGCCGCAATATCGGTTCTCACGGAGCCATCCAGGTTCGCGGGCGATATCACGCACCTTGAAGAAGTCGCCGCGGAGGTAGCGGGCCTCAGCTTGCCCGTGATGCGCAAGGACTTCCTGGTCGATACTCGCCAGGTGCTCGAAGCAAGAGCCTGTGGCGCAAGTGGCGTGTTATTGATTGCGGCGATGCTGAGCGACCACGAACTTGTCGGTATGCTCGATTGCGCGTTCGAGCATTCGTTGTTTGTTTTGCTGGAGTCTTTTGACGCCGATGATTTGCACCGGTCAGCAAACCTGCTGCGAAATACGCGCTACGCCGATGCCGCCGTCGCGGGCCAGCTGCTGGTTGGCATCAACACCCGCAACCTGCGGACGCTGGAAGTTGACCCGACAAGACTGGAACAGTTATCGGCCGAGCTTCCCGCCGATGTGGTCGCGGTGGCGGAGAGTGGTCAAACCACTCCAGCGGATGTCGCGCGTGTTGCGAGTTGGGGATACTCCATGGCGCTGGTGGGTACGGCATTGATGCGCAGCCCCGACCCCGGCGGGCTTATTGCAGACATGCGTGCGGCGGGTCGGGAAAGGACATCAGGATGAGCACGTTCGTCAAAATTTGCGGCTTGTCGGACAGTGACAGTGTCGCCGCCGCCATCGATGCCGGTGCCGATGCGACGGGATTCGTATTCGCGAAGTCGGTTCGGCAGGTGTCTGTCGAGCAGGCACTCAGGATCAGTCGCCAGGTACCAACCGGTGTGTTGCGGATTGCCGTCATGTTGCATCCGACCGAGGCAGAGTGGCAGCATGTTTCCGCGGAGTTTTTGCCGGACGTTCTGCAAACCGACGCGGCCGATTTCGACTATCTGGACGTTGCAGATACTGTTGTGCGGTGGCCGGTTTTTCGGGAGGGGCGGGTGCTGCGCGATGCGGATATGTCGAAAATGTTCGTTTACGAGGGCAGCAATAGCGGCCGGGGACAGACCGTCGACTGGCAGGCTGCCGCTAACCTGGCCAGCCGCGGACAAATGATTCTTGCCGGTGGCCTAAGTCCGAACAATGTTGCCGACGCGATTCGGCAGGTGCGACCTTTTGGTGTAGATGTATCGAGTGCCGTGGAAGCGTCACCCGGCAAAAAGGATGCGATGAAAATTGCGGCGTTTGTGACCGCTGCCAGGTCGGCCAGGGGATCCTCTGATTAATTCCAGATTCGCCTCTTACGTTTCAAAATGTCCGGCGTCGGCGTTGCAAGTTCTCGCAACAGCCCGTTCACCGTGCGAGTCACGCCTTGAATCTGCTCATGTTGATACGTAACCTGCGTCGCCCGGTATTAATTAACGGTTCCCTCATGTGCAGAAATCGACACAAGGGTGAGTGAAAATGAAATCCATATTAACTGAGGTGGAAGCGGCGACTTTGTTGGCGGCGTCGATCAAGGGCGAGTTGCCCGACGGGCGCGGGCGCTTCGGCCCCTTCGGCGGGCGTTATATACCCGAGACGCTGGTACCGGCCTTCGAACGATTGGAGGCGGGTGTCAGACGCTACTTGCCGGATGCCGAATTCCAGCAGGAATTTCGCCGCGAATTGCGTGAATGGGTAGGCCGACCTACCGCGCTGACGCATGCGCCGCGACTCAGCGAGAGCTGGGGAACGGATGTCTGGCTGAAGCGCGAGGACCTTGCCCATACCGGCGCACACAAAATCAACAACGCCATCGGCCAGGCATTGTTGGCGAAACGACTTGGTGCAAAACGTGTTATCGCAGAAACAGGCGCCGGACAGCACGGTGTCGCATCCGCCGCCGCCTGTGCCAGAGTCGGCTTACCGTGCCGTGTCTACATGGGCGCCGTGGACATCGAACGACAGGCGCCGAACGTGGATCGCATGCACCGGCTCGGTGCCGAGGTATTCCCGGTTGAGACGGGCGACAAGACCTTGCGTGCAGCGATTGATGAGGCGATGCGTGAGTGGGTTTCCGATCCGGATGATATCTACTACCTGCTGGGTTCGGCGGTTGGGCCGCACCCTTATCCCTACCTGGTACGTGAGCTGCAGTCGGTGATTGGCGCAGAAGCGCGGCAGCAGATGCTGGATCAGTCCGGCGGACTCCCTGATGTTGCCTTTGCCTGCGTAGGCGGCGGATCGAATGCCATCGGTTTGTTCTACCCCCTGATCGCGGATGCGGAAATCGAGTTGATCGGTGTCGAAGCCGGCGGTACCGGTAGCGGACTTGGGCAAAATGCGGCCACGCTCGCGACCGGGACACCGGGCGTGTTGCAAGGTTGCTACTCGATCATTCTGCAGGATGCCGATGGACAGGTGCAGGAAACGCACTCGATCTCAGCGGGCCTCGATTATTCCGGTGTCGGACCGGAGCATGCGTTGCTGCAAGCAGTTGGCCGCGTGTCCTATGTAACGGCCGACGACGACGAAGCACTGGCAGCGCTCGAGGAAGTCTGTGCGCTGGAGGGCATCCTGACGGCGCTGGAAACCGCGCACGCTTACGCGGCAGCGAAGCGCTGGTCGCAGGACAATCCGGGCAAACGAATCCTGATCGGCAATTCCGGTCGCGGCGACAAAGACATGCCAACACTGACCCAATACCCTGTGAGGGCCTTCAGCCATGCAAGCGCATGAGAAAATAGGTGCAGCGATCACCGCGGCGCGCGATGCCGGTCGTACCGCGCTGGTGCCGTTTGTTACGGCAGGCTATCCGCACATGGACACCTTCGCCGCGACCGTGGAGGCGATCAGCAAGGTGGGTGATGTGGTCGAAATCGGCGTGCCGTTCTCCGACCCCATGGCCGATGGCATGACGATTCAGCGTTCCAGTCATGTTGCATTGCAAAACGGCGTCAGCCTGAAATGGATATTCGATCAACTCGACACCGCGCGGCCTCAGATCGAGGCGCCGCTGGTGTTGATGTCCTACATTAATCCCTTACTCGCATTCGGCTATGAGGAACTGGCAACGCGGGCTGTGGCGAGCGGTGTTTGTGCGTTCATTGTTCCGGACTTGCCGCTGGAAGAAAGCGCTGCACTCGATGCGGCGTTGCAGGAAAAAGGCGTGGGACTTATTCAACTGGTAACACCAGCAACGCCAGATGATCGCCTCAAACGCCTCGCGGAAACGTCACGCGGCTTCCTGTACGCCGTCACGATCACCGGCATTACCGGTGGAAGCGGCGGTTTCCCAGCCGACCTGGCAGCGTACCTGGATAAGGTAACCGCGGTTTCGCCGATACCTGTTTGTGCAGGTTTCGGTATTCGGCAGGCGGCCGATGTTGCCGCCGTCGGCCAGCATGCGGCGGGTGCGATTGTTGGTTCAGCGCTGGTCGAGGTTCTGGAACGCGACGAAGACCCGGTCGCTTTTCTCGAAGCATTGATCGACCACGGCTGAGGCAACGGCATGAAGAAAGTTACCACGGCAGATTCGTTGATTACGATCAATCACTACAAAAATATTCTGACCAGCGAGGGCATTCCGGCCTTTCTGAGGAACCAGCACCTTGGCAGTATTATCGGTGAAATGCCCTTCCAGGAAGTATGGCCGGAGCTCTGGGTGGAAAATGATCTGGACTATGATCGGGCGCTACAGTTGCTCGATGCTGCGACACTGGTTTCGGAAAGCCCATCGACGCCCTGGCGCTGCAGCCACTGTGGTGAAGAAAATGAAGGACAATTCGCCGCTTGCTGGTCTTGCGAAAAGGCACAATGACAAAAACGGCTCGCGCTTAAGGCGATTCCTGATGGGTACCGCTACAGGAGCGCGACCCCTTTCTTCCTAGTCGAGCGGCATAACAACTGAATCGGTCAGAAACGGGTTGTTGAAGGTCACCGCATCACCTGCCGACTTGCCAGGAACCGGAAACAGGCGCGCAGACAGTGGTTTCTGATACTTGTCCGACAATGCGGCCACATCACCAATCACCGCGGCCATGGCCTCCGCTGTACTATCGCCCGCAATCGGCACTACATCCAGCCCGGTCCCGCAGACGCTGGAATAAAGCAACAGCTCTGAGATTCCGTAACGACCTTCCGCCGCCCGCCTGGCAAGCACCTTGTCCTCCAGCACCGGCAGCATCAGTCCGGAGTAGCCACAGGTCTTGACCCGCAGACTCTTCAACGCCGTGGTAATGGTGGCACAGGCACGCAAAGTGGAAGCGTTTCCAAACGGGGCGTCTGCAAGTACCTCAATGACCTCGCCAATGCTTGCATCCGGTGCGGGGGCGGGTGAAGCATCGATGCCGCCGTACAACAGTCCACTGCGACCCGAGATGGTTTCCGCCAGCGACTGTATCGGTGTGAGGGCGGCATCCATCTCCGCGGCAATATGACGTGCGGCGGGCACATTCCCGGGCAACGATTTAACGATTTCCAATAGTAAACGCGGCGTTTCGAGTCCGATTGCGAAGGACGCCTCGCCACGATGCCAACCCGCCGGAAAAAACGG
The DNA here is from genome assembly GCA_964446495.1 of uncultured Woeseiaceae bacterium. Taxonomy (GTDB): domain Bacteria; phylum Pseudomonadota; class Gammaproteobacteria; order Steroidobacterales; family Woeseiaceae; genus JAADHU01. The sequence goes on along the minus strand of CAYUOY010000085.1, from coordinate 2,162 downwards.
GGTGCCGGGCGGGCAATGTGCGGTTGCCGCGAAATTGAAATTGCCCTCGCCATTGGGTGAGGTCTTCGCAATGGCGGCAATAACTTCAGCGGCTGTGCGAATCGCCGCCGGGTGCATGCCGAACTCCGGTGAGGCAACACCCACGGTGAAGCTCATTCGCTGAGTGCTGTTCAGAAGCTCCGCACCCCAGTCCGCCAGTTCGGGTACATACCGATCCGAGTTGACGACCGGCCCGACACTCAGAACGACATCGTTTTCCTGACAAAACGCATCCATTTCTGCCAGCACGTTCAAACCGCTGTTACTCAACCAGTCGTCAAGATATTCAGGGAGCGGTTGTGTCGCGATACGTATGGTCTGGATTTCGTAGTCTTGCGCCTGGAATTCGGTTCTTGCCGTCCGCAGAAAATCGACGGTCTTTCGCAATTGGTTTTCCCAGTCACTCAAAACCAGCGGCACACCCCCGGTTATCGTGCGGATGCGAAACAGGTATTGGCGAGCCGCCAACAATTCGTCCGGGACCAAAAACCCGGCTGGAAGCAAAGAAAGAAAATCGCGTCTGTGCATAAATTGTCTCCGTTATGAATTCCGACTCGTTCCCGCTAACTCACTGCACCCGTTCGACGTTGTAAATCAGGGCGCACCGCCGTACCAGGTTGGGCAACGAATTCAATTACCGTATTAAACGAGGGCTCACGAATGACCAGGCTTGCGGCGTTGTCGGATATTGGCAGCCCACTTTTACGGGCAATGTCGCGAATCGTCGATAAGTTGGCGGTGTAGATAACCAAAGCACCAAAAATTGCTGGTCTCGCTAACATAGCCGATGCAAGACTGCCGTAGCGTTCCTGATAGGCATCCGGAGACAGAAACGTAATTTGTGCCCCATCCAATCTGACGCCAACACAATCGCCTGAACCCACAGTATTTGATCGAAGCATTGCAGCGAAGTCGTCTGCGCTTCGGCGATGACTTTCGGCGACTATGATGATCTCGTGGATGCCCAAAGCACCATTTTTATGATTCTCCCACTCAGGTCGCCAAACGAGTTCAGGCGTCCGATGCTCACAAAAATAGACACGCCCTCCGGAGAACACATCACTTCGAATCTGCACTGTGCGAAAGCAAGCATCTACAGTGCGAGCGGCTAACTTCACCGGTCTGGAAAAAGATATGGGAGGGTTTCCCGCGATACCCAACTCCTGCAAATGGATGTAGGTCTCGTCCACATCGGAAGTTTTCAGAACGAGCCCGTTAATTCCCGGACCAGCATCGGCAATCTCCGGGCGGCCTGGTTGTCCCGGACTCAATTTTTCCGGCAACCCAATCAATTCCAAATAGTCCCTGTCGAACATCATGAGATGATTTATCGATCCGAGCGTATGATAGCCACGCTCGGTCAACTGAAACCCCAGATCCCTGAATGCTGCCTCAGCCCGATCCATCTGATAAAGAACATTGATTGCAATGTGATCAATCTGCGGAAGTGGAACGGACATAACTACCTCATACCGGTTCTGGGTCTCAGGAGGGGATCATCTCACCTGCAGGTTCGCCGCCGCTCCTGAACACCACGGGGCGCGCCCCCTTTTTCGCCATTGACCCGGCTTTCGCCAGGTACTCTTTCCTTTCCGGAGTGCAAGCGTTCACCGGACATACTGATTTGCAACGCGCCACCGTAAAATAGCCCTCGCAATCAACGCAGATAGTTTCATCAATTCGGTACTGATTGCTGGCAGGCGAAATCGCCCGAACCGGGCAGTCCATTTCACAGGCACCGCAATTGATACACTCAGCCGTAATCATGTAAGACACAATCAGATGACCCGTTGCTCGAAGATGCCCTCAAGACCCGCCGAAGATACTCGTTTAGCAATGACATCCAGGTCTGTCGTATACAGATTTCGCTCTTTCATTCGATCAAAGTAGACAGACCCCGAGAACGTATATTTCTTGCACATACCCGCTTCAGTCTCCATTTCCTCTCGTACGTTCGTTATCGCGTCACCGGTGGCAAGGCTGTCAGGCAGGATTATCGGCTCCTTGTTTGCCATCGCTCGAACGGCATTGTGCCCACCCAGCGAACCGGTCACTATCGCCTCAGTATGTCCTACCAGTAGTCCCGCTTTTTCACCGCCGCAGAAAAGATTGTCAATATTGCC
>CAYUOY010000084.1:0-16788 GCA_964446495.1 uncultured Woeseiaceae bacterium | reverse complement strand
CGCTGAAATGAACGAGTTTTTCTTGCTGAGAATGGCTGATAACTAGCTAGGGAACCTCTGATTAATTCTGAAGAAGCAAATAGGGTGTGGGAGTTTGGATTCGCCGGGTCGCGCGTCAGGTCGCACTCCTACAAGAAATTCCTGTAGGAGCGCGACCTGACGCGCGACCCGGCCAAAATAGATTCCTCCCAACATGAGGAATTCGTTGAAACAAGATATCAGTTTAGAATTGATCAGAGGTTCCCTAGAGCCCCCTGTCCCTACAAAGCCTGTGAAGTCCGGTTGCGGCTGATTCTTGCCTTTCGTCTATTTCGAATCTGCCACACTCCCAAAATCAGAGCGAAACCACAATCCCCTGGCTCGGCGGAATTTTGCCCGCCAGCAGACTGTCGTACACAGTGCTCAGAGCCGGCATGCCATCGTACCGCTCGATGGTCAGCCAATCCCTGCTTTTTAGCGCGGCTTCATGCCAGAAACGAATCGCCCTTGTTTCGAATTCTCCCGGACCCCATTCCTTGCCGCGTTTATGAATATGCGCCGGTGCAAAGAACATTTCACTACGTTCGCGGATAAAATCCGGGCCCATGACATTCGCGTCGTAGTGAGTCACGCCCACATTGGCGGTGTATTTCATCTGGTCGCCCAACAGGGCGTGGAGATCGGACAGGACCGCGCCGTTGCCGGACATATCTACAATTACTGCGGCCTGTGCATGGTCGATGCCATCAAGTTCATCATAGGTGATGACCGTGTCGTATAAATCCAGCGCTTCCACCTGCGCCCGGTTTCCACTGGAGGTGATCCCGATGCGGGCAAGATTGCTGCTGTTCGCCTGCAGCGCATAGGCAAGTCCTATGGCCGTTTTCGATGAGGCGCTCGGGATGATGACTTGTGATGCGGAAAAATAGTCATTGTCCTGCAAGTAATCATACAGACAGAATGAAGTTGCATAGAGTGGCGCCAAAAGCATCCTCTCGTCTTCCATCGAAGTATCGAATTCCGCTTCTCGGCTGGTGCGCGAGTATGAATTGTAAACGGCCGGCAATTGCGTCCGATGTTCGGCCGTATCGGTCAGTCGGGTGTCCCTGATTTTTCCGGGTCGCAGTCGCAGGTGGGTTCCCATTGGAAAGTAGCCGTACAGTCGTTCGCCTTCAGCGATGTCCGGATGCCGGGACGCGATCACATCCGCGAAGCCCCAGACCGGAATAACACCCCAGCCGTCGTCTACCGGAAAGAAATTCCAGTAGCCGAGTTTTTCTCCCACCACTCCATAAGTGATGTTGTTCGCCGTTAGCGCGAATCGATCGATCCTGGTGAGGATTTCGCCATTTGCAGGGACTGGAACCTCACCGGTGATCGTTCGTGACTCCGACAGGTCGCTTCGTTTTACTTCGAACTGTTCGATTTTGATGTGCCCTCCCGGCTCGTAATCCTTCTCCACCAACGTAGTTTAACGGGTTGAGACTATTTGCTTCTTGATTATAACTTTCTTGTGGAGACCTCCGTCCATCTGTCCGCCATCAATAAACTCAACACCGGTATCGTGACCCGAGGATTCCAGCAACGCACGGATGGTTTCCTGAGTAACGTCGTCAATGGCTTTCTCACTGATGATCGTAACTCCGGCCGGCGTGCTATCACCCGTGAAATCACCACCCGCGATGACATGGACTTCGACATCGGCATCGTCCATGTCAATGTCTTCCACCCACAGCATTTCCTGGCCGCCGTCAATCAACGGCAGGTGTACCGTTTCTCCACCAATGTCCAGCTTGTAGCCATCTTCTTCACGCGTGATCATGATGGCTCGGCCAGATTCATCCACAATAGATTGAATCTCTCCCAGCTGCATTTCGTGCATATTGAAGCCCATGCTTTCGTTATCCAGGTTCAGGTGAATCGCTGCATTACCATCCCCCTCGTCGATGGATATCTCGATCTTTGTTTCGGCAGCTTCCTCAGCCAGCACTGTTGTAGCGAGAGTCAGCGCGGCCGCGACGAAAATTAATTTTTGCATGTTCATTGGTTGTCCCCTTGTATTGATTCCCATTCCAACCACAGATGCACCAGGTCAGCCGATCGTCGCAGGAAGTTGTTGTGCTTTTCGGGCGACACCGCCGATCGCAACCCCGTAGCCGGGATTCTATTACAATGATTCGGGTTCCGGCGCTCGCGCGGCGGCTATTTTCAACAGACGAGGCATGCAATCAAGTGGGCGAATCCAATCTGGGGCAGGACTTGCGCGACGAAATGGAAAATCTCGTCGATGAGCTGGCGCAATCGATATCCGCTGTAATCCGGGAAACAGACACCCGCATCGCCTTGCCGCCGGGTGCCGAGGCAGTGCTGGCGAAGTTCGATGAGGCTCTGCCTGTTCAGGGATGCGGCGCCGCAAAGACCATCGATCGCCTGCTTGAGCTAAATGCGGTGGCTGGGGGAAATACGGGCGGTCCACGTTGTTTTCATTTTGTCATAGGCGGCAGTACCCCCGCTGCGATGGCGGCGGATTTGCTCGCCACTGCGTATGAAGCCGTTACCTACACCTGGCTACTGTCACCGGTTGGTGTCCGCATGGAATTGCAGGCCCTCGACTGGCTCAAGGAGATGTTCGGCCTGCCGCGAGAGTGGTCCGGCGTCATGGTGACCGGTGCGTCAATGGCCAATTTCGTATGCCTGGCGGCCGCACGTCAGTGGTGGGGCGAGCAACTCGGCGTCGACGTATCTGAATCCGGTATGTCTGGTCTGCCACAAATGCCGGTACTGACATCAGGCTTCGTACATGCAAGCACGCTGAAGGTATTGGCTCTGCAGGGTATTGGTCGGGCCAATGTGCAGCAGTTTTGCCGCGATGATTTCGGTCGGGTCGATCTCGCTGCCATGGAGAAGGCGCTACAAGGTCTCGATGGCAAGCCGGCACTCGTGATCGTCAACGCGGGTGAGGTCAATGCCGGAGAATTTGATCCCGTCAGTGACATGATCACGCTGGCACGGCAACACAACTGCTGGATTCATGTGGATGGTGCCTTCGGCCTGTTCGCTCGAATTTCGCCGCGCACGGCACATTTCGTGGACGGTGTGGAAGACGCTGACTCCGCGACCGTTGACGGTCACAAATGGCTGAACGTACCGTACGATTCCGGTTATGCCTTCGTCCGGGATTACGGTTTGATGGCGAGAGCTTTTCGCTACTCGGCCGACTACCTGCCCGATGAACACAGCGACCGGCCGACACCCGGTGCAATCGGACCGGAAAGCTCACGGCGCGCGCGCAGTTTCGCCGTATGGGCTACGTTGAAAGCGTACGGTCTGGACGGACACCGTCAGATCGTCGAACACTGTCTTGATATTGCACAGCATTTCGCACAGCAGGTTCGTGATATTCCGCAGCTGGAATTAATGAACGACGTAAAACTGAACATCGTTGCCTTTCGCTACAATCCCGGCAATCTGGGCGATGAGCAACTCAACGAACTAAATCACCGGCTCGGCGAAGCCGTTCTGGCGGACGGCCGCTTCCTGGTGGGCACGTCCAGGATCGGTCCTCGAACCGTATTCAGACCCGCATTCTCAAATTGGCGTACGCGCTTTTCGGATGTGGAAGAATTTGCTCAGGTGGTATTGGAAATCGCCACAGATCTGTCCTCTTTCGAGGCACGCACAACCTCCATGAATTCGGCACCGTAGCGCTCAAGCTTCGTCTGGCCTACGCCGGTTATATCCAGAAATTCCGCGGACGATTGGGGCTTGGCCGTCGCCATTTCCATCAATGCCGCATCGTGAAAGATAACGTACGAAGGCACGTTGTTCTCGTCGGCCAGACGTTTCCTGCAATCCCGCAATGCCTCCCACAGGCCACGATCCTCTTCCGCAATGGACAAGTTTTTCGCTTTGGCGCTACCTTTTGATTTGGCGGTTTTGCGAGCAATCAGCAAGTCCCGACGCAATGACAAGTCCACCTCACCTCTGAGAAGCGGACGACTCGACGCGGTGAGTTGTATGGCACCATAACCGGCGGTATCAACAGACAGCAAACCAAGCACGATTAACTGCCGCAGAATGGAACGCCATTGTTGTTGCCCAAGCTCGCACCCAATACCATAGACGCTAAGATCATCATGCCGGTGCTGTCGAACCTTGTCCGTATCCTTGCCAAGCAACACATCAATGACGTGCACCGCTCCGAATCGCTGCCCGGTGCGGTACACGGTGGATAAAATCTTCTGTGCCGCTTCGGTGCCATCGAAAACTTCCGGTGGACTCAGGCACACATCGCAATTGCCACAATCCTGTTCCAGCGTGTCGCCGAAATAGGCCAGCAATGACCGCCGCCGACACTCGGTAACTTCGCACCAGCCTAACAAGGCATCGAGTTTCACCCGTTCGTTGCGCTTGTGGGCCTCCGTCGCCGTGGAGCCATCAACCATTTGCCGCAGACGCACAACATCCTGCAGACCGTAGATCATCCATGCATTGGCGGGCTCTCCATCGCGGCCCGCACGACCGGTTTCCTGATAGTAGGACTCCATGCTCTTTGGCAAATCCAGATGGGCAATGAAACGCACGTTCGGTTTGTCGATGCCCATGCCAAACGCAATGGTGGCAACGATCACGATCCCGTCGTCTCGCAAGAATCGTTTTTGATGCTCCGCCCGCACGCCGGCACTGAGACCCGCATGATAGGGAAGCGCGTCGAATCCCGACTGGGCCAGCCATGTCGCCGTGGCTTCTGTCTTCTTGCGTGACATGCAATAGACAATGCCGGCGTCTCCCCGGTGGCCGGAGAGGAAGTCCAGCAACTGGCGTTTCGCGTCGAGCTTGCCCTGCACCTGGTAATGAATATTGGCTCTGTCGAAGTCCGCGACGAACTGCGCTGGTTCCGCCAACTCAAGCCGCTCGATGATCTCCGCACGAACCGGCATCGTAGCCGTTGCCGTCAGCGCCATTCGTGGCACGCCCGGAAAATGCCGCGTTAGTTCACCGAGCGTCAGGTAGTCTTCGCGAAAATCGTGCCCCCACTGGGACACACAATGGGCTTCGTCGATCGCGATGAGGCTGACCTGACAAGCCTGTAACTGCAAGAGCGTGCGCTCCTGCATGAGACGTTCCGGTGCGATATACAATAACTTCAGCGACCCGCATTCCAGGCGCTCTACGATCTTGCGTTCCTGTACGCTGGTCAAGGTTGAATTCAAATAGGCCGCATCGACGCCCAGTTGCTCAAGCGCGGCAACCTGGTCCTGCATAAGGGCAATCAGCGGCGAAACGACCAGCGTTACGCCCTCGCTCAGCAGTGCCGGTATCTGGTAGCAAAGAGATTTGCCGCCGCCAGTCGGCAGCAACACCAGTGAATCCCGGCCGGCCATCGCCGCCGCAATGGATTCTTCCTGATGCCCGCGGAATTCGGTATAGCCGAATACTTCTGCGAGAACACTTTCAGCGGATTGACTCATTCGTGGAGTATACCGTTGGCGGTAACGAAAGAGAGCCACTCAATGCTGGCAAATCCGCTAGTTTTGTGACCAATGCGGTCCTGCGCTGCTAGACTGGCACCCTGTTCAGGCGGCATTTACAGGTTGCGCGATGTCAAAGAAACTCAAAAACGAGGCAGGGCTGCTGAAAGAGGCATTGCGGATCATCATTGATGACGCGGTCAAACGTGGTGTCGTTGAATTTGCGGCAACCGACTCGAGAAACCTCAAAATCGAGTTCGCTTACAGACTATTGGTACATGACAAGAAGATCGTCCCGCTACAGAATGAGCAGATCTCCTTGCCCAACATCAAGCATCGCCTGGCGATGTGGGTATCGCACGAGTTGCCACCCGATCACGAACTACTCAAGTAACTAGTCCGGAAATAAAAACAGTGAAAAAATACAGCCTCTTTCTATGGGTGATATGCGCGTCTTTCGGCGCACAAGCACAAACCAATCGGGTCGATCTCATTCGATATGACGCGCCAGAGCTCGCCTATTTTGGTGACTACGACATCGGGGTACGAACTGTCGAGTTTACGGACAAGAACCGGCCGGATATCTTGCAGACCGTAAGCGGTGGCGATACACAATTCTACGACCGCAATCTGACTGTTGAGATCTGGTATCCGGCCAAACTGGCGAATGGCCAGAAGCCGGGTGGTCAGTACACGACCGTGACACGAAACCCTGCCATAACGGCCACCCTGAGTGGGTTAGCGGTCCGCGACGCCGCACCACTAACTGGTGCAGGCAAATTCCCGCTGGTCATCATCTCCCACGGTTACCCGGGAAACCGCTACCTGATAAGTCACCTTGGGGAAAACCTCGCCAGCAAAGGTTATGTGCTTGCCGCCATCGAGCATCGGGACAGCACTTACGATGATCAGAAAGCGTTTTCGAGCACACTGTATAACCGTCCACTTGATCAGTTATTCGTGCTGGACCAGATCGCGATCGCGGCGGCAAACCCTGGCAGTTTCCTGAGTGACCTGGTGGATACGGAGAACGTCGGTATCGTCGGGTATTCAATGGGTGGATACGGGCTCGTCAATAATCTCGGTGCCGGATACAGTGACGATGTCGTAGGGCATGCCATGGCACCGCCGAACGGACTGTTGCACCGTCACGCCAGTGGTAATCCGGACTACCGCAAGCATCTGGATTCCCGCATCAAGGCGGGTTTTGCGATAGCGCCCTGGGGAATGAATACAGGAATGTGGCGCGTTGACGACCTGCACGGAATCAAAGTGCCAACCTTCTATCTTGCAGGCAGTGTCGACAGCGTCGCTGGCTACGAAAACGGGACTCGTGCCATTTTTGAGAACGCCATCAACAGCGACCGTTACTTGCTGACCTTCGAGAACGCCGGTCACAACGCAGGAGCCCCTATGCCGTTGCCGCTGGAGATCATGAACAGCGACGACAAAACGGGTGCGAGTCACTATACGGACCCGGTCTGGGATACCGTGAGAATGAACAACATCATGGATCATTTCGCTACGGCCTGGTTCGACTATCAGCTGAAAGGTATTCAGGAGCGAAAAACTTATCTCGAGCTCATAGCGAACCCGCAGGACGGGATCTATTCCATGGAAAACGGGCTAGCGACGGAACAACATACTTACTGGAAAGGCTTTGGCAAGGGCACGGCACAGGGCCTGATGCTGGAACATTTGCGCCCAACGCAATAGGCTATTGCAGACTGTTAGTTTCCGCTCAACACCGATTTCGCGGGGTACGTGATTTCGTATTGATGCCTGATCCGCCAGGTCTCGCCCGCAGCCAGTGACTTCTTCCACCGGACAAGGCCCGGTTGCTCCTCGATATTACGCTCATCCGGCGGAGTGGCCGAACGCGGCACCGAGACCTCAATTTCGCGATTGCGCGCCACCGGATAGAGGTCCATAACTTCGATCAGGCTTGCGGTAGCGCGGCGGTTGACGATCTCAAAAATGTAGTCGGTGGATTCGGATTTTCGCTTACTGATCATGCCCTGCTGCCCTGTCTCGCCACCTTGCGATTCCACGAGAACCTCAACACGACGATCCTGGCCCATCGGCAACTCCATTTCCGCCTGCGGCAAGGCGGTGGGCATTTGTGTTTGTCCGACATAGACACCGTCAACGTAGACGGTCATTGTGCCACCATACAAAGGCAACGACTGATCGTAGACGAATTTGGCAAGCAGGAATGCTTGCGTACTCTGCCGCGGAACCACTCGCGTGATCAATTCGGCATTGAATTCAAATTGGGCCAGATCGATATTCACTGGCTCGCCACGCTCATTGGATATACTCGTGTGTCCTGGGACCGGGTAGCTCACAGCAAACCCGCTCACATTCGTCTGCGCTATCAAACCGGTGACAACGATCTCCTCAAGCATCGCGTATTCGGCCTTGGGACTCTCCATGTCGCTTCGCGAACGTACCGCAATATTCGGTTCGTACAAGTCCAGGAATCGACTACTGAGTTCCGGGGCCATGAGCGTGTTCTCAGGCTCACTGGTCGACAAGGTCAGGTTAATCTTGCTCCAATCCTCATCGGTTCTCTGTATGATTTCCGCTTGCTGGACCAGTTGCAGCTCACCGCTTTCGCTATTCAGTCTCGCCTCATATCGAGGCGACCACGAGGCACCCTGCTGATAATAGTGCAAACGAACCTGCACTCGTTTCGCGATTCCGGCAGTCAGTGAGAACCCAACGGTCGTTGCAGCATGAGCACCGCCGCGCATTTCCTGCAAGCGGCGAGTCAGCACGGAAAGGTCCTTGTTAAGTGCGTTTTTCTTAACCGAATTTGCGCGAATCAGATTGTTGGCATCTTCTGTGCCTGTCTGGAGCAGCTCGAGTGCCGCTTTCCACGACTCTATATCCGCCGTACCACGAGTGCCCTCAAACCAGGCTTCTTTTGCATAGCCATCTGCGATTCCCTGCAGGAATCGGAGTCTCAATGCGGCGGCACCACTGCTATCGTCATTCGCCTTGATGCTCAATATGAGTTCGTCGATCTGAGCCTGCAGATCTTGAATCTCCTGGTTGAACGCATCGCGGGTCTGCTCCCTGCCGAGATTGATCTGGCCAACTCGTACATCGTCAGCAGCAACCTCGATCCGCAGCCCCTCCATTCCGAGGTCACTAACGAGCCCGGTCAGGCGTATGTCGTTGTTGCCTGCCGACAGTTCAACGGTTGCGACACGCGTCACCATCGCCCCTCTTGCGTAAACCGTAACGCTGTCGACTTGGGACGACGCGTCGGCGGCAAGCGCAGAACCTGCGCCGAGGAGGCTGACTAAGACGATGATTCTTTTGCCGAACATAATGGCCCACCTTTCGCGAGACTGGCTACAAGTTGCAATCAATTGTAGCTAGTCTCATCAGCGGTTGGGGTGGCAAATTGTAAATACTTTGTAAAATCGTCGGGGCAGAATGTCGTGGTCTCAACTGCCTGGGCATGTGCGACGCGCGCGAAGTTAACCCATGCTACCCGCTTATTCTCGATCAGCGCCAGAGTTGCGTAAAGTCGGCGCACGATTACCGCCCGCCGACTTTGCAACTGAAAAAACGCGTTGAGTTATCCGGACCAGCTTACTTTGCGACTCCCGGTTCAACCGACAATGCTACCGCCGAACTCAAAGTAATAATCACCGCGTCACCGACCTCGGCCCGCTTCAGGTTTTCAGGGTTCATGGCAACGTATTCTTCAATCGAACCGTCCACACCCTTCAACTGAAAAGTATTCGCCTCAATGTTGATATCAACCACTGTCGCAACAATGACTTCTGTGTCCACTGCGACCACGCCTGGCATCTCGCCTTTTTCTGAACGTTCCACGGTTGCGAGGCCAAGATTGCCGGGTTCTGCTTCATCGCCTGACACAACTTTGACGGATATGCTGCTAACGTATTGCGCGAACACAATGTCACCAACCGACACCTGATCCAGGTTTCGGGCTTCTTCGCCAACAACAAAATCGATTATCTCGCCATCGGCACGAAGCAACTTAACCGCACGGGTTTCATGATTGATCGCTTCTACCGTCGCCGTTACTGTCTCGGTTTGGCTGGCATAGAAAACAGGTTTGTCCGGATTGGCGTTTTCATCAGCCGCAAGAACCGTGGTACCCACCAGCATGAGGGCGAGGAGGGATGTGTACTTCGTAATATTCATAGTAAATTCCAGAGTAATGTCGGGCTGCATACTATAGAAGCCGCAAATTCGGTGCAACGACCAGCCTGAGCCGAATTCCAGCACAACCATTCAGCTAACGTTCAGCCGCTCCCGGTTAGTTTGTTTCCATAAAGAGAACAAGGGTGTCCGTGTCACTGATGTGTACCGCGCACCGTGGATTAACAATACTGATTGGAGATGACGATATGAACGTCTTCCGCCGTCGCCGGCATTCCCGGAATTCGATCGCCGCGCAGTTTGGCCGCGAAATGATACGGGTACTGGGACTCGCATTAATGATTTTTGTCCTGGTGTCCATGCAAGCCTATGCAGAATCCCCAACCATCCGCCTGTTTCCGACGACAGTCCTTGAGGACCTGCGCCAGACCAGTTCGGTTGCCAAGGAAATGGAAACCGGCTTACAGGAAGTGATTGGCCGACTGGACCAGCAACAGCTGCTGTATCAGGAAAGCAAATGTGACGGCGCCGAGTCCGACCCCGGTTGTCAGCGCCTGGCGAAGCAACTCGGCGCAACCTATCTCGACATGCTGGGGATCATGGAAGATCGCTTGCCCGATATGGAACACACCGTAAATAACACTCGCCTCAGCCTCGAGAAACGGCTGCGCAGCGAACTGGGAAACAAGATGACCTCCTGGACGTTACAAGAAACGCTGCTGGGAAAAGAGCAGAAGAGCACAACGACAAAGACGTCCGCCAATCGTGGGCGATCCGGCATGCGACTCAGCGAGCGCTTTCGCCAGTACTACCAACTGGTCGCATCCTCAAGCAGCGAGACTGACCAATCGCTGGCCGTCCTCGCCTCTGACATCTATCTCGACATGGACGAAACCAGTGTATTGATCGCTCGAACTCGTGAAGAAATCGCCAGGGCAACCCTGGTTGAACAACTGAACCAGTCCTTCGGTGCGATTACGCCGGAAATGATGGAGATTGTCGGCGGCGTGAAATCCATTCTGTTTGGCGCCGAGACCAGTCAGATCCAGATTGCAGGGCCACCGCCCGGAACCTTTGAACGGGCCTATCGCAGTCCGCTCGAAAACTAAGTCGACATTCGAGGAGAACTTCGATGAAAGCCTACAAATACACAGCCCGCGCGTTACTGATGGTGGTTACAAGCGGTTTTCTGGTGGCGTCTTGCGCCAGCACTCCGCCACCTTGCAACGGCCCCCAGTCCAAGAATCTCGATGCCGCTATGACAGAGGTGAAAAACAATCTTAGCGGCGGTTGCAGCGCACAATTCGACCGCTACTACGATGACCTCTTGAATATTGCCGAAGGTGATCCAAAAGTCGAAAACAAGCAGCTCTTCAGCGAGTTTCTCGTGTGGTCGAGCGATCAGGGAATCTTGAGCAAGCGTCAGGCACGTGACTATTACAACCGCTATTTCAACGTCAAATTCGTCTCGTTGCAAAGCGATTACAATAATTGCTCGCACACCTGCCCGCGTCGGGATCTGGTCATGCTCGACATGGAGCGCGAACTTGGTGACAAGGAACGGGGCCTGCTGAAGGTCAGCCTGGACAATGCGGGTTACTACCGTGCCGACGAGCTCTACCAGGAAGTTGACCTGGTTCTGGAAGCCACCTGTACCGCTTGCGCGGCCGGGCGTTAGGCCGCAGTAACATGATGTCTGCAGGACGTAGCGCCGGTTTTTTCGAAGGTCTCACCGTTGGCATGTTCGGTTCGGCGGTGGGCACCGGCGCGTTACTTTACCTGCTACGCCGCGGCGATCTGGTCTCCTTCTCGTTTGACAGTCTACCCGCCATTAGTCCCTGGCTAAGCTGGGTCTATGCCAATCTGGGAATGTCGATCCCGGTCTTTGCCGGAATTCTTCTGTTGTATTTCGTCAGCTTGCATCGATTGCGCGGGCGCCTCGATCGCGATCTCCCCATCGATCAGATCGTACAACTCGATCACCTGACTGACATGTGGACCACATTATTCTTCGGCACCGGTGTCATCTGGACGGCGATAGGCATGCGTAGCGCCCTGATATTTGCGTTGGCCGACCCGGACGCAACGATTCAACAGGGCGCTTTCGCCGTATTGCAAAGAATGGTGGATGGCGGAATTCTGCTGGCATTGTCGACGACGATATTTGGCGGCATCGGTGGCTACCTGATGCGGGTTCACAAATCGATTTTTCTGGGCACCTTGTTGCAGCAACGTTATGACCTTGCGGCAAGAGTGGATACCTCCAGCATGCGCGAATCGCTACAACGCATCGAGCAACACCTGAGTGGATCAGCCGATGCTGACCGCGAGACATAATGAATCGCTCGCCACTTTATTATCCGATGAATCGTGGCGGTGATGCCGATGCCGGCGGTGCTGCGGACCTGCAAACGGATGTCATGCGATTCATGGCCATACTGTCGTTGTGCCTGGTGGCGATTTTTGCACTAGTGCAGAGTATTCCGCTGGCACCCACTTTACCTGCCCCTGAAGAGCCGCTCCCGAACTCGGAACCTCAAACGATTACCGAAGAAGCGCCAGAGAATGGCGTTCGGAAAACTGAAATCGTGCTCACCCGACCTGTGCCTGCACGAATGGTTTCTCCTCGCGAAAGAGTTGCCTTGCAGCGGCCACGCCCGTCGCCGGTCCGCACGACTAAGCCGGAAGAAAGCGAGGAACCCGCCCAGGCGACTGTCGCGGCATCGGAACCTGTCGAAGAGGGCTTCACCTTGCGATTTGAGACGGATCTGGCGTTAACCGACCTGGTCGCACGTCAACAGGTCGGCTTCTATGCCATTACAACCGAAAAATCATTACGCATGAGTATCACCGGGGATGACATCAGTTTCTGGCCTGCCTCGTTACCGGATCGATACCACGAGATGGATGAATCCACCGTTCCCGCGGAGGTCCTGGCTGCCTACCGCAACAGTTATCAAGCCGATGACATTAAGTGGGGCGTCACCCTTCCGACCAGCATGTCGCAGGAGTTGAATGCCTTTCTTGCCAACGAGAGCGGCGGCTCGCTGATCATCGCGGCCAGCGGCCAGATCGACCTGAGGCATTGACATGAGACCCTTTCTCATCGTTTTCATGGTCAGCCTTCTTGGCAGCACGGCGAGCCATGCGGCTCGCTACCAGGCAGATCTGGAAGCCTGGATCTCTAAGGATCTCACGCCGTACGTTACGCAGAAGCTCTCGTCGTCGCCAAGGTTCAAAAATGAGTCGGTCCGATTCGTGGTGCTCGCCGATGAGAATCCACAGTCGGCCAGTAACAAGCTGGCGATGAGCATTCGGGATCGATTGCGTGACTCGGCTGCGCAGGATCCTGGCCTGAAGATCGTCTGGCATCGCGATGTCAGTGTTGCGGCCGAATCCGGAAACATCGATTGCACGAAGAGCCAGGTGGACTATTTCATCGGCGTTGAGGTCGTCGAGGATCGCGGTGGACTCATCAATGTTTACGTCCGGGCACTCGATGTCGAGGATCAGAGCTGGGTCGCCGGGTTCAGTCAATCATGGCGAGGTTATCCCGATGCCGCACAAAGACGGCAGTTGCAGCAAACCGAGATTGATCACTCTTTTCATGGCAGGCGCGATGCCCCGTTCGACGAGTCACAGTTCGATCTGCTGGCTGCGCAGCTGGCGCATGAGCTCGGTTGTAGTTTGCTGCGGCAAACCGCCGGTGAGTACGTCCTTGCCGGGACGACTCAGGAGTCAGAAAATGCGGCAGAGACGGCCATGCTGGAACTGGTCAGCAATAACCTGGCCGACTTCGATGCCCTGCAGTTTTCCATGGCCGGCGATGACGCCAATGCTGTTATCGAGGGCAAAGCCCACCGGATTGATGATGAACTCTATCAATACTGGGTGACGATTACTCCCAGCCTGGCAGATTCCGACCTGCCGACGATAAGTGCCAACGCGTATATTCGCGTCCAGGAAAAATATTCGGCCGCGATGCTTATTCCGGCCATTCACACACCGCTTGCGAGAAGCGACGAACGCTTCGTTGGCGAGTTGAAAGTGGTCGAGATGCGTAATGGCCGCTTCTGTCAGGCGTCGGGGGACCGTGTCGGTGGGTCGCGTGTGTTCAACAGCCCCTATTCATCGGCGGCTATCGATTGCTTTGCGCTGGAAGTCGAGCCAAGCAGCGATTCTGTACTGTTCTTTCTCAATCACCAGTTGAATTACGGGCTGGTTCGACTATCAGGGCAACCTTGCGACGCAGGAACCGATGCGAAGATTGCACGCATGAACGAACCGCTGCGCTTTCCACTCCCGGTCGATGCACTGCTGTCGGACTCATGGACAGCCGCCGATGGCTGGAACCTCAACCCGGATGCAGACACCTACTATGTCATTGCGACCACCGATCGCAAAGCGGCCCGAGCGCTATCCCGACATATCAATCAACTGCCGAACCGCTGCTCGGCCGCAATGCGTAGTGGCCTTGAAGACCGTGAACTGCAGCGCTGGATGGGCCGGTTTGCCGAAATCGCGGAACGCTGGAAGCAATCCATCGACTGGCAGGCCATTCGTGTCAAAAATATTTACTGAGGCTTGAACGATGTTCAGATTACTGGGAATTCTTGTTGGTTCGGTTACCTCTATTGTCATCATTCTATTGATAACCGGCATTCCGGAGTTTCACCTTGAGGACCCGGCTATTGATCAGCAGCGCTTCGATGATGCAGTTGAGAAATTACTCGCCAAGAAACGCGACGTGGAGCAGACTGCTACGGAATTTTTGGAGGTGGCCAGCGACGATGAACCGGAGCAAATCGTCGCGCCCGAGGCCGACAGCGCTGCAGAGCCGGCGGCAATCGACGCAGTGGCCACAGCCGTGATGGAACCGGAAATTGAGCTGCAATGGTATGCGTTCTGGAACCCGTTTCGCAGCAACCTGGCCGCCAGTGGATTTGTCGAGCAACTCGAAAGAGTGACCGGACTGGACTATCGGGTCGTAAAAACCAAAACAGGCGTTTATGAAGTAGCATTTGCCTACGATAGCGACGATGAGCGGCGCAGCAAGTTATCACGAATATCGGCCGCGACAGGACTGGAGTTACCGGACTCATGATCCGTCAAACGACGAAATATCCGTTGGTCCTGCTGCTGACAGTACTTTGCGGCGTTGCCGTTGCCAAAACGACCGACGCCGATCCCGATGCCGCGTGGAAAGCCTATCTGGAAAATGATACGGGGATCGCGCCGAGCTATAGCTTCCCACATAGCCAGTGTTTCAAGGCTGCCGCCATCGCCTATGACCTTCCGGAAACGTTGTTGCTTGCCGTTGCTCGTGGCGAAAGCAACTTCGAACCGACAGCCAGATCGAAAGCAAATGCGCACGGCGTCATGCAAATACAGTGGCCCGCAACCGCCAATCATCTGGGCATCTATCGCCTGAGCGAACTATACGACCCGTGTACGAATATCGATGCCGGAGCTCGCTACCTGAAGGAACTGGTACAGCGCTTCGATGGCAACCTGCATCTTGCACTCGCGGCCTACAATTACGGTCCGGGGCGAATCGAGGCCAATGTATCCAATATTCCCTCCGGCGCCCGTTGGTACAGCGATTACATTTTCCGCCATCTTGGTTATGTACTTGGCGACGACCAGGCCGATAGTACGGGAGGCGAGCACTTGTACTCCGAATTGGGGCGCTCGGTACTCGTTCGGTTTGCGGAGCCCTACCGCGCGGACGCGTTCGTCACTGGCCTGGAACAGCGATCGCCCACTCTGCAGCTGGACTGGTTTCGCGAGGATGTTGGCAATTTTGCGGTGGTCCTGACCTATGAGGACCGCGAACAATTTCAGAACAGCGCACGGCTGCTCGCCAACGCAGGGTTTCCGCTGGACTAAAAATTCCGGACATGGTTCTATTTGCCGGGCAACTGGGGGTTGAATCATGGATAAACGATCATTTCTGAAAGGCGTGGGCATGATGGGTCTTGCCGCGCCGCTGACTTTTCTGCAGGTCGAACAAGCTGTTGCCGGCATCGGCAAAGCGGCTCCCGCGGATGTCGCTTCGAACCAGGACTTCTGGTCGAAAATCCGCGGGGACTACACACTTAAGCCCGACTACATAAACCTGGAAAATGGTTACTACTGCTTCATGCCAAAACAATTGCTGGAGCAAACCGTCGAGCATTTGCGTGTCATCAATAATGAAGCGTCATACTACATGCGCACGGTGCAATGGGAGAACAAAAACAAGGCGGCGCAGAAAGTCGCCGAAATCGTCGGTTGCAGCAGCGATGAGGTCGTCATCACTCGCAACACCACGGAGTCACTGGATACCATTATTGGCGGCATTCGCTGGAATGCCGGTGATGAGGCGGTGATGGCCGAGCAGGACTACGGCGCCATGCTCAACCACTTTCGGTACGTCGCAAGCCGATACGGCACCGTCAATCGGCTGGTGTCCATACCGAACCATCCGAAAGATGACGATGAGCTGGTCGACCTTTATGCGGCGGCGATCACGGACAAGACACGCCTGTTGATGGTCTGTCACATGGTCAACATTACGGGACAGGTCCTGCCAGTACGCAAGATCACAGACATGGCACATGCCCGTGGGGTTGAGGTGATGGTTGATGGTGCGCACGCTTACTCGCACGTAGACTTCAATATGGCCGATCTCGACTGTGACTACTACGGGACCAGTCTGCATAAATGGCTGAGCGCACCGTTGGGCACGGGAATGCTATACGTGAAAAAAGAAAAGATTGGCGGAGTGTGGCCGCTGCTTGCAGAACGTGACCTCGAACCGAACGACATTCATCGACTGAACCATACCGGCACAAACCCGGTGTACACGGACCTGGGCATTCTCAACGCGATCGAGTATCAGAACGCCATTGGTATGGAACGCAAGGAAGCCAGGCTCAAGTATTTGCAACATTACTGGACGAGTCAGTTGCGTGGCCTGCCGCGCATCATGGTAAATACGCCGGTGGAAATGAGTCGGCATGGTGGTATTGGCAACGTCGGTATTGACGGAATTGAACCTGCCGACCTGGCCAAGAAACTATTTGACGAGTATCAAATATTTACGGTCTCGATTGATCGCCCCGGTGTCCGCGGGCTGAGAATAACGCCCAATGTTTATACGACCACGAAAGAGCTTGACGCTCTGGTGGAGGCGATCAAGAAAATCAGT
>CAYUOY010000083.1:10396-16832 GCA_964446495.1 uncultured Woeseiaceae bacterium | reverse complement strand
CTCCGCCTCCATACTCATTGCTCTTGTGAGCCCGCAGTGGGTAGCAGCTGAGGATGCGGCCGTCATACCGCCCGATGAACTTGTATATTGCACTGTATGTCATGGCGTTCAGCTACGAGGCAACCAGAATGTTCTTGCACCGCGATTGAGCGAGTTACCGGAATGGTATGTAGAACTGCAGCTGAAATCATTCAAGAACGGCTGGCGCGGTACGCACGAGAAGGATCTGACCGGCATGGAAATGCGGCCTATGGCTGCCGCACTTTCAGACCAACAGATAAAAATGGCCAGCGAGTTCGTCAGCGCCACCCGTTCACCGTATCCGGAGCAGACGCTTGACGGTGATATTGCCGCAGGCAAGAAGAATTATACGAGCTGTTCAGTATGTCATGGGGAAAATGGTGAAGGGAAGGAAGCATTGCATGCTCCTCCGCTTAGCGGCCTGAATGACTGGTATTTGCTCGCTCAGTTGCAAAACTATCGGGACGGAATCCGCGGCGGCAACCCTGCCGACAATTACGGCGTACAGATGCGCGCCACCGTACAGATTTTGGACGATGACCAGGCCATGCAGAATGTGGTTCGGTACATCACGACGTTGCACGAAAATTAAGAGACTTTAAATTATGAAAAAAATATTGCTCGCCGGACTAATTATGATGTTCTCGGGACTGGCCGCACAGGCCGACGTTACGCGTCATCCGTTGCCCAATAATTCGACCTTTCCCATCTCCATGGCGGTCGAGGTCACACCGGA
This sequence comes from uncultured Woeseiaceae bacterium, assembly GCA_964446495.1. GTDB lineage: Bacteria > Pseudomonadota > Gammaproteobacteria > Steroidobacterales > Woeseiaceae > JAADHU01. Next base: position 16,075 of record CAYUOY010000083.1, on the reverse strand, counting down.
TACAACTCTGATCTTCCACAGCGGCCAATTGCCGGCTGTCGCTAATCCTGACGCCGACAAAAGCAGTCGGGAGTATTACGGCGATACGGAGACCCAGGCGCTGAGTGTTTTCAAGAAGTTTGAGACCTCGTTGGAAAATCTGGGCGTTGGCTTTGGCGATGTCGTCAAGATGACGGTTTTCCTGGTAGGCGATCCAGAGCTGGGTGGCCGAATGGATTTCGGTGGCTTTATGAAGGCCTACGTTTTGTACTTTGGCACCGAAGATCAACCGAACAAGCCGGCCCGTTCTGCTTTTCAGATCGCCGGCCTGGCACGACCGAACGTCTTTATTGAGGTAGAGATGGTTATAGCCAGACCGTAAGACCTCTTCTACCTGTTAGACGTTAGAATCGCAGGAGCGGCAATTTGCCGCTCCTGCTTTTTTTCGCCTCAATAAATTAACTGCCCATCGTAGTAACGGACTTCACCGCCGAGAATGGTCATGACGATCTCGGTGTTCAGGATATCCGCATCGTCGACCGTCAACAGGTCCTGCGACAACACCGTGATATCCGCCAGTTTTCCCGCCGTCAATGAGCCTTTGATATCTTCTTCAAACGCCGCTATCGCGTTGCCCATGGTGTAGGAGTACAAAGCGCGTTGCCGCGAATACACCTCGTCCACCTGGAATGTACTGCCATCCGGCAACAAGCGTGTCACCGAGCAGTGAAAACTGGCAATCGGGTCGATTTCGTCAACCGGCGGATCGGTGCCGTTCGTTGGCACCAGTCCCGCTTCGGCCAGCGTATTAAATATGTAGCCGCGTTCGCGCGTTCGTTCGGGGCCCAGACGATCCTCGACCCAGGGACCGTCTGAACAGGCGAATATTCCCTGCACGGCAGGAATAACGCCCAGATCAACCGTGCGGGCGATATCGTCCGGGTGAATCACCTGCGCATGCTCGATGCGCCAGCGCAAATCCGTTTTCTCCGGATGCCGCTTGAATTCGCGTTCGTAGATATTCAATAACTCACGATAGGCGCGGTCCCCGATGCCCTGAATGGCGAGTTGATAATCGAACTCCATGGCGAGCTTCGCGGACGCTTCAATTTCTTCTATCGACACCACATTGAGGCCACTGCTGCGGGGTAGATCGCTGTAGGGCTCGAGCAACCAGCCACCGTGGGTACCGAGCGCACCGTCCAGCACCTTTTCGCCGATCGTTCTCACGGTCAGAAAGTTGCCGCCATAGCCAACCATGCGGTATTCGGCAAGACGGCCCTGCATATCGGCAGCCTCTTCTTCGAACGCCATGTAGAGACGCACCGGGAGCTTGCCCTCGTCCGCCACTTTTCGAATCAGGTCAACCTCGACAAAGCGGGTGCCCAGATCATGGAATGTCGTTATGCCATGCCGTAGCGCCTCCTCCCCGGCCAGTCGGATCATCAGTCGCATCTCCCGCTCGACCACTTCCGGGGGTCGCCTCGCCTGGTGTGCGGCATACGCCGCCCGAAAAATGTCCTGTGCTGACTCCCGCATCATGCCGGTCGCCGCGCCGGATTCATCCCTGACAATTTCACCGCCCGCCGGGGCAGTGCTTGCCGCATCCATTTCGACCAGACGCATCGCGCGCCGGTTGACGAATACTCCGTGACCACTGGTGTGTATTAGCATGACCGGGTTATCGGGGGAAACGGCGCTCAGGGAAGCATGCAATGGCAGACCCTCTACGAGCACCTCTTCTTTCACCTGCCATTTGTCCTGATGCCAGCCGCGACCAACGATCCATTCACCCCGGTCTGTTGTTTCAACAGCTTCAGCGATCATGGCAACGATGTCGGCGAAGCTCCCGGCATGGCGAAAATCCAGGGTGATCAGCGAACCGCCGAAACTGGTGTAGTGACCGTGACCTTCGATGAAGCCAGGTATGGCGGTTTGCCCTTCGAGATCAATCACGTCTGTCGACTCGCCGATAAAAGTGGCGATCTCTTCATTCGAACCCACGGCAACAATGCGATCGCCGACGATTGCCAGCGCTTCGGCCTGGGGCATCTCCGCATCGACCGTCACGATGTTGCCGTTAGTCAGAACGCGATCCGCGATCTGGCTGGAAGGTGGTGTCACTGACGGGCTGCACGCTCCCAGGAGCATCACGGTGATCAGTACTGTTGGATACTTCATCTTTCCTCCTGCTCGCAACGTGTTTTTTTCGGCTAACGCGTCATACACGGCCTGTACGCTCTGACTTTATTGAAACCGAATCACAATTCCCGCGTAAATATTGCGCTCCGGCGCAGGCTCAAAATAGCGGGCGCCGAATGCGTTGATCCGAATGTTGCTGTTATAGCTTTCGTCAAACAGATTGTTGATGCCTACATAAGGTCGAAACAGCCAGTCTCCGTTCCTGAATTCGTAGGCAGCGCGTAGTCCTGTTACCACGTAAGAAGACACTTTGGCCGTGTTCGCGTTGTTGGCGAAAAGACTGCCCGAATAACTGCTTTCCAAAGCGGCCGTGAAACCGCCTTCGGTCTCGTAGTGGAAGGCGAGATAACCGAAATATTCCGGTAGCCCTGGCAAGCGTGACCCGGAAAAGTCATTGCCGTTGTCGTCTACGAACTCATCAAAGGTGAAATCCGACCAGGTCAGTGACGCATCGACGCCAAAACCGGAAGCATTGCTCCAGGCGACGGCTGTTTCAACGCCCGTCCGGCTTGATTTGCCGGCGTTCATGAAAAAGGTTCTGCCGGGGGAACTGTCCACCTCAAAAGGAACCAGTTCGTCTTCAAGATTAATGTGGAACACGGCAAGTTCGAAAAACAGGTTTTCGTTGCCGGCTTTGTAGCCCAGTTCAAAGCTCTGTGCCGTTTGCGCATCCAGTTCCTGATTGAAGCCGCCGCTGCCGTCGGGATTGGCCAGTTCAGTGGTGGTTGGTGTCTCGAAAGAGCTGCTGAAGTTGCCAAAAAGCACACCTCCCCCGAAATCATAGGTGATACCGGCAGATGGGCTAAACTGATCAAAGGTGGCCTTTCCCGAGTCATCGCCATTGGCCAGAAAATTGTCCGTTACATCGAACGTTATTTCGTCATAACGCAAACCCGCCGACAACGCCCAGGCCGCGTTGATTGCGTAGCGGCCCTGCACATAGATACCGTCGCCATCGACTTTTTCCTGCTGGTCGAAAACCAGTGGACCGAGGTCGCCCATGTTGTTGTCGAAGCGTTTTCTGTCATCGTCCTGGCGATCGATATCGAATCCCATCGACAATTCAACGTTCTCAGGCAAAATATCGCCGAAGGCAAACTGGGCACCAAAGCCGTAGAAGAAGCGATCCAGGTCAACCGACCCACCACCCTGGAACGGTAATTTGTTGGAGAAATCGCGCCACACGTAGTAGTTCCTTACCGTCAATGTACCGGAAGAGCGATCTCTCTTGTAGATCAGGCCAACGCGCTGCTGATCGAGCGCCTCCCCGGCATCGAACAATACGTTCCGGTCCCTTGCGGAACTTGGGTCTTCCGCCGCCTGCGCCTCGTTGACACCACCCGGGTCATCGGCGACCGGTTGATCGGTCAAATTGAACGCCACCATCAGCGAATCGTTTTCGGTTAATGCCACACCGAAGCGACTGTTCAGCAGCGTGCCTTCCGACCGGGAATGGTCACGATAGCCATCCATCTCCTGGGATGAAATGTTCACCAGGTAATTGAACTTGCCGCTTTCGCCGCCACTCTTGAGCTGGTATTTCTCGTAGCCCAACTCTCCCGCCGCCAGATTGGCCTCAACAAACGGTGATCCGCTGCCGAACTCCGATTCAATGGCGATGACGCCGCCGGATGCATTGCCGTACATCGATGAGGACGGTCCACGCAGTACCTCTATGCGTCGAGCCGATCCCAGATCGATACTGTCGACACCCGCCTGTCCATCGGGCAAGGTCTCCGGAATGCCGTCAACAATGACCTTGACGCCGCGAAAGCCGAACGACGATCGCGCGCCAAAACCACGTAAGGCAACTCGCAAATCCTGAGCGAAATTGTATCGGTTCTGCAGGTACAAACCCGGAATGCCAGCCAGTGCCTCGTCGAGCGCCAATTGCTGGCGTCCATTCTGGATGTGCTCCTGGTCGATGACGGATACTGAACGGGCAGCATCTCGTACGGTTGTCTCTAGACGAGTCGCGGTGACGACAATCTCATCCAGGGTATTCTCCGCTGCTTCCTGCGCCAATGTAACGGCTGGGGCACACAGCATAATGACCAGAAAACACTGTCGTCGGACAGCAGTGCTTGAATCACTCAACATGCGGGTTGGACCTCTTCGGATGGGTGTATCGGTGATCTATAGCTTCAGGCAGTACGATAGGTATAACCGTCTTCGATTACCATAGCGAAGCGCCAGTTTGTTCCGACTGGCAGAATCCCAACAGCGCCAAGCTAAATCGAGGTGCTCGCGCAGGTGCCTCGCTTCACAGGATATACGTGATGGCCACGCCGATAAACGTTCCTACGGAATAGCCCAGAATTCCGGTAAGCATTCCCGGTGTTACCAGGCTCCGCCAGCCTTGCCCGGCAGCCAGCGCTGCCGCTGTCGCAGGACCAAGAATACAAGCGTTTGCGGCGATCATGAGCTCCGCGAGATCCAGCTTCAGCACTTTGCCCACGATGAGAATCAGCACGAAAAAGACGCCTACGGCTCCACAAATCAGCAACACATAGGGCAATGCCACACCAGCGATCGTGGCCAAATCGGCACTCGCCCCTATGGTGACGAAAAACAGGTACATAAAAAACGTGCCAATCTCGAATTCGGAATTGAAATGGCGTACCAGCGGTTTCAGAAAATTGGCGACCGAGAGAGCCAAAACCGTAATGATGAGTATGAAATAGTTATCCTGACCCAGCACCGAGGCGATGATCTGGCCCAGTGCACAAATTGCCGCGCTGGTTGCCAGCGCTGCCACAAACCCGATGATGTTAAACGGTTGGTCCTGTGCTTCTTCGTCGCCCGCCGTTTCCGCCTCGGGAACCGCCCCGTTACTATCGAAAAATGGCGATGGCATGGCCTTGCGAACAAATGCCAGCGTCGGCATCAGCATCAGCACCATCATGAAAAATATCGCGCCAATGGTGTCCGCCGTCAGTGCCCCGACATAGTGAGTCGGCTCATTCAACTCAACGGCCTGTGCCGTCGCCACAAAGTTGAGCGACCCCCCAATGTAACTTGCCGCCAGCGTACCAGCCACCTGGGCCTCATATTCACCAAAATCGAATAACAGAGTAAGCAGAATGATCGATAGAGATATTACGGCGGCGGCCGCCACGAATGATTTGAACATCGGGCCAATTTCCGCCAGCACCTGTTTCAAATCGGCCCGAAACAGCAGCATCGGAATAGCCAGAGGTACGAACACCGAGGTCACCGTGCCATACATCGACGCCGAATGAGGAATCAGACCGATATTGGATAACACCACAGCCGAAAAGAGAATGATCAGGACACCCGATAGCTTACGCCCGATATGTGTCGTCTCCACCCAAAAACCAAACGCCGCCAGGCCGATCAAAACGGCCGCCAGTTGAAACGTCTGTTCCGCTGATATCAGACTCATTAGTTCACGCCTCTGGAAAAATCAAATAAGGACACCCATCAAATAAGGACACCCATCAAATAAGGACACCCATCAAATAAGGACACCCATCA
>CAYUOY010000083.1:0-10296 GCA_964446495.1 uncultured Woeseiaceae bacterium | reverse complement strand
AAGGACACCCATCAAATAAGGACACCCATCAAATAAGGACACCCATCAAATAAGGCGGTGTTTCTGCAAGGAAACACCTAATTTTTCGGTGGTGGATCGAAGGCTTTGGAGAAGAACAGGGCATTCAGGAAGAGTTTGTTGGTGCCATACCAGATTCCACGGAAATTGGGATCATCGGCGAACAGGATGACACTACCCTCGCCCAGGCGGTCGGCAATTAACGCGGCCGTTCCTTCCAGCGCCGCCTCATTTTCGGCCGATACGTAGCCAGATCTGAGCGCTGGTGTCCGATACTCGATGACCGTTGCATAGGGATTCAACGGTCTTTCCATCGGAATCTTCGTATTCTTCGCGAGCGAGACGTCACGCCTGGAATAGCCATAGCCCAGTGGGTGAGTAATATCCAGGTCGCCCGAGAATATTGCACCACCGATCACATCAACTGCATCGAGTGCTTCCTTGTCCGCATAGGAGTATCGCTCGACTTCGGATCCTTCGTCAGTCAGCGGGTCATGACCTGATTCCGAAATAACCTCCGACTCCACTGGCACGCCACCAACCAGCAGCGGCTCGACGTAGTCCAGTACGTTGGTTCGTACCCAGTCTGCACCCTGACGAATTCCGATAATGGTGCCACCATCGTTCACCCACTGGCGAATTCGGTCGGCATATTCCGGTGCATAAGAATCAAAATTCCCGCCCGCGAAAATCAGGTGGGTATATCGGTCCAGATGGCTACCTCTAAGGCGGCTGCGATCGCGCAGGGTCACCGACATCATCATGCGTTGATCCAGAAGGTGCCATATTTCTCCGGCGTTGTACCAGTCCATCTCTCGACCGACGACGAGCAACACCTCCGGTTTGCTCAATGGTTTAAAAAACTGACCGCCAAGATCCGGGCCGGCTGTGCCTATCACGCTTCGCCCGGATGTAACAGCATGAACAGGAATGCCGTCCTTTTTCGCAATCTCGACCATAATCGCGTGAATGTCGTTTCGGCTGAGTTCTTGTCGATCGAATGATATGACGATACTTCCGCGAGCCAGCTCCTGCGAACCGTGCGTCGTCTGCACCACCAGCGAGCGAGGTGCCACGCGCGCCAGGATGCCAGCATCAAGAATCCGGTTCAGAGCGCGAGGTGCGTAATAGCCCGACCATTCAAACGCATAGGAGTAGGTCGCCTGATCCGGAGTATCTGCAACAGGCATTTGCAGTGACACTTCTGATCCAATGAGATTTGAGTTCAGACGCCGATCGGCAAGTGCCACATACTCAAGTCCAAATGCCAATGGCAGGGTCCAGGTCGATACATCGTAGAACTTGGGATCCTGAAACTCTGTCATCGTTTCGAACATGCTGCGTATCAGACGGTGCTGCGCCTGATCCAGTGGCAGGATCATCGCCTGGCCCGGTCTGAAGGTAATGCCGCCCTCCGTGATCTCCCGCGCCAGGTTGTACACCTTGATGCGGTGAAAATTGAGCAGATCAACGAAATGATACATACGAGCTTCGTCATCAGGGGCCGCGAAAAGATAAGCCTTGACTGAGTGGTTCCTGGCCTCGTCTGCCGCGGATTCGTAAAAATCGCGCTGATAATTGAGCAGTTCGCTCCGCCTGGCCATGGCCCCTTCCGCGTTCGCAATACTGGTTCGAAAGTGCTTGCGGACATTCTCACGATAAGTCCGCAGACCGTTGCTGGTTTCGAGCTCTATACCGCGAGCCGAACTGGCCTCATGCAGGATGCCAATCCCGCCATTGACCAAAGGAAAGGCAGCACCCTTGCCGAGAAAGAAGTGATCGTAGCGATCCCCGTGAAAATAGAGGCGTGCCTCGGAGTCCATGAACTGCTCCGCAGGCTCAACTACCTTGCTGATGAGTTGCATACCCTCTTGCGGTATAAGCGGATGGGTTCGACCAGCCACACCGGGAGCGAAGTAGTAGGTTTGTTCACTGTTCATCTCGTGGTAATCGACAGAAACGTTCGGTCGCCATTCGTGCCATTTTGTCATCCAGGCTCGAGCTTCCGGCTGTGTCACTGACATCCATTGCCGATTGAGGTCAAATCCGTAGTGATTCGTGCGCGCGAGCCGACCGTCGTAGTCATGTTCAATGTGGTTGGGATCCGCGTTCGCGATCTGACTGCCGAACGTATCCAGCCAGGCAATACGATTCGCGTGACCATCCGGATTGAATACGGCCGTCACCAACAACACGCTTTGCGCCAGCAGCGCGTCAACTTTTGTCCCTTGGGCGGCAGCAAGGTAGTAGATCGTTGGCAGCGCCGCATCCATGCCACTCGATTCTGCGCCGTGGACACCATAATTCAGCCAGGTAACGACGGGCATCTCCGGCAGGATTTCCTGCTCGATCTCTGGCTCTGTCAATGCGACATGCCGTGCTTTGATTTCATCCAGGCGCGAATGATTTTCTGGTGAAGAAGCAATAACAAACAGGATGGGTCGACGTTCGTGGGAATAGCCGGCGACCTCGACGGTCAGTCTGTCCGAAAGACCGGCAATCGTCTCGATGTAACTGACCAGCTCATGGTGTCTTACCGGTGCCGAGCCGAGGGGTCGGCCAAGGAATTCTTCCGGTGTGGGTATGGAGGGATCGTAGCTTACATCCGTCGGGTACATCTCGGCGTCTGCAACGCGCACCCTGTCCTCGGCGTGTGGTGAGACAGTCACGCCGAACGTGATGGATACCAGCACCAATATTTTGGTTGTTACATTCACCTGTTTCTCCCGAGTCTCATGGAAGCTCCCGCAAAAGCGACAAGGCGCCTGCGGCCAGTGCTTCGAATTCTGGTTTGTCGCTACCGACTGCACTCACATAAATCGCCTCTGCGAATGCGCGTGTATTGTGCAGTTTCGCCAGTCCGGCCTGGCTGATGAAAACATCTTGCCATTTCTCGAATGGATCGGCAGTCGCGAATTGCTGAAACCAGTCTATCCATTGTTGTTCGGAATAAGTTCCCCGAGCGGCCATGAACAGTATCGGACGGGCAAGCCTTTCACCCTCTCCGTACACGTAGAAATGCTCGCCGGCTGGCCGTACCTGGCTCCCGATCGATCGTCTGATCTGCAGCATCTGTGATTCGGTCAACTCAGAATTGAGCACGAGTTGCATCAGGAGATCGGCACCGTGTGCCACCCCATGTCGCCACCCGTCTGCTTCATCAAAGCCGCGGTAGTCGTCGATACCGTGCATGTAGGCTGTCGCCACATCGACAATTTCCTGCCGTTCCTTGTGCCCGAAAATTTGACTGATCCGATCAGCACGAGCAACTTCCCCAAGTGTCAACGCGACAAACGGCCGACGAAATCCGGCCTCATCGGTATCGCCGGCCTGTAGTTGATCGATCAACTTGATCCTGAGGATCTCGACCGTCTCTGGTTGCAGGTGCTTGCCTCGAAGCAAGGTCAGAATACCCTCATAAGCAATGCCGTCCCGAATATGGGGCTCCGGATCACCCAGGCAATCAACCAGGTCAATGGCGAAACGCGCACGCTGCCCCGGATCTGCTATCGCAAAGCCTTCGCTTTTCGTCTGTAACAACCTTTGTTCATCAAACCCTGGCGGCGAACACGTTGTTGCATTAACCAGAACCGGCGTACCGATGAAAAGAGCCACCGCAATGGCGAACGGCCACCGGTGCCCGCTACTTTTGAATTCCCCGCAAAACATTTTGACAATCCTACCCCAATCAATGCCCGGGTCGAGAACAAGAACACCGATACGACAATTTGTGCCGCTCCGAACCCTGCAACGACATAACGTTTCCAGCAGTCTGCTGAAAAATCATCCACAGTATTCTCAACACCGCCATTCAAAAAACGTCGTTTTCGAATGGCTCACATTTTCAACGGCTTGCAGCCATCGAGAATGACGGTACTTCCCTGCACCACACGCAGCTTGTCGAATAACAGAGATTCTCAGCAAGCTGCCAGCCTGCATGGAGTGTCGGGATTGTAATATTTATGACCGTGCTTTGTTAGTTTGTTCACGACATAAAACGTGGCAACATCACCGGCGACCGGGTACGCTTCCAGCCGGTTGGAGACTTACCAAAAGTCCCGTCAACTCCAGGAATACAGGTGCCAATGAGTAATTGTCGTGTCTGAGCACGTTCATAGCAGCAACGAGGAATCGACGGCACTGCAGCGCGCGTTCAGAAACTTTGGCAAGCTGCTGCGCGGCCGCGGCGTCGCGGCCGTGTTGGAGTTGGTGACCGTTGCGCTGCTTGCCAGAGAGCTCACCCCTGCCCCGTTCGGAAAGATTGTACTGATTCAGACCTATGTGCTGGTCATTCGTGGCCTGCTCAACTTCAAACTGTATGAAGTCCTTGTTCGCTTCGGCGTGCCGCTTCTGGAAACCGGAAAAAATGCGTCCTTCAGGCAATTGCTGCAGATCACGATATTCATCGATTGTTTGTCCGCTGTTGTGGCAACAGTGCTCGCGATTGCGGTAGTACGAGTGACGGGGTCGGTTCTGGGCTGGGATGCCGACATGACGCCTTTGACGATGATCTACTGCGGCGTGTTACTGACCTACGGATTTGGTACGGCGAAGGGCGTGCTGCGAATTTATGACCGATACGATGTGCTTGGTATACAGATCATGATCAGCCCGGTGCTGCGATTGGCAGGTGTAGTTTTGGTGATGGTCATTAATCCGACTCTGCTGTGGTTCGTAATTGCCCTGACGATTACATCGGCGATCGGCAATATTTATCTGCTTGCCAAGGGCTGGGGTGAACTGCGGCGCCAGGTGGGATCGATCTCATGGAGCGCGTCCGCTCTGAAAGAGTGGCGTCAGGAATTCGGCGAGTTACCAAAGTTCATTGCGATCGTGTACTGGCAAGGCAACATCGATATGCTGCCCAGACACGTTACGACCTTACTTGCAGGATCGTTTCTTGGACCGGCGGGTGCGGGCCTGTTGCGGCTCGCTCGGGAAGCCACCAAGATATTGTCAAAGCCAGGCGCCTTGTTACGGCAAGTATTGTTTCCAGACATGGTCAGGATGTGGGTTCGGCGGAGCCCGGAGTTTCGTGCGATTCTGCTACGTTCGTTATTGATCTCAATGCTCGCGGGGCTCGTGATGACCGCGGCCTCATTGTTCGGTGGAGCCTACCTTTTCGCTGCCGCGCTCGGGCCGGAGTATGCTGCGGCAGCCCCCCTTCTGTCGCTGTTGCTGTTGGCGACGACGCTCGAGCTTATGGCCACGGTATTGCGATCCGCCGGCTATGCCATGGGCCATGCGGGGGCGATCCTAAAACAAAACTTATTCAGTTCTGTCATTTACCTGGCTGCGTTTATCGCGTTGACGCCGCTTTTGGGGCTTATTGGCCCTGGTTTTGCGGCGTGTATCGCGATGATGGTTCCGCTCGTCGGCACGGGTTTTCTGGTGCGTCGAGACATGCGTTACCAAGAGGCGCAGACTTCCTGAACTTCGGCCCGCGCGAAGTATCGGGGTGATATGTTTTCCTGAACTGGCATCCTGTCGAAAATAGCCGACCAAAGTCTCTTGAACGCAGGCGCTACCTCACTGGGCCGTGCGCTACCTGTCACATAGCGGTTTTTCAACAGAGGGTTAGTCGACGATTCCAATGGCGAATCTGGCAGTATCGCAGGGGCATTCCCTTCCTGTACTCTGTGGTAACCTTCCCCTCGATTTTCCAGGTCAAACAGGTGACACACGGTGTCTGAGCTCAAAAGCCACGTTGCAGTAAAGATGGGCTCGGAAAGGGGCTTTGGGATCGTGTTCACCATCGTACTGATCATTGTGGGATTTTATCCGTTATCAAATGGCGGGGACGCACGATTGTGGGCACTGGCTGCTGCGGCCGTTCTTTTGCTGCTGGCTTTTCTGGCCCCGAAAACACTGACGATTCCCAACAAGTTGTGGTTCAAATTCGGCATTGCACTTGGCGCCATAATCGCGCCCATCGTGATGACGCTTCTCTACTTTATTGCCGTGGCACCGATCGGTCTTATTTTCAGAGTCATGGGAAAGGATTTGCTGCAACAGAAGTTTGATTCGAATGCCCAGACCTACTGGATCAAACGAGATGAGCCTGTCGGCTCCATGAAAGATCAGTTCTAGGAGGTTTGTTCGTGTCTTTTTTGAAAGAGTTGTGGCGTTTCATGCGGGCTCGAAAAAAGTTCTGGCTGCTTCCTATCTTTATCATGCTGGCGCTCTTTGGCGGACTCATTGTATTGAGTCAGGGCTCGGCGATAGCACCGTTTATCTATACCCTGTTCTAAGGACCTCTGATCAATTCTGAACTCGCATCTTACCTTTCAAGACGCCCAGCTTCGGCGTTGCGAATCTTCGCAATAGCTGACCATTGCGGGCGATCCGCACCTTGAGTCTGAACCTTTTGCAACGCAATCTGCCGCGACTGGAATTAGTCAGAAGTTCCCTGACGCGATGACAGCGATCCTCGGAATCTCCGCGTTTTATCACGACAGCGCTGCCGCTCTGATAGTGGATGGCGAAATAGTTGCCGCTGCTCAGGAAGAGCGTTTCACACGAAAAAAGCACGACCCGCGATACCCGGAAAACGCCATCAACTATGTTTTGTCGGCGCAGGGCCTGACGCTCGATCAGGTGGAATATGTCGGTTTTTATGACAAGCCGTTTCTCAAGTTTGAACGCCTGCTCGAGACCTATGTAGCCCGTGCACCAAAGGGATTGAGATCTTTTCAGATGGCGATGCCGGTCTGGCTGCGTGAAAAACTTTTCCTGAAGGACCTTCTCGTCAAGGAACTGAAAAAACTCGATAGCCAATTTGACGCTGACAAACTCTTGTTCGGTGAGCATCACTTCAGCCATTCAGCCAGTGCTTTCTATCCGTCTCCCTTTGAAGACGCTGTAGTGATGACGCTTGATGGTGTCGGCGAGTGGGCGACAACCACCGTTGCGATTGGCAAGAGCAACCGCCTGGACATTGTCAAAGAGATTCACTTTCCGCATTCGGTCGGCCTGCTTTACTCTGCTTTCACCTACTACACTGGCTTCCGGGTCAATAGCGGTGAATACAAATTGATGGGTCTGGCTCCCTACGGAGAGCCGAAGTATCAGGATTTGATCGTCAACAAGCTCATCGACCTGAAAGAGGACGGCTCGTTTCGCCTGGATCAGTCGTATTTCAACTACGCGACCGGACTAACGATGACCAACCGGAAGTTTTCCGATCTGTTTGGGGAACCGGTAAGAAAACCGGAGTCCGATTTGCTGACTCAATTTCATATGGACATCGCCGCCTCAATTCAGGCCGTTACAGAAGATATTGTATTGAGGATGACGCGTGCCCTGGCCAAAGAATATACCATTCCCAACCTGTGCCTCGCGGGGGGCGTGGCGTTGAATTGCGTGGCAAACGGGAAAATCCTTAGAGACCGGAGCTTTGAGAAAATCTGGATTCAGCCAGCCGCAGGGGATGCGGGAGGCGCTTTGGGCGCTGCTCTGGCCGTATGGCATCAGGAATTGAACAAACCGCGAATCGTCCGGCAGCCAGATTCGATGCTGGGATCCTATCTCGGCCCATCCTGCGATCAGGCTGGCACTGAAAAAGAACTTACGGCGTGTGGCGCCCGATTTTCGGTGCAAACGAACGAGGAAATGCTGGAGGAAACGGCATCCGCACTGGCGGACGGCCAGGCGATTGGCTGGTTTCAGGGACGCATGGAGTTCGGCCCGCGTGCGCTGGGCGGGCGCTCCATACTTGGAGATCCACGCTCTGAAAAAATGCAGAAAATACTCAACCTCAAGGTGAAATATCGCGAGAGCTTTCGACCCTTTGCACCGTCCGTTTTACGCGAGGACGTCGCGGACTGGTTCGACCTGGACGATGACAGCCCGTATATGCTCCTGGTCGCGAACATCAATGACGACAAACGACGCCCGATGACGGCCGACGAAGATGCGTTGTTTGGAATTGACAAACTGAATATCAAACGGTCCGAGATTCCCGCCGTCACTCACGTGGACTATTCAGCAAGAATCCAGACGGTACACAGTGAAACCAATCCGCAATACCATGCCCTGATACGCAAGTTCAAAGAGAAGACCGGCTGCCCGGTGGTGGTGAATACATCATTCAACGTAAGAGGCGAACCCATTGTTTGTACACCCGAGGATGCCTTTCGCTGTTTCATGGGAACCGATATTGAGATGTTGGTGATCGGCAACTGCGTTTTGCGCAAAGAAGAACAGGACCAACAGTTGCGAGAAAACTACCTGGACAAATACGAACTGGATTGAGCCGCCTGACGATTCATTCACTACCCAAGACGTCCTCCCGGATCGGACCCAGTCACTCTGATAATCACGGGGCAATCAGCATTGAAGTAACAGACTCGCGTCGTATTGCTCCGCAAGTCAGGTAGACTGGAAATCGTCGGGAAAACAATAGAGGAACGTACATGAAGGGCACTCGCTGGGTCGTTTTGTCCATCATCGTGTTGGCAAGTTTTGTTGCCTACGTGCTGCGCACGAACCTGTCCATCGTCAGTGAGGCGATGATGCATGACCTCGGTATGAACGAGTACGAGCTTGGCATGGTGTTTTCGGCGTTTGCTGCAGGCTATGCATTTTTCCAGTTTCCCGGCGGCGTTTTTGGTGACAGATTCGGGCCCCGATTCACCATTACGGCCATAGCGATAGCATGGGCGTTGCTGACGGTTGTTACCGCACTAATCCCTGGAACGGATGTGTGGTCAACGGGGACAATCGTTGCGGCTCTGATTGTCACCCGGTTTCTGGTCGGCGTAACGCACGCACCATTTTTTCCTGTCACCATCGGTGGCACGATCGCAAGCTGGTTTCCGGTCAAACAGTGGGGGTTGCCGAATGGTCTGTCGAGTACCGGCCTGACGCTTGGTGCGGCAGCGACGGCGCCGATTGTTGTCTGGCTGATGGACGACTTCGGTTGGCGAGGTGCTTTGCTTATTACGGCGCCGACAGCACTTGTCATTGCTGCTGTATTTCATTGGTATGTGACCGATGATCCCGCGGATCATCCGCGTATAAGTGACGCCGAACTTGCACTGATAAAATCAGATCGCCCCCCGTCCTCGGGTGGGCCGGCGAAGGGAGCCTGGAAGCTCGCATTGAAAGACAAAAACGTCCTCTTGATTACGATTAGCTATTTTTGCAGCAACTATGTGTTCTACCTGTTCTTCAACTGGTTTTTCTATTACCTGGTCGATGTTAAGGGATTCTCGGCTGCAGACGCGGGAATGTTGACGGCAGCCCTATGGATTCTCGGGGCGATCGGAGCCACTGCCGGAGGATTTATTTGTGATGCCCTGGTACGTCGTTTGGGCATTCGTCTCGGACCACGTTATATGACGATGACGGCACTTTTCCTGTCGGCAATTTTTCTCTATCTCGGCGCCACGTCTGACAATATTATTGTCACCGTTACCATGCTGTGCATTTGCTTCGGCTGCAATCAACTTACCGAAGCGCCGATCTGGGTTGCAACTATGGCGGTATCCGGACGACACGCTGCGATCACCACGGGCGTACTGAACACCGGCGGCAATCTCCCCGGAATCGTCGGCGGCATGCTGGTGCCACTAACCGCTAACCTGTTCGGATGGCCGGCAGCCATCGTGACCGGCTCCGTGTTTATGGTGATCGGCGCACTACTGTGGATTTTCATTCGTGCTGACGAGCCTATGGGCATCGCGGAAAACGGGTCATGAGGCGAATGACAACCGGGCACGAAATCGATCAAATTGATTTCATAGAACCAACGTCATGAAAATGCTGTGCGGGTCTTCTTTGTATTCACCGAATGGTCCGTAAATGTCGAATCCGTAGCGCTTGTAGAGTGCCCGGGCCGGAGCGAACGCATCCATTGATCCGGTCTCAAGACTCAAACGACTGTAAGAGCGTTTTTCCGCCTCATTGATAATGTGCTTTAGCAACGCGGAGGCAACGCCCTTGCCTCGATGTGCGTTATCGGTGCGCATGGATTTGATCTCTCCGTGCATCTGGTCCAATTCCTTCAGCGCCCCACATCCAAGCAGTTCCTGCCCCTGCCAAATGCTCCATAAGGTGATGTCTGGCGAGCGTAGTTCATCCAGATTCAGGACGTGCGCACTTTCAGGTGGCGAGTGCTTAAGTGCGAATCGATGATGCTCCCGGAGCAAATCAGAGATTTTTCGACCCTCCAGGTTGTCTACACGAATTTGCATTCCCGTTGCCCCCCCCCCAATCAATCCCATCTCCAGTCTACTCTTTGCTACAAGGTCTTCAGCATTTGGCCGATACGGTCCT
>CAYUOY010000082.1:0-17071 GCA_964446495.1 uncultured Woeseiaceae bacterium | reverse complement strand
AAGGTATGACCGTGGTTGGAGATGATGCGCAATCCATCTATTCATTCCGCGCCGCCGACGTGGAAAACATACTGGGCTTTCCCAATCAATACGATCCGCCTGCCCGGATTGTCAGTCTCGAAGAAAACTACCGCTCCAGCCAGCCTTTACTGGACAGCACCAATTGCCTGATCGCCGAGAGTAAACGCCAATATCAAAAGAAACTCTTCTCCGCCAGAAAGGGCGGTGCCAAACCCCGGTACGTCACCGTTGAAGACAGCGATGCCGAGGTTGAGTACGTCATCAACACGATTCTCGAAAACCGCGAAGAGGGCATGCAACTAAAAGAACAGGCCGTTCTGTTCCGCGGCGCGCACCACAGCGATCGGTTGGAGCTGGAACTGGTTCGCCGCAACATACCCTACGTAAAATATGGCGGCCTGAAATTTCTCGAAGCGGCCCACGTTAAAGACCTGCTTGCGGTCCTCAAATGGGCGGAGAATCCGCGCAATCAAATAGCCGCGTTCCGCGTACTAAAACTGCTACCTGGCATGGGGCCATCGCTGGCGTCGCGCTGCTTCGAGCACCTGGCCGTTGCAGGCCACAAGTTGTCCGTTCTGACAGAATTCAAACCGCCCGCTGCCGCACGCGAAGACTGGCCGAATTTTTGCGAACTGATGCAGTCGCTGGCGGTTAATTCGCTTGATGAGGGAAGCTGGCAAATTCAGCTAGGTCAATCACGCCGTTGGTATCAGACACATCTGGAACGCCTCTACGACAACCTCGAAACTCGCGACGCCGACCTCGAACAACTGGAACAAATATCAGGCCGCTACCCGACGAGAGAAAGATTCCTGACCGAGTTGACCCTGGACCCACCGGCTGCGGCAGGTGATCAGGCCGGCGATCCACTCCTGGACGAAGACTATCTGATCTTGTCCACCGTCCACTCCGCAAAAGGTCAGGAGTGGAGTTCCGTTTTTGTACTCAACGTGGCAGACGGTAATTTCCCCTCGGAGTTTGCCACCGGCAAACCGGAGATGATCGAAGAAGAACGCCGCCTTCTCTATGTAGCCATGACCCGGGCAAAACACTCACTGAGCCTGATCACGCCATTGCGCTACCACGTAACGCAACAACACCGCCACGGCGACAAACATGTTTACGGCGCGAGAAGTCGTTTTATGACAGATAAACTATTGCAAACGATGCAGAAAACCTTTCACGGCCGACAACAAGCTACCAGTGGGCAAGTAGGGCCACGCACCAACAAAAAACTGGACGTTGCAACCAAGATGCGGGACATGTGGTAGCCCGATCGATAGCGATCGAACGGGAAGTCCAGGGAGTATTGAGGACGTGGTCGTCTGAATGCTGGTAACAGGTTGGCGGGGGCGGGCATAGGACGAATAAAGGGCCTTTTGCGGTAACCATCGCTGTCCGGGAGGATAACAAATCACCACGGAGCGGTCCTATGCGAACACGAGCACCTGATTACAGGTGCTATTGCGCTTGGCACAGGCTGGCTTGTGGCGGCGCACGGCTATAGGGGATCAGCACCCCTGAATTCCTAACAGAACGAGTGTGCCAAAAATTTTGGACTTACCACGATATTATGGGCGTCGTCAGGAAATTTGGCTCGTGTTATCAATTTTTTCGGAGTGGCCATGAAAAAATATGTAGTCGTCGCATTTGTGTCTCTTTTGATGCTGGTCTTAGCGAATTTTGCCGGCGCTCAGGATGGCTATTCTGAAGTAAAGAGACCGAGGGTGGGTTTGGTGCTTGGCGGTGGCGGCGCCAGGGGCGCCGCGCACATTGGCGTATTGAAAGAACTTGAACGTATGAAAATTCCGATTGACGCTATTGCCGGTACGAGTATGGGTGCGATAGTTGGCGGCCTTTACGCGTCCGGTGTGACTTCTGCGGAGATTGAAGCGCTGATAAGTTCGTTGGACTGGGGCGCTGCATTCAAAGATAAATTGAATCGCAAAGACCTGCGCTATCGTCGCAAGCAGGACGATGCGGATTTTCCATTGAAGTTCGAAATTGGCGTGCGTGACGGCGAAATACAATTGCCAAAGGGCGTCTTGCAGGGGCAAAGGCTGGGCCTGATGTTGCGGGAGTTGACGCTCCATGTCGCCGAAGTGGATAATTTCGATAATTTGGCAATACCGTTCCGCGCCGTTGCGTCGGACCTCGTAAGTGGCGAAGCCGTCGTCATGGGCTCGGGGGACCTGGCGATAGCTATTCGAGCCAGTATGTCCGTGCCCGGCGTTTACGCGCCGGTCCTGATTGACGACAAAGTGCTGGTTGATGGTGGCCTGATCGGGAATGTTCCCATCGATGCAATCAAATCGATGGATGTCGACATAATCATTGCGGTCGATGTCGGTTCCCCGTTGCTGGAGGCCGAAGAACTGAATTCCGCAGTTAGTATCTCAGGGCAAATGCTGACGATTCTAATCCGCAAAGAGTCTCTGCGACAGCAGGCGAAACTCGGCGAGCAGGATTTTCTGATACGACCTAAGTTGGGTGCGTTTAAATCGGGCAACTTTGTTGGGATAACACAGGCGGTCTCACCCGGTGCGGTGGCAACGATACAATTGGCCGATAAGCTTGCGACTCTGTCGCTGAGTGACGCAGACTTCGCCGCCCATGTGGCCAGTCGGACAATGAGGGCGCCGGCAACGGAGCTGGAGTTCGTCCGTATACGTGATGATGGCCGCATGTCGGGCGCCGTGCTGGACGCACGCCTTAAATTGCGGCCGGGCGACAAGATTGACCCAATCAGCCTGGCAGAAGATGCGGCACATATTTACGGCCTGCAATTGTACGAACAGGTCGACTATAAAATTATTTCGGAAGATGGCAAGACCGGCGTTGAGTTTGTCACCCGTTCCAAAAGTTGGGGCCCAAAAGTTCTGCAGTTCGGTCTGTCTCTGGAAGATAATCTGTCTGGCGACACGTCGTTTAATGTTAATACGCGAATTACCCACTCTGGACTGAATGCCCTCGATGCGGAACTGCGAACTGACCTGCAACTTGGCACCCAGCCATTGATATCGACTGAATTTTATCAACCACTTAGCTTTGATACTCGTTATTTCGTGGCACCGAGAATTAGCGTTGGTGAAGAAAGTTTCAACGTCTTCCTCGAGGGAGCCAGTATCGCCAGATATCGCGTGAGCGAAGGTTTGCTCGGGCTTGATCTGGGCCGTGAGCTCGGCTATTGGGGCGAGGCCAGGCTGGGCATATTTCGTGGCCGCGGTAAGGCGCGACTGAAGGTCGGCAGTACCGCATTTCCGAATATCCGATTCGATACCGGTGGCTGGTTCGGTAGCTTCAACGTCGACACCTATGACGATGCCCAGGTTCCATTGAACGGGATGCGGGTAAAGGTTGACTGGACCCTGTTTCGAACCAGTCTCGGCTCTGACGAGAATTTCGACATCCTGGAATCGTCGATCTCCAGCGTAAAGACGATAGGAAAGCACACGTTTAACGTTGGTTTGAGTTTCAATACCCTGACAAGTGCTGAAGACATCACGCGATCGTCATTTGCGATGGGAGGGTTCCTGAACCTGTCAGGATTCGCGCGCGGCCAGGTTAGCGGACCGCACTCGGCGCTCGCGAAGCTGATCTACTATCACGGTTCCGGTCGGGCGAAAGCATTGCTGAACGTGCCCTTGTACATTGGCGGCTCGCTGGAAGCAGGCAACGTCTGGGCATCGCGTTCGGATATCAGCTTCGGCTCAACACTACTTCATGGCAGTTTGTTTGCCGGTGTAGACACATTTATCGGGCCGTTGTTTCTCTCCGCCGGATTCGGCCAGGGCGGCGAAAGGAACTTGTATCTTTCGCTCGGGACCAATATCAACTAGGTTTCGTCGTCAGCGCACAAATTTGATCAACACCTGCATAGGCGTGTCGGGTTCGACAATATTCGAAGTTTCCTCCACAATTGTTGCCGGGATTTTGGGTGTTGCAGTAGAAATGTCATTATTCGACAAACTCAAACGGCGTAACGTATTCAGAGTAGCAATTGCATACGTCATCGTCGCGTGGCTGGTAATGCAGGTTGCCGATATTGTTCTGAACAACATCGATGCGCCGAGTTGGGTATTCAAGGTGTTGATGCTGTTTATCGCAATCGGCTTTCCGTTTGCGCTCATTTTCACCTGGGCCCTTGAACTTACGCCCGAAGGCCTGAAGCACAGCATCGACGTGCACCCACAACAGTCGACAGCGCCGCGCATTACTCGGCGCATGAATACTCTCATCGTTGTCGGATTGGTTTTCGTGCTCGCCCTGATGATCGGCGCGAATTTCTGGCCACAGGTCGTGACGATACCTGACAATGCGGCGCCAGACCCGGCAACGGTTGATACGTCACCAGGCGAAACCACCAAATCAGTTGCCGTGCTGCCATTGTTCAATCTTGGCGGTGATCCCAAAGACGATTATCTGGGCGATGGTATTAGCGGCGAAGTGCTCAATGCGCTCTCTAAGCTGCAGGGCCTGGTGGTGATCGGCCGCGCCTCGTCATTCCAGTTTCGTGGCCGCGATATAGATGCCGCCAGCGTCGGGCGGGCGCTGAGTGCGCACAGCCTGCTGTCGGGAACCATCCAGCGCGATGGCGACTATTTGCGCATCAGCGTGGAGTTGGTCGATACGGCCAGTGGCATCCAGTTGTGGTCGGAGCTATTTGATCGAAAGTTTAAGAATCTGTTCGAGCTTGAAGATGATATCGCCAGTGCCGTCAGCAAGGCGCTGGCGGTCAGGTTTGGCGTCGCCGGACGACCGAGGGTTATTGCCGGCACGGCTAACCCGCGCGCGCACGATTTGTACTTGCAGGCCAGGCAGTTGGCCGTGGGAAGCGACGAAGACAGCCTTAATGAGGCTGTGATCGTGTTTCACAAAGCCATCGCCGAGGACCCCGATTACGCCGCCGCCTGGGCCGGGCTGGCGTCGGCGTATGTGTTACTTGCTGACATTTATCGCTCGCCGGCCGATCTGCTGGCCGATATGAAAGGCGCTGCAGAGAACGCAGTGGCGCTCGATCCGAATCTTGCCGAAGGACATACGAGTCTTGGTTATATTCTGCTTGCCTATATACGGGATTTTCCGGCGGCCCGGCAGGAACTGGAACGCGGCGTCGCCCTGGATGCAGGCTCGGCGGACGCACACTTTTTTCTCGGCATGTACTGGCTGACGGCCGGCAGAGATGCCGCCAAAGCGCGCAGTGAGTTTCAGGTCGCCGGACAATCCGATCCACTGAACCCCTGGCATGCGTATACCCAAATGTGGGCGGCTGTGGCTCTGAACGATTCCGCTGAAGCACAGGTTCAGGCCAAGCAGGTGCTGGCGCTCGATCCGGACTTCTTCTACGACTTCGATACGCTGGAGTATATATTCGCAACGTCTGGCCGATGGCAGGAGTGCATCGATCGTTCGCAGCTAGTGCATGGAACCACCGCTTCCTTCCCGGATTTTGTCGTAGCAATTTGCCACGCGCATGGCGGCGATACGACTAGCGCGCGCGCCATTCTTGAGGAACTCGAATCTCTTGCACGGAACCGCTATGTCGACAGAACCAGTATCGCGGCCATATACGCGGCACTCGGCGATGTGGACGGTGCGTTCGCTGCTCTGGAGCAGGCGTATCACGACCGCTCAGCGAAGCTGCCCTACCTGTGGTGGCAGCCGTGGTTCGAACCGCTGTATGCAGACCCGCGTTTTCAGGTGTGGATCGACAGATTGCGTTAAGCGCAAATACCGTATCGGAAGTACACGGGTACGGTATCGCAGTCGTCGTCGAATAAGATCACGCAACAATTCACTGTCGTTGCCGTAATCGCCACAGGCTGTCGAAAAACAGTGATTTTCGACGGGCTGCTGGTTACGTGAACTTGATCACGAATAGTTTTCGAAAAATTGGCTATACCTGACTGTGAGAAGTGCGGAACAAAAAACCGTGCCGCACCGTTATCCAATCGAGAGAGAGGAAACGAGGCAGATGCATGATCAGCGAGTACAGGATCGCGTAGTTGCGGTGAGGGATCTGCGCGACTACTTTCGGCAGTCGGTCAATACGGCGATCGACAAGCAAGGTGCGGACATTGATCCCCATGCGGCGCACTACGTTGTCAACCTGCTGACCCTTTACTCTCGCTCCGACGAACTTTACGAAGATCATGGCGATGCCTATGGACTGAAGCCATTGGCGACGATGATGGTGGATGCAACTGAAGCCAGTTGCCCGGCGGAACGCAATTGTTCCCTGCAGAGGTTGGGTGATGTCGCTCTGTTCATATCCGGGTTTTTCGCGGACGGGCTGGCGAACAATGTGGTTGATCTGGATTACTACATTTCCATGGGCGGTAGCGCTTATGGTTCCTTGTCGGTGGAGATGAAAGGTTCATTGCGTGCGCAGGTGTTTGCAGGAATCTACAAGGAGCTGGCAGAAAAGTTTCAGGTACTCGTCGATGTTCTGAATGAGGTGCGTGACGGGGCGTCTCAGGATTCGAGTCATGATTTGTTACGTACCTATGAGGTGTGGCTGAAGACCGGTAGCAAACGGGCCGCGCGGCAACTGCGTAAGAATGGTGTGGTGCCGATCGCTGAACAATTTCCTGTCCGCAGGCACTGAACGTGCTGGCACGACTGCAAAAACAATTGACGGACTTTTATCAGGTTGATCGGGGCCTGGATGTTCGGGATTACCTGATAACCGATCCGGTGCTTGCGGAAGTGCTCGGCAAGGGTGCGCTGATGCCGAACACCGATGAATCTGTTCTGTTGTCACAGGACGAGGATGGCCTGGCGCTTTCTGTCTACCTCGACCGCGAGATGCTGGATCGTTTGGAGGAATCAAGTCCGCTGGACCAGTTGCAGGTTGAGCAACTCAATGATTTCTGGATGGTGCTCGAGAGTGTCAGTCACTTCAACTACATTGTATGGAGCGCGAGCAAGGACCGGCCGATGACTTTGCTGGAGCTGGAGATGCAGGCGGAGGTAGATAAATTTGTGACCAGCATGTTGCTTGCCGCCGAGCAGGGTGACAACGAGCTTGTGAATCAGTTGCATGTATTGCTATTCGATGCGGCCACTATCAAATCGGACCTCGATAGAGAGCAGCATGAAAGGTACGCTGCGGCGAGCGAATATGCGGGGCGGTTTTGTCATCGATTGCGGACACGGTTTCTCGAAAGCGGTGATGCAGTACGCTCAGAGTTGCGACGGTTTTATCGGCTCAGTCAGGCCGAGAAGATCAGCCACATTCACACCCAGGCATGGTCGAGCGTTTGATCTGATTCTTTCATGCAGGGCAAAAAAAAGCGGTGGCAAAAGCCACCGCTAAAGAAACGAACAAACTGCAATTGGGGATTCTAGTTTGGTTCGTCTATTCCCTTGCGGGAAATTCAATTTGGATAAATCAACATCCAGTTATCTACTATGACCTGATGACATCAAAACAGTTTCATTTTTCCGCCAGTTCAGCGAACTTGCTTATACCTTTGATGCTCCTCCAGCCAGATTGGTTGCAAACCTTTTGGCATAAGGATTGCCAGTGATGCCTGCGGCGTGGCCCATTATTTCCCGGTTCCTGAACGACGTTGTTCTCTGCGATCGAATCAGGGTTTGACCGCTATCTTGAGACCGCGCTTCCGCCGCTTTCGTTACAAAGCGCAGCGGTACTTCGTCACGTATAATCGCCGACGCGAAGTCGCCGGTAACCAAAGGAAATAAAATGAATAATGCCGTCAATGCTGAATTAGTCAGAGACCAGGTCTCTGAGGAGGAGTGGCAGGTCCGGGTCGATCTTGCGGCCTGCTATCGCCTGATTGCCATGCATGGCTGGGATGACCTGGTCTTCACCCACATATCGGCACGTGTTCCCGGCCCGGACGAGCATTTCCTGATCAATGCCTACGGCTTGTTATTCGAAGAAATGACGGCCAGCAGTCTGATCAAAGTGGATCTTCAGGGCGAAACCGTCCTCGATACTCCCTATTTCATGAACCCCGCCGGATTCACCATTCACAGTGCCATCCACGAAGCACGATCCGATGTGGCCTGCGCATTACACACCCACACCAAAGCCGGCATAGCGGTTTCCGCCCAGAAAGCAGGCCTGTTACCACTGTCTCAAACGTCGTTATTTCCGCTGGCGTCACTCGCCTACCACGACTACGAAGGCGTCGCTCTCAACGCAGAAGAAAAGCCCCGTCTGGTCGCCGATCTTGGCAGCGGCACTTTCATGATCTTGCGTAACCACGGCCTGCTCACGGTAGGCGCGTCAATTGCCGACGCATTTCTGTCGATGTACATACTGGAAGTGGCCTGCCAGACACAAATCATGGCGCAATCGGCTGGTGTCGAACTAAACGTCATTGGTGACAACATTCTTGCCGGCATCGCGGC
Organism: uncultured Woeseiaceae bacterium; assembly: GCA_964446495.1. Taxonomy (GTDB): domain Bacteria; phylum Pseudomonadota; class Gammaproteobacteria; order Steroidobacterales; family Woeseiaceae; genus JAADHU01. The sequence continues at coordinate 8,668 of CAYUOY010000082.1, read as the reverse complement.
ACAACAGGAAGAAGCTACGAAAGGGTTGGGAGGCCAGCTCGTGTGGCCTGCCTTGTTGAGGAAGCTGGACCGAATGAACCCTGGGTATTGTGACTAGTCCGGGCTAGCGGCTTGCTGGAGAGTGCTGTTTCTCAAACCTTGGTGTTGAGAAATCGGCTGGTTACTTGTTGCCAGTCTGTGGAGTGTTGGCGGGCGGCGGAGGGCGTCCGCTGAGTTCGGAGGGCCTTGACTCACTCAGCGGACGCCCTCCGCCGCCCACCGACACTGCGAAACCGTTGGCTTGGGTTGGTTTCGATCGGTTCGGTCCGGATAAATTTATGCCAGGAACATTTTGTAGACGGGGTTGTCGCTTTCTTCCCAGTGGGGGTAGCCCAGGTCAGACAGGTGGGACTCCAGGTCTTTGGCCTCGCCGGTCGGGACTTGAATGCCGGCCAGGATGCGACCGTAGTCTGAGCCATGATTGCGGTAGTGGAACAGGCTGATGTTCCAGCGGGTGCCGATGGCTTTCAGGAAGTCGGTGAGGGCGCCGGGTCGTTCCGGGAACTCGAAGCGGAAGAGTCGCTCGTTGTCGAGGCAGACGCTGCGGCCACCGACCATATGGCGTATGTGCAGTTTCGCCATTTCATTGTCAGTGAGGTCGACGACCGAGAAACCCCGGGTCGTGAGCTGAGCCATGATTTCGGTGCGTTCCGTGGTGCCGTCTTTTAGCTGAATGCCGACGAATACACGTGCTGCGTCAGTGTCACTGTAGCGATAGTTGAACTCGGTCACGCCGCGCCGGCCGATGGCGTCGCTGAACTTGAGGAAGCTGCCTGGCTCCTCCGGGATTTCGGCGGCGAGCAGCATTTCGCGTTGTTCTCCGATTGCGGCTCTTTCGGCGATATGGCGCAGGCGATCGAAATTGACGTTGGCGCCGCTGTTGATAGCTATGAGCGTCAGGTCGGTTGCGCCGGTATTTTCGAGATACTGTTTAATACCGGCTACGGCGAGTGCGCCTGCCGGTTCAACAATTGAGCGGATATCTTCGTAGATATCCTGTACGGCCGCGCAGAGTTGGTCGGTGTCCACCGTGATTATCTCGTCGACGTATTGCTGGCAGAGATCGAAAGTCTTGTCGCCTACCCGTCGTACGGCGACACCGTCCGCGAAAATACCGACATGATCGAGTGTGACTGGCGAGCCCGCCTCCAGTGAGGCTTGCATTGCTGCCGAGTCGGCCGGCTCGACGCCTATGATTCGAATTTCGGGTCGGGTTTGCTTTATGTAGCTGGCAATTCCCGCGATCAGCCCGCCGCCACCGACGGGAACGAAAATGGCATCGATTTTTTCCTCGAGTTGCTGCAGGATTTCGACGCCGACAGTCGCCTGACCGGCGATAACATCGAGATCGTCGAAAGGGTGTACGAAGGTCAGCTGCTGTTCGGCGGCCAGTTCGCTGGCGCGGGCAAATGCCTCGTCGTAGTTGTCACCGCAAAGTATGACTTCGCCGCCGAGATCACGCACGGCATCGACTTTGATTCTCGGCGTCGTAACTGGCATGACGATGACGGCGCGGGTGTTCTTTCGTTTTGCGGCCAGTGCAACTCCTTGCGCGTGATTACCGGCTGAGCTGCAGATCACGCCCTTCCCGAGGCTGTCCGCAGACAGCTGGTTTAGTTTGTTATAAGCGCCACGCAGCTTGAAAGAGTGGATGGGCTGCAAGTCTTCACGCTTAAGCAGCACACGATTGCCCAGTCGGGCGGAAAGCACGCGTGCCGTTTCCAGTGGGGTCTCAATGGCAACCGCGTAAACGTCGGCTTTTTGGATGCGTGCAAGGCTGTCGGTCTGGCTCATAATTTGTTCAGGAAATTTGCTGCTGGAGTGCGGCGAAGATTAGCGCATCGCAGCCGGCAACGACAGAATTCCCGCAATTTGCGCCGAATTGATGATCGCCTCGCAAACGCTCACATGTTTTGCTTTCGCGGCACATCGCATGTCGCAATGTGGAAACCAGGCGGCCGCAAACCATGTCGACAGCAGCGCAACGAATGCCGAAACCGGAGGGCGGTAGTGAGCCGGCCTCCGATGTGAGTCCCTTATTCCGGCAACGCGCGATGGTGCGTACCGGCCAACAGTTGCCGGGGCCGGTATCAGTCATCGCTCCGCCTGCGCTGTTTTATACGTTGGCGGCGGCTTTGGTCTCGCTATCTCTTCTCGCGACGGCCCTGTATCTGATCGAGATTCCGCTTCGTGCCCGGGCTGTCGGCGTGCTAATGCCGCCGGGCGGCATCCTTGACATCGCCTCGTCAAGCCATGGTCGCGTTACCGACATTGCGGTCTCCGAGGGCGACCTGGTTACTGCGGGTCAGCTACTGGTCGCGCTCAGTGCGGACCAGGGATCGGAAAACATGCCTTCCCTGGCTACCTCGCAATTTGAGTCTATCGAAAACGAGCTCGATTTTTTGTCGAGCAGGCAGCGGGAGAGCGACACGTTGCGTCGGGAGACGATCGAGGATGTCGAGTTGCGGCTGGTTACCATGCAGAGCAGTCGGGATTTCGCATTGCGGGAGGTGGAGGTCTTCACTCGGCGTGTTGCGCTGTTGGCGAGTCGTGTGCACCGACTTGAGGATCTGGAAAGCAAGGGTGGCATTCCGCCGGACCGCCTGGAGCAACTGCGCTCGGAGTTTCTGATCGCACAGCGTGACCAACTTGTCGCGGAACGCGGCATCGTCGAGCTCGATCTTGAAGTGCAGCAACTTCGTTCTGTGGCGGAGCGGTCGGTGACTGAGGGCTTGATTCAGGGCTTCGAGTCTGACGCGCAACGGTTACGACTCGAACGACAACTTAACCAGGTTTCCATCGATCAGGGCCAGCGGGTATTCGCGCCGCAGGATGGCAAGGTCTTGCGGATAGCCGTGGCGACTGGCGCCGTGGTCGCGGCTGGTCAGGCGTTGCTAGCCCTCGCGGCGGATGATGCCGATTGGGAAGCCTGGCTATATGTGTCTGCGCATGAGGCCGGCTCGCTGCATGCCGGTCAGGAAATTGAGCTCATGCTTGACGCGTATCCGCATCAGATATTCGGTACGGTCGATGCCGTGGTCTTCTCCGTAACCCGGCTTGCCATTCTTCCCCGCGATGTCCGGGTGCCGGTCAACATCGCCGGTGCGGTGTTTGAGGTGCGGGCGAAGATCCGTGGTTCTGTCGCCAATGCGCTGAGTACAGGTGCGTTACCCGGAATCGGCGCTGCGGTCAGCGCCGATATCCTTCGGCAACGATATCGGCTTTATCAATGGCTGTTGCGAAGTCGGTCGACTTTGGCGGGCTTCGAACGTGCCTGATATTTTTCCAGGCCATGGGCGGGTGAGAGTTGACGCGCCGTAGAGTGCCCGTCTTCCTGCAGCAGCAACGCGCTGAATGTGGGCTTGTGTCGTTAGCCATGATCGCGTCCTATTTTGATGTCAGGGAGACGGTTGAAAGTTTGCGTACAAGGACGGGCGCATTTTCACGCGGCGCTGATTTGGGCATGTTGCTGCGACTTGCCGCAAAAACCGATCTTGTCGCGAGGCCGGTTCGGCTGGAACCGGTCGATTTGAGTCGTCTGCAGTTGCCGGCCATTCTGCATTGGGAAATGGATCACTTCGTGGTGCTGGTCGGTGTGAAACGCCGCGGCGTCATCATTCATGATCCGGCACTTGGACGGCGATCCGTGTCCTTGCGCGAGGTGGACGAATGTTTTACTGGCGTGGCCGTAGAGTTTCGCCCCGGACCCGGATTCGGCCAGCAGGAACTCAGGCAACCGGTCCGCCTGTGGCATTTTCTCAGTCGCTTCCAATACCTGGGTCGCTATATCGCAGCGATGCTGGGTCTGTTGCTGGCCATACAAGTCCTCAGTCTGGCGCCGGCCATTGCGACCCAGATACTAATCGACGAAGTCGTGTTGGGGCAGGATCAGGCCTGGCTTTTCAGGGCGCTTGCCGGAGTCGCAGCGATTATGGTGATCGTGGTCGTTCTTGAGGCACTGCGGCAATGGGTCACGCTTTACAGCGGCACCCGCCTGGCCTTTGACAGCAGTTCGATGGTCGTGCGGCATTTGTTCCAGTTGCCACCCGCTTTTTTTCATGCGCGACACCCGGGTGATGTGTTGTCGAAACTGGGGTCGCTGGACCCGATTCGGCAGGCCCTTACCCAGCACGGCGTCAATGCCGTTGTCCATAGTGCCGTCATCGCAACCACACTAGGCATCATGCTGTTCTACAGCGCTGCACTAACGGTGGTTACTGTCGTCGGGTTGTTGCTGGCATCTCTGCTGAGAGCCACATTGTTACCCGCTAATCGTCGTCTCAACGAGGAGGCGCTGGTCCACGGGGCGCGGCAAGACAGCTCGCTGCTGGAGACCATCCGGGCCTACGATTCTGTCCGCTTGCTCGGCTTAATGACATTGCGGCTGGCCGACTGGCAACGGCATTTTGCGGCGGCGACCAACGCCCGGGCCCGGCGCGGTCGACTCCTGATCTGGAGCAACGCCGGTACCAGCATTATCAGTGTATTCGAACAGGTACTTTTTCTCGGCATTGGCATCGCCAGCATTGCAGAAAAACAGATTACGCTGGGCGTCCTGTTTGCCTTCATGAGCCTCCGCGGCCGCTTGTCGGCTGCCGCGATGCAGCTCTCGACGTTGTTGCAGGACCTGTTCCTGTTGAAAACGCATACCAGCCGCTTGTCTGACATTGTCCTTGCCGAGCCATTGCAGATGGGAGGCCAGCACACTATTTGCGCCACGATACGCGGCCAAATAGACGTGAGTGAGGTGAGTTTTCGCTACGAGGACGGACCCCTGGTCATCGACAACCTGAGTTGTGCCATTGGTGTTGGTGAGCACGTTGCGATCACCGGCCCATCCGGCTGTGGCAAGTCGACATTGCTGGGCTTGCTGTGCGGGCGGCTATCAGTCCTGAAGGGGCGTGTCCGTGTCGATGGCAATGAGCTGGATCTTTGGGACAACGACACTTTGGGTCAGGCGATGGCGGTTGTCTTGCAAAACGATGCGCTTTTTGCAGGTTCGATACAGGAGAATATTTGTGGCTTCAGCGCGGCACCCGATATTGAGGCCATGCGCGCTGCGGCCATTCGCGCGGATATCTGGGACCAGATACGCGCGATGCCGATGATGCATAACACTCGCGTTGGGGACATGCAGAGCGGGCTGTCGGGTGGGCAGCGACAGCGAATTATCCTGGCGCGGGCGTTTTACCGGCGGCCCAAAATATTGTTGATGGATGAAGCGACCAGTCATCTTGATCGTGCCACGGAACAGCGCGTGCTGGACAGCATTGATGCGCTGGGTATCACGGCGGTCAGTGTGACGCATCGAGCTGAGGTCGCACGACGTGCAAACCGGGTTCTGCAACTGCCGGGTTAGGGCTTCTCGGGCATGTGGAGTTGCGACCGGGCGTGGCTCTTCCGCCATGACACAGTCGTGCCGCTGGCTGTGCGTCACCCCGCGAGTAGTCAGGAGTACGAATTAATATGCGCTCCCACCGGTTTGATTGGAGCGCATATAGCTTTCCCGGATTGACCCTTTCATAATGTGCTGATGAGCAAAGCAGAGACCAGACGAACCCTCTACCCCGAAATAGAAGCGAATCGCAGCGGTTTTCTGGACGTTGGTAGCGGGCACCAGGTCTATTACGAAGAATCCGGAAATCCGGACGGGAAGCCGGTGATTTTCCTGCACGGCGGGCCGGGCGGTGGAGTATCGGCAAACATGCGCCGATTTTTCAATCCCGACGCCTATCGGATCGTTCTCTTTGACCAACGCGGTAGCGGCAAGAGTACGCCGCATGCCTGCCTTGAGAACAACACCACCTGGGATCTGGTGGGTGATATTGAAAATCTGCGAACCGCATTGCAAATTGAACGCTGGCAGGTATTTGGGGGTTCCTGGGGCAGTACCCTGGCACTGGCCTACGCACAGGCGCACCCGAATCGCGTCACAGAACTGGTGCTGCGCGGTATTTTTACGGTGCGAGCGAAGGAAATGGACTGGTTGTATCGCTTCGGCACCAGTGAAATTTTCCCAGAGGCGTGGCAAAAGTTTCTGGCGCCGATCCCGATTGCTGAGCGGGATGAAATGCTGCAGGCGTATCATCGTCGACTGAACAGCGACGATGAAGGAACTCGAACTGAGGCGGCCAAAGCCTGGTCAATTTTCGAAGGGTCCGTGAGTCAACTGGTGCCGACAGCCGATGTGGCAGAGATGTTCGGCAGTGAACACATGGCGGTCGCCCTGGCTCAAATCGAGGTCCACTATTTCATCCACAACTGTTTTCTGGACGAAGGCCAGCTACTGCGTGACGTTGAAAAAATACGCCATATACCCGGTGTCCTCGTTCATGGCCGGTATGATGCGTTGTGTCCGGCATCGAATGCGTTCGAACTGGCGAGGGCATGGCCCGAAGCTGACCTGCGTATTACTCCGGATGCCGGCCATTCCGCTTTCGAGCCTGGAAATATTCATGAGCTCGTGATGGCGACCGACCGTTTTGCCCGGTAGTTGGCTGAATCACACTGTTTTACACAATTTGCCATGAGGTGAGGAATATATGGGCAAGATTCTGATTAGTAATGCGCGCCTCATCAATGAAGGCGAGATCCGCGATGCCGATGTCCTCATCGACGGTGAGCGCATAGCGAAAATAGCCTCCGGAATCGCCGCGACGGATGGCATGGAGGTCATCGATGCTGGGGGTCGCTATCTGCTGCCCGGCATGATCGACGACCAGGTTCATTTTCGCGAGCCTGGATTGACCAACAAAGGCAACATGGCCACCGAATCGGCCGCCGCCGTTGCCGGTGGCATCACCAGTTTCATGGACATGCCGAACGTTAATCCGCTGACGACGAATCGGGATGCGCTGGCGGAAAAGCATCTGCTGGCCCGGGGGCGCTGCACCGCCAATTACGGCTTCTACTTCGGCGCCACCAATGACAATATCGAAGAAATCAAAGCGTTGCAGGTCAACGACGGCTGCGGCATCAAGGCCTTTATGGGTGCCTCGACCGGTGACATGCTGATTGATAGCCCGGAGGCCCTGGAGCTTCTGTTTGAACATGCACCGGTGATGGTGGTGACCCACTGCGAAGACTCGCCGATGATCTGGAAAAATGAGGACGGTGCCCGGGAGAAGTACGGCGAGGACGTGCCAATGTCGGAACACCCGCACATTCGGTCGGCCGAGGCCTGTTTGAAGTCTTCCTCCTATGCGATCGATCTGGCGACTCGCCATAACGCGCTGTTACACGTGCTGCACCTGACGACGGCGGTGGAGCTCGATCAGTTCGCAGAAGTTGACCGCGCTGAAAAACGCATAACCGCTGAGGTCTGTGTGCACCATTTGTGGTTCGATGAGAGCCGTTATGCCGACCTTGGAACACGGATTAAGTGCAATCCGGCGATCAAGTCAGCCGAGGACCGCGAGGCCCTGATTGCCGCTGTGAAGGCTGGCCGGCTCGACATCATTGCGACGGATCACGCGCCACACACCGCCAGCGAAAAAGAGAGCACCTACTTCAAGGCGCCGGCCGGTCTGCCGCTGGTGCAGCATTCTCTGTTGACCTTGTTTGATCTTGCGGCCCGGGGCGAATTGCCGCTCGAGCTGATCGTGGACAGGACCAGTCATGCGGTGGCGGACATTTTCGGAGTTGTCGATCGGGGCTACGTGCGGGAGGGGTATTACGCCGATCTGGTTATGGTCGATGCCGCGAAGCCGTATACCGTTGAAACATCAAACCTTTTATACAAGTGTCGCTGGTCACCCTTTGAAGGTCATACCTTCTCGTCCTCGATCGAAACAACGATCGTCAACGGCACGCCCGTGTATCGAAACGGGCTCCTGACCGGCAACATGGCTGGTCAGCGTCTCGACTTCAATCGTGCTCGCTAGCGCGGGCGCAAAAGACGGCAAGGAAATGGTTTACTTTCCGGATGATCCCGCTATGCTAGCGACAAAACCTACCTGGAACGGCGGTGTTCGCAGGACACATATAAAACCAGTGTGCCTCTTGTCAAGAATTGCATGAAATCGACAGATACCACCCATCCCGATTACTATCATAAAGTCGTCGACTGCCAATGGGCTTGTCCGGCGCATACGGACGTGCCCGGCTATATTCGCCTGATCGCCCAGGGTGAGTTTACGGACGCCTACCTGCTGAACCGGCAATCAAATATTTTTCCCGGCATTCTGGGTCGGGTTTGCGATCGACCCTGCGAACCCGCCTGTCGACGAGGCCGTGTTGAAGACAAACCCGTGGCGATCTGTCGTCTGAAGCGAGTCGCGGCGGATCATCGAGATGATATTACGGATCGGCTGCCGCAGGCTCCGGCCAAGACCAACGGCAAAAAGGTGGCTTTGATCGGCGCGGGTTGCGCCTCGCTGTCGGTCGCGAACGACTTGTTGCCGCTCGGCTACGAAGTGACGATATTCGAAGCGCACGGTACGACGGGCGGTTTGATGCGAACCAACATCCCGCAGTTTCGCCTGCCGCCCAAAGTGCTGGACGAAGAGATCAACTACATTGTCGATATGGGCGCGGACCTAAAAAAGAACCACCGCATAGAAAGTCTCAAAACGCTGCTGGACGAGGGTGGTTTCGATGCCGTGTTTGTCGGCACCGGCGCACCTCGTGG
>CAYUOY010000081.1:0-17280 GCA_964446495.1 uncultured Woeseiaceae bacterium | reverse complement strand
ACGATCGACGCTCTTAGCCGCGAGCTGGGTTTCCAGTTCTTCCCGTCGCCACGTGGCTTCGATCACCTGAATCAACTCACCATTATCGACCGCGATGGCAAAGTCTACAGCCAGGTCTATGGCATGCGCTTTGAGCTTCCCTGGTTGGTAGAACCACTCAAGCAACTGGTTTTCAATCGACCGGAGTCGCAGGGTCACGTATTCGCCGGGCTGCTTGATCGTGTGCGCCTGTTTTGCACGGTCTATAATCCGGCCACCGGGCGCTACGAAATAGATAACTCAATTTTCATTCAAGCTGCCATCGGATTTCTCGTTGTTTTGTCCGGCTTTGTGTATCTCTGGCGTGGATTTCGCCGGGTCGACAAGACCTAGGCCCATTGCTTTCCCTGTTGCAAAAAACCGGTCGCGCCGGCTTTAGCCTTCTGCAAAGGCCAATGTCCCGTGCTTTTTCCGCGGGGCAAAATCCGCTCGATCAGCTCGGTTCGCTGAGCATTTTCTTCTGCTGGATCGTCCTGGTCAGCGGCATCTGGTTGTTAATATTTTTTCGTACCAGCGTTTCAGGGGCCTTCGAGTCCCTCGAATACCTGACACACGAACAATGGTATCTGGGCGGTATCATGCGCAGCCTGCATCGATACGCGTCGGATGCGTTGATTGTCACGGTGTTGCTACACATCCTGAAGGAGTTCTCCTTCGATCGCTATCGCCAAAGTCGCTGGTTCAGCTGGGTTACCGGCATGCCGCTGATCTGGATGATCTTTCCGCTCGGCATTACCGGTTACTGGCTGGTTTGGGATGAGCTGGCGCACTACACGGCCATTACGTCGGCGGAGTTGATGGACGCAATACCCATATTTACGGGATCCATGGCCGCCAACTTTCTCAGCGATTCGGTGCTGAGCGATAGATTTTTTACCTTGATGGCCTTCCTGCACCTGATCGGGCTACCCATATTCCTGGTCTTCGGAATCTGGCTGCATGTATTTCGCCTGTCGCGGCCGGCCATTACTCCTCCGCGACAGTTAATGAGCGGGACCCTGCTTGCAATGCTGGTACTTGCGTTCGTGTTCCCGGCGGAGAGTCAGGACAAAGCGGATCTGACTCAGGCGACTCAAACGATCAGTCTCGACTGGTTCTATCTGCACGCCTATCCGCTGGTCAGTGCCTGGTCACCGGGTTGGGTCTGGACAATGCTGGTCGCCATCACCGGGCTGATAGTCGTCGCACCCTGGTTGCCACCCGGGCGCAAGCTTGCGCCGGCTGTGGTGGACCTGGATAATTGCAACGGTTGCCGCCGATGCGCGGATGATTGTCCTTACGGCGCTATAGACATGTTGCCGCGAAGCGATGGTAAGAGCTATACGGAAGAAGCCGTCGTTGTTCCGGATCTGTGCGTGAGCTGCGGTATCTGCGTGGGCGCCTGTCCCACCGCAAGCCCTTTCCGTACCCGCCGCGAGCTCATTCCAGGCATCGACCTGCCAGCTTTACCGGCGGCTGATTTGCGCGAACAGATCAAAGAGGCCCGCTACCGGGATGATGACGATGTCCGGATACTGACCTTCTGTTGTGAAGGGAATCGAGTCGGAAAAAAATTGCAGAAAGAGGGTGAAGCGGTGATCTACGTCACCTGCATGGGCCAGATTCCGCCCGCCTACCTGGACTACGCGTTATCACGTAGCTTCGCTGACGCCATCGTGCTGACAGCTTGTGCGGATGGCGGCTGTCGCTTTCGCTTTGGTGCCCAATGGACAGAGCAACGTGTCATGCGAACTCGTGATCCACGCTTGAGAAAACGCATCGACAGCCGCAAAATTGCGATGACCTGGCGTGATGACAAGATTGCACCGCAGCAGATATCACAACATCTGGCCAAGCTGCGCGAGTCCGTGGGTACGATCGTGAAAACCGGGGATTCGGTGTGAAGATTCTGGGTCAGATCGCATTTTATGCATTATTCGTCGGTCTGGTGGGCATGTTCTCCGCCTGGCCGGAAATGCGCATACTTCAGGCGAATGAAGCGATCATCTCGATATCGTTTTCGCTTGCCGGGGAAAGAGTGGGAATCTGCCACCAATTCACTCAGGAAGAACTGAACGAACTAGCCCCCAATATGCGCCGACCGGCCGACTGTCCGCGAGAACGCCATCCGCTACGAGTCGAAATTACCGCCAACGACGACGTCCTGTACAACGCCATTCTCCCCCCAAGCGGGCTGTGGTCCGACGGTGAGTCCATTGTCTATGCACGTATCGTGATCGCCGCTGGTGACTATGATTTGCAGATGAAGCTCGACAATAGCGGCAATGAGTCTGCTTTTCGGTACACGCAGTCCGCCACGGTCAACATTGCTCCTGGCAGGAATTTCGTTATTCGTTTTGACCAGATCACCAGCCGCTTCATATTTGAATAGGATTGACCATGTCTTTGCTCAACTGGAAATCTGAATACTCCGTCGGTATCGATTCGATGGACGATGAGCATCGACAAATGTTCCAGCTCATCAACGAGATTCATGAGGAAATGCACGGCCGCCGTAACCCCGATTCCATGGAGCAGTTTCTAGGCGATATACACACCGCGATTGCAATGCACTTCGCTTTGGAGGAGCGCGTAATGCGCGAGGCAGGTTACGAAGAATACGAAGCGCACAAAGAAGACCATGAGGAACTGCTCGACCAGATTCGGGACATGATGGATACGTTTGACGGGGATCGCGAAGCAGGTTTCCGGAAATTGAGTGAGTGTCTTTCAGGCTGGTTCCTGACGCATTTCGGTAGCTTTGATGCGCGATTGCATGGGAAGTTAGGTTCGCATCATTAGTCTGCGTAACGTGCCGGGGTCCTCGGTCTCCGGTTGAAATTCGGATTTGGTGCGATTGCGGGTCGGCGTCGGCGGTGTGTATCCGCTCACTCGGAGAGCCTTAACTCGATCGCGGACACACACCGCCGACGCCGACCCGCCCGGGCATTTCGCGTTTGTTCAGGAGCTCAACATTCGCTGTAACAGCTCGAACGAGATGGTCGCCATTACGAGGAAAATTACAAAGAAAATTACCTGTCGGTTTTTCAATGGTTTGCCCTGACGCAACTCTATCGCCTGCAGTATCCAGTCCGCGGCGAGGTATAGGGCGATCGCAACGCCGGTAAATAGCAGTATTTCCATCAGGCTTTGCCTCGTATTGATTTCCAGGCAACAATCAGAAACAGGAGTCCGCCGATGACGGAAATCAGGCCGCCAAAGCCCATCAGGCCCATTCCGGCGATTTCCTCGATTCTATCCAGGCCCTGGGCGACGCCCGCCGTCTTGCGTTGTACTCCATAGCCGCCAGTCCAGGCGAGTCCGGCGATGTGTAGCATCTGGCCGCCGCCGTACAAGTACGGTTGCCAGAAGGTCATGCGCGGCGGCAGTGGTCCGAAACCCAGGCGCGGCAACAGGTAAAAGGTCAGGCCCATAAAGGCGATGGTGACGCCGACTGTCGCTCCGTGATAGTGCGCGGGTATAACGATATCCAGGCCTGCTATCAGGAAGCCAAGCACGCCTCCGGCCGCAAACAAGGCAACCGAAGCGATGAGGGCGGAGCGTAAATAGCGTTGTTCTCCCTGCGGCTTGCTGGCGTTAAACAGGCTGGCAAAAACCGCCAGTCCGAGCGGCAGGCAGGAGAGGCCTCCGTACTTCATCAGCTCTGTAAAAGCGAGTCGATGTCCGGGCGACGCAATATCGTGGGCGACGTAGAGAAACGGTACGGTAATTATCGGCAACGCCAGAAAAACCAGAAACACCAGCGTAAGACGCGGAGTCAGTTCGATACGACAACCGCTTCTGTCGGCGAGTACAACCCACGCGACCATCATCAGTAGCGTATAGCTGAACTGGATGACATGCCCGCCGCCCCAAAAGAGAAATTCGTAATAGATCTGACCAACCATATTTTCGGGCAAGCCGAGATATGAGCCGAACACGGACAGGATCGCGATACCCGTGACAATCGCCGACACGCTAATACCAGCCTGCAGTGCCGCAGAGCCTGTCAGGGTCGGTCCAATTCGTCGATGTGCCAGCAAAGTCCGCGTCATGTGGCTAACTATTCCGAGCATGAACAGCCCGAGCCCGGCGAAAAATACCGGATGTTCCAGTACCGGAACGTAATTGCTCATTTGTGGATTGCCAGCGCCAATAAACGGTGCAATGACAACCAGTGCGGTGCCGGCAACGGCGGTCCAAAACGATGCGCGGTCCCAAAACGGTTTTTTGGTCGTCGTACTCACACTCCACAACACGGCGGAAAAGGCCAACAGCCAGATCAGGACAGACAGCGTAACGTGGACCACGAGGGAGACGCGGAAAAAATCCAGGAATGGAATAAAGCTCTGGACCACCGGTGTTCTTGCCAGCACCAGCAACACAGAAAAAATTCCGGCGGCGATGAGTGATACCAGGCCCAGAAACAGCCACGCCGTCGTTGCCCAGCGAATGTCGTCCCGGTCGAGGGGGAGGTGATAGGAGTTGTCTGACAATGGAAGGTCTCTGCAGGTCCGGGGTCGCTCTGGGTATCGAGCGTAATAGTCAGTTACTGATCATACACGTACTGGCCGACAACGCTGAATCCGGACGACAAGGTCGTGATAGGCTCTGGATTCAATAAATCAGTGCGCCCGGAGAGTGCAGATGCGATTGAAAAACTGCTACAGAACCGAGGATTTTCGTACCCTGGCCAGGCAACGTCTGCCATCCGCCATCTTTCACTATATCGACGGAGGCTCGGATGACGAAGTGACTCTGCACCGCAATACAGAAGCGTTCAATTCCGTTCAACTGATTCCCAATGTGCTTGCCGGCGTGAGTGACGTTGATTTGACAACCCGGGTGCTGGGCCGGGAATTATCCATGCCGCTGTTTTTTTCGCCGACTGCCATGCAGCGACTGTTTCATCACGATGGCGAACAAGCGCTCGCCGCCGCCGCGGAATCAGTCGGCACAATGTTCGGGGTGTCAACCATTGGGACCCGGAGTATCGAAGAAATGGGTGCGTCTGGTACGACACCAAAACTGTTTCAGTTATATATTCACAATGACACGGCGATGACCAGCGACTTAATTCGCCGCTGCAAGCAAGCCAAATTCGATGCGCTGGCCTTGACGGTCGATGCCATTATTGCCGGCAATCGTGAACGAGACTACCTGACCGGAATGACCACGCCGCCCGCACTCACGCCGAAAAGCCTGTGGAGTTTCGCTGTGCATCCGGAGTGGACCTTCAACTACCTGCTGCGGAAAAAATTCGACCTGCCGAATGTGTCCCCCTATTCAGCCCTGGGTTCCGGCGTGCAATCGTCCATAGTTGACTACCTGAATTCCCAAATGAAGCGAGGCATCGATTGGGATGATGTGGCCGATATAATTGCCGAATGGGGCGGCCCGTTTGCAATCAAGGGCATCATGTCGGTTGATGATGCAAAGCGGTCGGTTGCGGTGGGCGCGAGCGCTATCATGATTTCGAATCACGGTGGTCGGCAACTGGACGGCTCCTCGGCGCCGTTTGATCAACTACCGGCGATCGTCGATGCGGTAGGCGGTGACATCGAGATTATCGTCGATGGCGGAATTCGGCGTGGCACCCATGTATTGAAAGCTCTGGCAATGGGAGCGACCGCGTGTTCGGGTGGCAGAATGTATCTCTACGCGCTCGCAGGAGCAGGTACGGCCGGTGTCCTGCGAGCCATTGAACTGTTGCGTACAGAAATGGAACGAGACATGTTGCTAATGGGCTGCCAGCAGATATCAGCGTTAAAGAGATCCATGATTGCTCGATTGCCGGCTCACTAGCGCAAAGGTACGCCCGCCGGATCACACGTTCCAATGATGGCTATCTCGCGCATTCTGCTGTCATTGCCGGCGAGAACGTGATTGGTCAAATTGTCGTGCGTTTTTCATCAAGTATCGGCATATCGCTGTAAATAAAGGGCTAAAATGACCATCGGTGGGGCCATCGACGCGACAATCTGGACTTTGTCTAAGCCCAAAACTGCCCCTTTTCGGACTATTGTGAGTAGTATGCCCGTAGTCCCGGTGGTGCCGGGGGTAAGCCAGAGTGCCGGCTTCGGTCGGTTTTTTTGTTAAGAGGTAGTTATGTCAGGCGAAAGAGTAGATGGAACCGTAAAGTGGTTCAACGATGACAAGGGTTTTGGTTTTATTGAGCGAGAAGGTGGACCCGATGTTTTCGTACACCATAGCGCGATCAGTATGGAAGGCTTTAAAACGCTGAAAGAAGGCCAGAAAGTAACGATGGAAGTCACGCAGGGCCAAAAGGGTCCACAGGCTGAAAACGTTATGGCCGATTAATTGATCCGGATTGCGTTAGTCCAAAATAATAATAATTGCAGAACTGCCGATGCCCGCGAGAAAGTTTGCGGGTCGCCGTGCCGGGAATAGAAACGCGTAAATCGACTGTGTCGATTTGTGCCTCCACGATAACCTGGAGTAGGCTGTCGTGCGCAGGCTGCTGCGCTTTTTGTTCGTTGCCCGGAATACGTCTCCTATGATGTCCGATCGATCTTGTTGGTGTTTTCTGCCGGTTATTCTGTTGTTTCTGATCGGCTTGCTGACGTCCTGTGAAGGGACGAATGAGCCTTTGCCGCCGTCTGAGCCGATCGTTGCCGGCCCGGCTACTTTCACGGGTTCGGGTGAATGCGCCAGTTGCCATGAGCCACAATATCAAAGCTGGTCGGGTTCGCATCACGATCTCGCCATGCAGCATGCCAGTGCAGAAACCGTGCTGGGCGATTTCCACGACGCCACCATTCAGGTGGCCGGTGTTGACAGCTTCTTTTTTACCCGGAATGGCAAATACTGGGTCAAGACCGAAAACGAACAAGGCAAACTCTCCGAGTTTGAAATTCGATACACGTTCGGGGTTACACCACTACAGCAATACCTGATCGAGTTTAGTGGCGGTCGCCTGCAAACTTTACCCCTGGCCTGGGACAGTCGAGATGAGGCCGATGGGGGCCAACGCTGGTTTCATGTTTATGGTGAGGAGTCCATAGCTCATGACGATCTGTTGCACTGGACCGGTCGTGAGCAGAACTGGAACTACATGTGTGCGGAGTGTCACTCCACTGATCTGCAGAAGAACTTCAGCAGCGATACACAAACATTCGATACGACCTGGTCCGAAATCAATGTAGGTTGCGAAGGTTGCCACGGTCCTGGCTCACGTCACGTCGCAGCGGCGAATGCCGGAACGCTTGCCGGCACCATGGGACTCACTGTCGATTTTAACGACACGGGTCGTTCCGTTTGGGAAATGAATGCCGAGACAGGCATTGCCGCTCGCAGTGAGTTGCCGACGCGTCCCCCGCAACAGCCAGAGTCCTGTGGTCGATGTCACTCGCGCCGTTCGGTGATGAGCGATGATTATCAATTCGGACAGCCATTGCTCGCCACGCATCGGCCGGCTCTTCTGGATGACGGACTCTATTTTCCAGACGGCCAGATTCAGGACGAGGTCTATGTCTGGGGCTCGTTCCTGCAAAGCAAAATGTATCAGGCAGGTGTGACTTGTACCGATTGTCACGATCCGCATACGGCAACACTTAAGGCGGAAGGGGAGGTGAGCAATGTTTGCAGTACTTGCCATTTGCCAGCTCGTTTTTCGACCACAGAGCATCACCGGCACGAACCGCAGCAGGTTGCCTGTGTGGACTGTCATATGCCTTCTCGTGACTACATGGTGATAGATGGGCGTCGAGATCACAGTTTCCGTTTGCCGCGGCCTGACCTGACCGTAGCGACGGGTTCACCGAATGCCTGCAGCAACTGTCATGAGGCGGAAGGAGCCGAATGGGCCGCTGCAAAGATCGTCGACTGGTATGGCGATCAGCGCCCCGATCATTTTGCGCAGGCGATCCACGCAGGTCGTCGCTCAGCTGCCGGTGCTAACACCATGCTGGCCCACGCGGCGATGAATACACAATTTCCTGGTATTGCGAGGGCGACGGCCTTGTCATTGCTCACCGCGCCGCTCGATACCACTTCCCTCGGCGCAATTCGTGAGGGCATTGGCAATCCGGATGGGCTGATACGACTGGGTGCGTTGCAGGCATTACAGGCCGCGCCGTCCGAGCTTCAAGTACAGGCCGCCATACGCAGTCTTGAGGATTCTTTACTGGTACTGCGAATCGAGGCGTTCAGTCTCCTGTCTCCGTTGAGAGGACAATTGCCGCAAGGAAGCCAGGCCGCTTTCAATGCAGCGGAGAAGGAATATCTGGCGGCGCAGAGAGCGGTCGCAGAACGACCGGAAGCGCAGACTAACCTTGCTGCCGTCTATCGGGATCGTGGTGATTTCCCGCAGTCAGAATTGATGTATCGTCGCGCGCTCGCCATGGAGCCATTGGCAGTTGCGGCGCGCGTTAATCTGGCAGACCTGTATCGACAGCTGAATCGTGACGAGGAAGGACGACAACTGTTGCAGGAGGGCCTGGCTCTCAATGAAAACAGCGCCGCCTTGCATCACACTCTGGGTCTGGCGCTGTTTCGCAGCAACGAATCCGGAGCCGCGTTGAAAGAACTTGCGATCGCAGCGACGCTGGCGCCTGACAACAGGCGTTTTATCTATGTTCATGCCGTGGCATTGAATTCTCTGGGACATCCCGATGATGGGATAGTGGCGATGCGCGCCGCGAGCCAGACCTTTCCCGGAGATTTCGATATTGGCTGGGGCCTGGCCACAATGTTATTCGCGGCCGGGCACTATGATCAGGCTCGCAGTGAAGGTCGACGATTGCAAGCTCAGTACCCGGAGAACAGGAGTATCGCTGAGTTCTTGGCGGGACTTACAAACCCGTAACACCGTCATAGATCAACTTGACACCGACGACGAACAGCAGCACGTAAACGAAGCGAAAGAAAAATCGATCGCTCACCCGGTGGTGCAACCAGACCCCGGCATAGATGCCAATCGGGGCAAGCGGGGCGAGTACGAGTGCGGTGAGCAGGTTGCTGCGGTCGAACTGCCCAAGCCACGCGTACGGGATGAGTTTGACGTAGTTGACGACGGCGAAAAATGCCACCGATGTGGCAACAAACCGGGTACGGTCCAGACCGCGTCGTAACAGGTACATGTTCAACGGCGGCGCACCGGCATGCGCAACAAAACTTGTGAAGCCGGCCGTGCCGGCGGCGACAATCGCCATTGAGTTCGAATAGTTAAGCGATGTGGCAGATTGATTGTTCTTCTGCAGCCAGTATTGCAGCGTAAACGCGATCGCGATGGTTCCCAGCAACAAGCGAATAATCGCCGGGCTCATATATTCGAATAACAACGTCCCAATGCCAATGCCAAGCAAGGAAGCGGGAATGAGGAGGACCAGTTCATGCCTGACCCATTTGCCTCGATAGGCCCACAAACCGAAAAGATCCATGAGGCACAAAATAGGTAAAAGAATCGCGGCGGCCTGAATGGGCGACATGACCAGTGCCATTAACGGTATGGCCAGAACGCCGAGACCCCCGCCAAAGCCACCTTTGGATATGCCGAAAATAAGTATCGCCGGAACGGTGGCCGCATAAAACGTCGGGTCATTTATCATTCATAGCGCCTTGGCGGTACGCGAGCAAAACGTGCTTAAATGGTCGGTCACGCAGGTCTCGGAACAGCATCCATGAGTTTAAGAATACGCGATAATCCATTCATGTTCAGGATGGTTCGTGCCGCGACCGACGCGCGGCGTCAGCCGGTGCGTGCTATCGCCATCGTCAATGTGCCGGGCAGTTCGCAGGAGGCCAATTGACATGTCCTCCAGTCGCTATGCCTGTTTTGCGCCGGCTACTATCGGTTTTCTGAACGAACTGCGCAACAACAACAATCGCGAGTGGTTCAACGCGAACAAGACACGCTATGAAGAACATGTACTCGATGTCGCATTGCGGTTCATCCAGTCAATGCAGGATCCGCTGGAGGGCATCGCGCCTCACTTTACGGCAATCCCGAAACGCATGGGTGGCTCTTTGATGCGCGTTTATCGCGATACTCGCTTTGCGAAGGACAAGACCCCATACAAGACCAACATCGGGATTCAATTCAGGCACGAGCAAGCCAGGGACGTGCATTCACCCGGGTATTACGTGCACATTGATACCGAGCAGGTATTTATCGGTGTTGGCATGTGGAGACCGGATTCTGAACCGCTGTTTCGTATCCGACAGCGCATTATCGACAAGCAGGCAGAGTGGCTGCGTGCCAGTCGTGACAGAAAATTCACGCGGCATTTCGCCCTCGGTGGCCAGTCTTTAAGTCGTGCTCCACGGGGATTCGACAAGGATCATCCGTTGTTGACAGACATCAGGCGCAAGGATTTTATTGCGATCAAAAACCTGCCACTCGATGCGGCGATGCAACCCCGATTCCAGCAAAAAGTGGAAACGGCTTTCCGCGCCGGCGAGTCCTATATGCGCTTTCTGTGCAAAGCGGTCGAAGTCCCTTTCTGACAGCGTGGCACCGACGGTGACCTGCGCGTTGGTCAGTGCTAGAATCCGCGCGCCAGCCCGCACACCGGGCGTCCTTCTATTCAAATGAGATGCACTATGGCGGCCTTTGACAATCCGGCATTCGATGATCATGAGCGAGTCGTTTTCTGCAGCGACAAGGCTACGGGCCTCAAAGCCATCATAGCGATACATTCCACGGCGCTGGGTCCGGCCGCCGGTGGTTGCAGACTCTGGGCATATGCGTCCGACGATGCAGCATTGACAGACGTGCTGAGATTGTCGCAGGGGATGAGCTACAAAAATGCCCTTGCCGGCCTGAAATTCGGTGGCGGTAAAGGGGTGATCATAAAGACCCCCGGTTTCAGCGGCTCGGCTGAATTGTATGAACAGTTTGGCGTGTCTGTTGAGAATCTTGGCGGGGCCTATGTAACGGCTGAAGATGTCGGCATGACAGTCGAGATCATGCAGACGATCGCACGGCGCACTAAACACGTCAGTGGCTTGCCCAGGAAAGAAGGGCAGGCGGGCGGGGATCCGTCACCGAAAACGAGTTGGGGAATTTTCAAGGGCATTGAGGCCGCCGTAAAATTCAAATTGGGTCGCGACAGCGTTGATGGTTTAACCATTGCGATCCAGGGCGCCGGGCACGTGGGTTACTACCTGAGCAAATATCTCTCATCGGCCGGTGCGCAACTGATCGTGGCGGATCTCGATGCAACTCGAGCGGAACGATTGCACGAAGAGTTTGGCGCCACCGTCGTGGGGCTCGACGAGATCCTGTTTCAGGAAGTCGATGTCTTGGCACCCTGCGCTCTTGGGGCTGTCCTGACCGAGGAATCAATTCCATGCTTGCGTACCGGCATTGTCGCCGGCGGCGCGAACAACCAGTTGGCGGAGCAGGCGGATGGGCAAAGACTGGTTGACGCAGGCATCTTGTATGCGCCGGACTATGTGATCAACGGTGGCGGTATCATCAATGTGTCCAGCGAATATTATGGCGGCGCCAGTGATGACGAAGTGATGCAGCAGGTTGCCGGGATCGGTCCAAGACTTTCCGGAATATTCTCCACCGCCGAGGCTAGCGGTCGACCCACCAATGAGGTTGCCGACAGTATGGCCCAGGAAATAATCGCTGGCGCTACAGCGAGTTGACGGCCTGAAAAAGTTTTTCCGGGTCGGGTCGGTCCACAATAAATTTCGATAGCCAGGTATGCCGAATAATGCCATCGCTATCGATCACCACCGATGCTGGCCAGAACGTGTCCTCACCATACTCGCCTTCGAAATCGGCCGGTACACCGTGCTGCATTAACAGGCCAAGACGTTTGGCAATGGCGTGGTCTTCATCGAGCCAAAATTCGAAATCTACCTCAAAAAACTGCGCAACCCGGCGCGTGATTTGCAGGGGCTTGGGCGTAATCAGAATCAACCGTGCACCCAGTTCATTGATGTCCTTGTAGTGTTTGGTCAAATTCGCGACCTGACGACTGCAAAACGGGCACCAGTTTCCGCGCACGAACAGGATCACCGTCGGCTGACCGCGAAGGTCATCTGAGCAGACCGTCTCACCGTCTTCGTGGACAGCGCTAAAGGTCGGCAGTACCTGGCCCGGCTTCAATTCGGGCGGCATCGCTCGCCGACCCATCTTCTTGCGTGCTACCAGAACGATAGCTATGACTATTGCGATGGCGGCAGCAATACTGCCGGCAATGATAGGTTGCATGTGGTTACCCCGCGTACGTTATGGTTGTATTCGACCTTGATTATCCCTCTGAATTCCCTACTTGCCATTTCGTCATGAGCGTCGATGGCTTTGTTCCTGAAGGATCGTCGACCGTAATATGGGTCCGCCAAGCATTGATTCAAGCGGTGGCAACGTGAAACACGAACCATTTGCTGAGATACTGCGATGCTTCGCCGCAGAATGGAAAGATTTGTGACAGAGAACCCGGTTATCTGGCAACCCTCCCGTGAAAGACTGGAAAACACGGCGATGTTTCGCTTCATGCGCGAGCAAAACCATGAAACCTATGCCGAATTGTATCGGTGGTCGATCGATCATCGCGAGGAGTTCTGGGAGGCATTCGTGCGCTTTAGCGAAGTACGCTTCAGCAGGGAGGCGGACAGCGTGCTGCAACAAGGCGGCGCCATGACCACCGCCAAATGGTTTAGCGGCAGCGAACTGAATTTTGCCGAACACCTGTTGCGCTACAGCGGTGATCGCGCCGCCATCATTTTCTGCGGAGAAGATGGCGCACGGCGGGAATTGAGTTTTGATGATTTGCGTGCCAGCGTAGCGCGCGCAGCAGAAGGTTTGCGGGCGGCGGGCGTGACAAAAGGCGACCGCGTTGGCGGATTCCTGCCAAATTGCCCGGAGGCTATGATCGCGATGCTCGCGGCAACCAGCATGGGTGCCATCTGGTCATCCTGTTCGCCGGATTTCGGGATCAACGGTGTGGTGGACCGGTTCGGGCAGATCGCGCCCAAGGTGCTCATCTGTGCGGACGGCTATTTTTATGCCGGGAAACGATTTGATTCATTGCAGGCGGTACGTGGAGTCCTGCAGAGTATCCCGAGCATCAGGCAGACGGTCGTGATCCCGTTCTCGGATGAACTGCCCCCATTGGCAGGAATGGGCGATGCGATATCCTGGGACGAGTTCACCGCCAATGATGCGCCACTGCAATTCGAATCCTTGCCGTTCGATCATCCGTTGTATGTCATGTACTCATCCGGCACGACCGGCGTGCCAAAATGCATCGTGCACGGGGCCGGCGGCACCTTGTTACAGCATCTGAAAGAGCAGGCCCTGCATTGCGATGTAAACGAGAGCGACAAGCTGTTTTATTTCACGACTTGTGGCTGGATGATGTGGAACTGGCTGGCCAGCGGTCTGGCGAGCGGAGCTACATTGATCCTTTACGACGGATCACCCTTTCATGAAGACGGTCACAGACTCTGGCACATGGCAGAGCAGGAGAAAGTGACGATATTCGGGACCAGCGCGAAATTTATTGCCGCGCAGGAGAAAGCGTCCATCAGCCCGCGCCATGTGGCCAATCTCGAATCGATCAGGACGGTTCTCTCGACTGGCTCACCTCTGGCTCCAGCCAGTTTCGACTATGTGTATCGGGAAATTTCCGATGATGTGCAATTGTCGTCAATCGCGGGCGGCACCGACATCATCAGTTGTTTCGCCGCTGGCAATCCCCTGTTGCCGGTGCGCCGCGGTGAGTTGCAGTGCCTGGCACTGGCGATGGCGGTGGCTATTTACGATGACGACGGCAATGCACTGGTCAACGAAAACGGCGAGCTTGTCTGTACTTCGGCGTTTCCGTCAATGCCGATCTATTTCTGGGACGACCCGGGCGACAGGAAATACCATGCCGCCTATTTCGAGCGCTTTCCAGGCGTCTGGGCGCATGGCGATTACGCTGAATTGACCGACGAAAATGCGATGATCATTCACGGCCGTTCGGACGCCGTCCTGAACCCCGGTGGTGTGCGAATTGGCACTTCGGAAATTTACCGCCAGGTTGAGAAGCTGGAAGAGGTGGTTGAGAGCATTGCGATCGGGCAGAACTGGGATGACGATGTACGCGTCGTACTATTCGTGATACTGCGTGATGACCTTCAATTGACAGATGACCTGATTGCGAAAATTCGCAAGGTGATCAGAAGCAACACCACGCCGAGACACGTGCCGGCGAAAATAGTCCAGGTACCCGAAATTCCAAGAACGATCAGCGGCAAGATCGTCGAACTGGCGGTGCGTTCCGTGGTGCACGGGGAGCCGGTCAAAAATACAGATGCGCTGGCGAATCCGGACGCCCTGGAATACTTTCGGGATGTCCCTGAACTGGCGGTGGACTGATGTCGGACTCGCTTATGGCAGGTGCTCACATTATCGATGGTGTCGTAAAGCCGGAATGGATTGATGCCAATGGTCACATGAATGTTGCCTACTATTTGATGGCGTTTGATATTGCGGGTGACGCACTCTGGGACAGGCTGGGGATCACCGATGAGTATGTCCGGTCCACCAACCATTCAACCTTCGCGGTCGAGTGCCACATTACCTATCAACGGGAACTGGTCGAGGCGGATGCCTATGCGGTTACGGCACAGATGATCGCCTACGATGAAAAAAGAATTCACCAGTTTCAGCGGATGTACCATGCCGAGGAGAAATACCTCGTCGCAACCATTGAATGGATGAACCTGCATGTTGACCTGGGGACGCGGCGTGTAACGCCGTGGCCTGACGAAATGCGGGATGTCATTGGCGAGTGGGCACGGCAGCAGCCGGATATACGCTGGCCAGGCGAAGCAGGTCAAAAGATGCAGATCAGAAAGCCACTGTATTCACTTGCGGAGAACAGTCCCCTGTGAACCCCTTCCTGATTGCGATCGACCAGGGCACCAGTAGCAGCCGGACGGTAATATTCGATCATGATGCCAATGTGTTGGCATCGGCACAGGAAGAATTCCCGCAAATCTATCCACAACCGGGCTGGGTTGAACACGATCCGGAAGCAATCTGGCAGTCGGTCCGTGCGGTAACGGCCAAAGCACTTTCCGTCAGCGGTGTGCAATCGAGCCAGGTGGCAGGACTCGGCATTACCAACCAGCGGGAAACGACGTTGGTGTGGGACCGGGAAACCGGCGTTTGCATTCACAATGCGATCGTCTGGCAGGACCGACGCACGGCAAAGATCTGCCGGGACTTGCGTGCACAGGATCAGGAAGAGAGCATCATCGAGAAAACCGGCCTGCGCCTGGACCCGTATTTTTCCGCAACGAAACTGGCCTGGATTCTGGACAACGTAGCCGGCGCAAGACAGAAGGCAGAGGCGGGTAAACTCGCGTTCGGCACCGTCGACTGTTTCCTGTTGTGGCGACTAACCGGTGGCCGCGTCCACGCAACAGATGCGACGAATGCCTCGCGAACTTTGCTGTTTAACATTCATACGCAGGAATGGGACGAGGACTTGCTGCGCCTGTTCCGCATTCCTGTTTCACTGCTTCCCGATGTACGCGATTGCGCAACCGATTTCGGTCGCACGGACAAGGCCGCTATTGGTGTGGAAATACCGATCTGCGGCATGGCAGGCGATCAGCAGGCGGCACTGATCGGCCAGGCAGGATTTGACCCCGGAATCACGAAGAGCACCTATGGAACTGGTTGCTTCGTAATAACCAATACCGGCGACAAAGCACTGCGCTCACAAAACAGACTCCTGACGACAGTAGCCTATCGACTGGATGGAAAGGTGACCTACGGGCTGGAAGGCAGCATTTTTGTGGCGGGATCAGCCGTCCAGTGGCTAAGAGACCAACTAAAAGTCATCGATGATGCAGCCGCGACTGAAGCGATAGCAGAGTCCACAGGAATAGTAGAAAACATCCAGGTCATACCCGCGTTCGCCGGACTGGGAGCCCCATACTGGGACGCCGACGCTCGTGCGGCCATCCTCGGCTTGTCGAGAGATAGCGGCATCAACGAAATCGTGACGGCAACGCTGCAATCAGTTGCCTACCAGACCACTGACTTGATAAAGGCGATGTACGCTGACGGCATCCAGCCAGACATCATCCGTGTCGACGGCGGCATGGTTGCCAACAACTGGTTCCTGCAATTCCTGGCCGACATGTTACAACTCCCGATTGAACGCCCATCGAATGTCGAGTCCACTGTTCTTGGCGCCGCTTTCCTCGCAGGTCTGGCCAGCGGCCTGTATACCTCCCTGGATGACCTGACAAAATTATGGCACCGCGACGCCATATTCAAACCGCAAATAAGCACCGAAAAACAGCAACGCCTTTATGCTGGCTGGCTGGACGCCGTCGCGCGCGTCCGTACTACGAAGCATTCCTGAAATTCGTCACGAGACCCGGCAACTTTTTGCTTGATCGGGGAGACTTTCGTCTCAGTCGGTCTCCTTGCAGGAGATGTTGAAACTACTGCAAATCATGGGTGTTACGATCAAGAATTCGTGAGCCAGGAATTAGTGATCCTGACTCCTGAACGCCGCCCACTACCTGCTTTGTGCTGGTTGAGCGCAATCGGGCGATACGGTGTGCCTGATACCGGTCAGTTTTCCGTTACGTAATACCGGTTTGGCTCCGTGAGCGGGCGTTCAATCAATTGCTATTAGTTTATGATGGTGGTCTGTGATTGACCCGTAGCGGAAGTTCGGTCTATGGAATTCCAATAGTTGAATATGAGTAGTCGTCCTGTCAGAAAATTCGAGCGGATCGACAAAGTCCGAGCAGCGCGGAGCTGGTGCGTGGGCTTGGGAATTGCTTCCTGGGCGATGGCAATCTCAATACTTCCAGTTAGCTTGGGTGACCCAAAGGGCGTTACAAATAGCGTTTTCCCAGCTTTGGCTACTACGTGGTCATTCAATTGGCTGGTTTCGACGGCACTATTGATCGGTGCGGGGTTTTTCTTGGTCGCCCTATTCCTTCAAAAGCTGATGATTCATTGGGATCGATGATCGTCCACTTCTAGCCGACGTCTACCTGATGCGCGTCGTGTTGTCCGTCCGGGCGAGCGTCCGCCTTCCGCAAGAACGGACGGCCAGATCAATCGCGAAATTACCAGCTGAAAAGTAGCGCTAATGTAAGTAAACCGGCGCCGGCGGTTCTTTCACAAAATTTTCCACATTGCTCAACAAAGCTCCCGCGGGAGGAGGGTTGTACGGATAGCGGAAGAATCAGGACACCCATCAATTCACCTGAATCCAGTTAAACCGAGCAATTAGTGCAGGTGCCATCCAGATCCCGCTCTGT
>CAYUOY010000080.1:0-17618 GCA_964446495.1 uncultured Woeseiaceae bacterium | reverse complement strand
CTCTCTGCCGTAGGTGATGAAAGTAATCCGGTGGTTTTTACTGCTCTTACCGATGCCTACAAGCTGCCGATTTTTTTCGCGATCCTGATCGTCACCACCACAACTCTGATCAATTCGCGGCAGATTGGCCGCCTCGTGGCACCGATCGTGCCAACCGGAGTGGTGCCGGCAATCATGGTAACTCCGCTCCTGCTGATTCTTTGCCTGGCACTGATCCGCTCGACGCTGGATCATCGCCCGGTCAATCCGAGTACCGTAGCGCTATCAAGCGACCCCCTCGTCAATGATCTTGCCTTGAGTTCCGCCTATACCGTGCTGTACGCCGCTTATGAAACCCGCCATGAGCCGGAAGGAGGTTTTCGATACGCAAGAATCGACGATCGGGATGTCATTTCGCAGGTAAGAGAGTCGATGTTGATTGACCCGGATGACTTCACCTCGAACAGCTTGCCAACTTTGCATCGCCAGGTATTGCCCGAACCCACTACGGATCACAAGAATCTCGTCATCATCGTCGAGGAGAGCCTGGGTGCTGAGTTCGTCGGCTCACTGGGCGGTCTCAATCTGACGCCGAACCTGGACACGCTTGCCAGTCAGGGCATGTGGTTTAGCAACCTGTATGCGACGGGAACCCGATCCGTTCGTGGCCTGGAAGCTTTAGTGAGCGGCTTTACACCAACACCCGCACGGAGCGTGGTTAAACTCGGAAAATCGCAGCGAAATTTTTTCACGCTGGCCCAGTTTCTGGGCAATGCCGGTTATAAGTCCAGCTTCCTGTACGGTGGCGAATCACAGTTCGACAACATGCGGCGATTTTTTGTAAACAATGGTTTCGATCATGTTATCGATAAACAAAATTTTGAGAATCCAGTATTTTCCGGATCCTGGGGCGTATCGGATGAAGATTTATTTAACCGGGCTCACAAGGAATTCAGTGCCCCACATGAACGACCGTTTTTCACCCTGGTTTTTACCTCGTCGAATCATTCGCCTTTTGAATTTCCGCCGGATCGCATAGAGCTGTATGACAAGGAAACCGCTACTGTCAACAATGCCGTCAAGTATGCTGACTACGCATTGGGCCAATTTATCCGGACCGCACAGCAATCTGATTACTGGGATAACACGGTTTTTCTTATCGTTGCCGATCATAACTCCCGGGTGTATGGCAGCGAGGTTATTCCGGTCGAGCGCTTCCATATTCCAGGGTTAATACTGGGCGGTTCCGTTTCTCCAGCGGTATTCACGCCAGTCGCCAGCCAGATTGATTTACCACCAACCCTGCTGTCACTCATAGGCGTTGCCGGCGAACACCCGATGATTGGTCGTGATTTGACGCGACCGGCGATACAGCACTTAGCCGGCAGAGCGATCATGCAATTTCGTGGTACACAGGCGTATATGGAAGGCGTCCGGGTCGCGGTCTTGCAAAAGAATTTACCCATCAGCCAGTATCGGTTTCAGGGTGGTCACCTCGCCGCCGCGGAAAACATGGATCAGGAACTTGCCACGCGAGCACTGGCTCACTCTGCCTGGTCTTCAATGGCCTACGAGAATTCTCTGTACAGGCTGGCCACGGCGGCGGATTGAGTTCAGTCGCTCATAGAACAACCGGTGAATGGTTGCCCCGAATCCCTAGTCATAGACCACCGCTTCGATAATCGCCAAATGGTCACTCACGCCGCGTTTGAATGCTTTGACACTGACGCGCTCGTCATTGCCGTGAATGCGGGAGAACTCAGCTTCCGGAACAACAATCGGGTCGAAGCCGTAGCTGGCGATACCCATATCCCGCGTGAAATGGCTGTCAGTAAAGCCACTACCGACGGACGGCATTACGCGTGAGCCTGGATGGCGTTCACCGGTGACGGAAACGATGGCACGGTAAAGAAGTGAGTTGGTCGAGGAAACCGCTGGCGTGAACGCCATGATTACAGAGATTTCTACGCCCGTATCCTTGATGAGTGCGCGCATTTCGTCGACGAAAATCTCCGCCGGCCGATCCGGCAGAATGCGGCAGTCAATCTCGGCCCAGGATTTCGGCGGGACTACGTTGATTTTGTTGGAAGCCCCGAAGCGTGTAATCGAGCAGGTGTCGCGTGTGAGGGCATGCAGAAAGGCCGAGTGGGTTTGCAGCTTATCCATAAAGCCTGGTTCCCTGATCGCGCCGGGCATATTGGCGTAGGCCTCGACCCATTCAGGTGAAGCACTTTCCGCAAGCGACTGAAACATGGCGTCGACGGCCGGTACAATACGTGGCGGCGACGGATTTTCCTTGATCGTACTTAATGCATCCACAATGCGCGTAACTGATGAGGTTGCGTTCGGCATCGAGCCATGTCCGGGTGTATCGACGGCGGTCAGGCGCAACCAGACGGGAACCTTCTGGGTCACCTCGACGCTGAAGATACGCTCCTTGGAATTATCCTCGCCGCTGCCGCCCTCATTGATCAAAAGACCCACACCTGCAAATATTTCCGGGTGATTTTCGGTGAGCCAGCCGGCGCCGTAAAAGCCACCAGCTTCTTCATCTGCCGTAGCGATGAGGATAACGTCCCGATTCAGCGCAATGCCAGCCCGGTGCAGGCTGATGAAAGTTGCCAACTGCGAAATCCCGGTACCTTTCATATCCAGTGTGCCACGTCCCCAGACAAAGCCGTCGCGGATCTCACCGGAAAGAGGGTCAGTAGTCCAGTAATCAGGGTCAGCCGGTACCACGTCGGTGTGTTGCAGGAGAATAATCGCCGGCTCATCGCCGCCTTCCAGGCGCGCCCACAGATTGCCGCGTCCCGGCGCACTTTCCGCCGTCTGGTAAGCGATGCCTTCCTTGTCCAGGATATCGGCAATGAAACTGACCGCACGGGTCTCGTTACCCGGCGGGTTAATCGTATCGACGCGGATGTAATCCTGCAGCCAATTCAAGGCTTCGTCCTCAATAGACTGAGCGAAAGCAGGCAGAGCGAACAGGCCAACCATAGCGGCGGTCAGGCGTATTAACATGGGGTTTCTCACTGTGTTTGTTGTTGTCCTGCAGTAGATCGTAGCAAACGAGACCATCCGGGGGATAGCTTGGGTGTCTGGCCCAGAACCGGGTGGACCTGAACCGGCTGGCTTGCTGCCGTGTTCCGACACTGCATTACAATCCGCTTGACGAGACGGGCAACCTGGTTGCCCCGGAACCGGTCGACGATTTCGGGCTACTATCTGGCATTCTCATTCAGGCGACGAGAACCTGAACCTCGGCGGTCGCTTCCGGATTGCCGCTTGAGCATGGTTGTCTTTACATTATGGATTTTTCGGATTTCGACAATGCCGTCGTTACCTGGCATGAGAACAGGCAGGCCCTGCGCGGTCAGGCCTGTCCCGGTTCCCTGAGGAATACGCTGGGCGCGGCAGATTGTGAGCGTGCGAAAAATGTCATCGAGGGATGGGATGGGTACCAGTCGACCCCACTACATTCGCTGGATGAATTCGCCAATGAGCTTGGGGTCGAAAGCTTGTACTACAAGGACGAAGGAGGTCGCTTCGGTCTGGGCAGTTTTAAGGCCCTCGGTGGGGCCTATGCGGTACTCAGACTGCTGGCGGAAGAAATACCGAAAATTTCGGGAGAAGCGGCCAGCGATGTGGCGATCGGCGCCGGAAACTATGCCGAAGCCGTTCGGCACCTGACCGTAGTTACGGCAACCGATGGTAACCACGGCCGCTCAGTAGCCTGGGGAGCACGGCAGTTCGGCTGCGCCTGCAAAATCTACATGCATGCGGGCGTAAGTCCCGAGCGTGAGCAAGCCGTAGCCGACCTCGGTGCCGAGGTTGTCCGTGTTGAGGGCAATTACGATGTTTCTGTGCATCAAGCGGCGGCCGATGCCGCAAGAAATGGCTGGTTCGTGGTGTCCGATACTTCCTATGACGGATACGTTGAAATACCGCGGCAGGTCCTGGCGGGTTACACCGTAATGACCGCCGAAATTGTTGAACAACTCAGGGACGCTTCGCCGCTGACACATGTATTCGTCCAGGGAGGAGTCGGCGGTCTTGCCGGTGCTGTCTGCAATTACTTCTGGCAAGTCTTCGGCGAGAACCGACCTCGTTTCATTGTCGTCGAACCGGATCGGGCCGATTGTTTGTTACAGAGCGCCATTCGGGGTCAGCCCACAACGGTGAACATCCGCCACGAAACGATTATGGCGGGGCTTTCCTGCGGCGAGGTTTCATTACTCGCCTGGGATATTCTCAGTGCAGGCTGTGACGACTTTATGACCATTGCGGATGATCTTGTAGCACCTGTCATGCGACGACTGGCCCTGGGCGGCAAGGACCCGGCGATCGTCGCCGGGGAATCGGCGGTTGCCGGCCTGGCGGGACTCATCGCCGCCTGCCGATCCTTCAGACTAAGATCTGCGTTGGGCCTTAATGCGGATTCGTGTGTTCTGGTGCTTGGCACCGAAGGGGCAACAGACCCGAAGATCTACGCGTCGATCGTCGGCATGGAAGCAGATGAGGTCCTGTCAGGGCGCAATCTATAGCCTGGTTTCTGAGGATTCGTAATGAGCAAGATCAAACGAAGGGAATTTCTGGGAACGACTGGTGCTTCCATCGCAGTGCTTGCGACCGGAAAACTCGCCAGCGCCTCCACTCAACGGTCGGTTTCCGGTGACTTTGATCCCGGCGAGCAGATCGACCCGTGGATTGAACTGGACATGGATGCGCTGGCCTCCAACGTGCGCGAGGTTCGCAAGAGAATTGGTGATCGACCGATCATGGCGGTTGTAAAGTGCAATGCATACGGACATGGCGGTGTCGAAATTGCTACCGCCTTGCAAAGAGACAGTGACGTGCACCACTTCATGGTCGTCAAAACGCGAGAAGCAATCGCGCTAAGGCAGAGCGGCATCGATGGCATGATCATGAATATGGGTCCGTTTACGCGTCACGAGATTCCGGCCTTGCTCGACCATGATATTTCGCAATCGGTATATTCGGATGCTGTTGACGTTCTTTCCGCCGAAGCACAGAAACTGGGCAAGACAGCAAACGTGCATATCTGCATCGACACCGGCATGGGCCGCGTCGGTGTTCCTCATCAGGACGCCCTGGCGTTTATCGAAAAGGTGGCTACTTTGCCGAACCTCATAATCGAGGGCACGTTTACCGCCATGACGGAAGATGACGATTTCAATCCGGTGCAAATTGAACGCATCGAGGATATCTGTGAGGCTGCCAGGAAGAAGGGAATTGCGACCGGCCTTAGGCACGCAGCATCTACAGCGGAAGTCGATCGCTATCCGTATGCCTGGCTCGATATGGTTCGACCTGGCAGCTGTC
Organism: uncultured Woeseiaceae bacterium; assembly: GCA_964446495.1. Taxonomy (GTDB): domain Bacteria; phylum Pseudomonadota; class Gammaproteobacteria; order Steroidobacterales; family Woeseiaceae; genus JAADHU01. The sequence continues at coordinate 12,296 of CAYUOY010000080.1, read as the reverse complement.
TTGTCGGGCTTGAGCCGGAGCGACAAACGAACATGAATATCCGCCCGGTCATGAGGTTCAAGACCCGCGTGGTTTTCGTAAAGACGCTGCGAGCCGGTGAGGCGTTGTCCTATCATCGCGCCTATAAGATAGAACGCGAAACCCGAATCGCAACTCTCCCGTGCGGATACTCTGATGGATATCCACCGGTGGTCACGAATAAGGCGGACGTGCTCATTCGTGGGAAGCGTCATCGGGTAGTGGCACCGATAACGGCAAATCACATGATGATCGATGTAACCGACTCACCGGAGATTGTTATTGGTGACGAGGTGGTCTTGTGGGGGGCACAGGGGAAGGAACGAATCACTAAAGTCGAACTGGAAAAGCTGGCACCTGAGGCCACGAACACCTATCGAATGACAACGCGGACGCGAACTTATCTGCCGCGAGTATCGGTTTAGCGCGTTCAGGCCCGTCCGTGTCGCAGTGCTTGCGTTTACCACGCGGGAATCAAACCCGTGCAGGCCTCGTCGAACGCAAGACCCTGCGATACTTGCCGCGGACCGAATTAATCAGCAATATTTCGGCGCCCGCCGCAATTTCGTCCAAGTATATCCTGCGCTCTTTGATTTCGCCTTTTTCGATCAGCCAGCCACGATACGTCCCTGCCAATAGTCCAGATTCGACCGGCGGCGTACACCACTCATCTTCAATCCGGATGACCACATTGGCGATGCTTGATTCGGTGATCTCTTTCCGGGTATTCCACAGGAGCACATCGTCGTCGCCTGTCGACTGAACGGCCCTCTCGTACACATCGCGTCGCGTCGTTTTGTGGTAGAGAAAAGGATTGTCAACATCGATCGGCTCCGCCGCCAGCCCGATCGGTTGCAACGTTGTGTCGACGAATGTCGAGTCCGTTGACGCTGTTACGTTGAATTGCCCGTTGCGCTGCAGCAAGAGTCGGAGGCGATGTTTTTTGGGTGGCAGGTCTTGTACGACATCCGCAAGCATATCTTCAATCCTGTTTCTGTCGAATGCATAGTCAAAATACGCGGCCGATGCACCCATGCGATCAAGGTGCTCTTTGCCCAGGAACAGGCCCTCTTCCAGCGTCCAGAGCATGGTTTCCAACAGCTCAAATTCTCCGCTGAAACAGGAAGAAGAAAGCACTTTTGCCTTGGTCAGGCACTCGTCGTATTCCTCGTCCGGATCGGAGTCCCAAATAATGCCGCCGCCGACGCCGTAGACAGCTTCATGCGTCTTTGTGTTAACCAGTGCCGTACGAATTGCGACATTGAATTGCGCCTGCCGATTCGGCGCCATGAATCCAATGGCACCAGTGTAGATCTCTCGTGGCGTATCCTCGAGCTCGGCGATAATCGCCAGACTCGAAATCTTTGGCGCCCCGGTAATCGAGGCACAGGGAAACAGGGCCCTGAAGATTTCGGATACCGGAGCCGAGGTTGCGGCCGCAACAGTCGAGGTAAGCTGCCAGACAGTCGCATATTTTTCGAGTTCGAATAACGCTCGAACTGTGACTGAGCCCGTATTGGCGATGCGACCCAGGTCGTTTCTGACCATGTCCGCAATCATTACGTTCTCCGCACGGTTCTTGCTCGAACTGTGGAGTTCCTCGCCCAAAACGAGGTCGTCAGACAGCGTCATTCCGCGACGCGCTGTGCCCTTCATCGGCTTGCTAACCAGTTCCTCCCCGTTCAAACGGAAAAACAATTCCGGCGAAGCTGAAACGATGGCGTGATCGCCACACTCCACGTAGGCCGCATACGGTACGTCTGTTGCTATCTCCAGGAACATCGCCCAGGGATCGACAATATTCTCGGCGCGCTGACGAGTCGTGTAATTGATCTGGTAGGTATTTCCGAGCTCGATCTGCCGCTTGATCGTCGCCAGATGCTTCATATAGGTACGGCGCGATTCTGTCATTTTCCAGCGCGCTGGCACCGTGTCCGCTCGATCGGGTGAATCAATATGCTGGCTGCACTCCGGCCTGGTATAAAGACCAAGACACACCAGAGGTAACTGGCTGTCGGTATGAACAACAAAAGATGGGTCAAATGCCGGAGCTGCCTCAAAGCTTACGAACCCGGCCGCGTACAGATTCTCCTCAACGACGCATCGCTCTGCCTCGATCAGAACCGGGAGCACGTCGGCTGATCGACGAGCCACGAGGGTGAAAAGCGGATTAGTAAAGGTGAGCCACTCTGACGTACTCGCGTCTCGCAACACGATCCGCCCAAGCATGTTGTCCGAAAACCTGACCGGCAATCTCAGTCCGGTGCCAGGCGCACGATCTGCTTGCCGATATTGCCGCCTTTCAATAAATTGATAAATGCAGCAGGTGCGTTTTCAATGCCCTCGGCAATCGTTTCCCTGTATTTCAACTTCCCCTCGGCAATCCAGCCAGACGCTTTGACCACATATTCCTGACACACTTCCGGGTGATCCGTCACGACGAAGCCTTGAATTCTCAACCGCCGACCGATAATCGACATCATGCCTCGCGGCCCGGGCTGCAGTTGCTCGTCATTGTAGTTCGCAATCATGCCGCAAAGCGCGATTCGGCCAAAGTCGCGCATACTCCACAGCGCCGCCTCGAAAATATCGCCGCCCACATTTTCGAAGTCAACATCAATTCCCCTGGGGCAAACTTCCCGAATACTCCCCATCAAAGATTCACTGCTGCGATAATTGAAGGCGGCAGCGTAGCCGAACTCCTCTGTGAGCAATGCAACCTTGTCGTCCGAGCCCGCACAGCCTGCTACGTGGCAGCCGTGTATGTTGGCAAGCTGCCCAACCACGCTGCCGACCGCACCGGATGCCGCCGACACGAATACCGTATCGTCCGGCTGCGCCTTCGCGATGGTAAACAGGCCGATATACGCCGTCATTCCCGGCATACCGAGTATGCCGAGATGATAGGAAAGCGGAACCGGGCCAGCGACAATCTTGCGTAATTGGGATCCGTCACTGAGCGAGAAGTTTTCCCAGCCCAGCATGCCGGTGACGTAATCGCCTTCCTGGAAATCGGGGTGCTGGCTCGACGCCACCTGCCCGACGACTCCCGCCTGCAATACTTCCCCGATCTGGAACGGCGGAACATAGGATTTGGTGTCGTTCATTCGACCCCGCATATACGGGTCCACCGACATGAAAATATTACGGACGAGAAGTTTCCCTTGTGCTGGTTCCGGCACCGGCTCCTCGGTCAGAGTGAAGTTGTCGGGGCTTACCCAGCCTGAAGGGCGACTGGCCAGGCGAATTTGCTTGTTCATTGTCAGTGCTTCCGTAGAGAATGAGTTGTCAATCAAAGGTGAAGACTAGCAGAGGAACCGCGGGCTGCCCACGCTTCCCGAATGACATGGATCAACACGATGGATCTCCTGCTATATTGCGGCCGTGGACAGATACGATGTCATCATTCTTGGCGGCGGCGCGGCCGGACTTATGTGCGCCATTGCGGCTGGCAATCGCGGGCGGCGCGTTTTGGTCCTGGAGGGCTCGAACCGGATTGGCAAGAAAATACTCATGTCCGGTGGCGGCCGCTGTAATTTCACCAATCTTCATTGCGACCCCACTCGATTTGTCTCGGCGAACCCGAATTTTTGTATTTCCGCGTTGAGTCGATACACACCGGCGGACTTTGTAGCCCTGGTAGAGGATCACGGAATCCCTTACCACGAAAAGAGCGCCGGCCAGTTGTTTTGCGATCATTCATCGAAAGATATTCTGGAACTGCTTACCGATGAATGCCGCAGGGCGGGCGTAGACATTCTGACCCACTGCGATATCGCTGCCGTAGTGCACGAGAAACATTACACCGTGAGGTGCAAGGGCAGCGATTATTCGGCCGATTCCCTCGTTATCGCGACGGGCGGACTATCGATCCCCAAAATGGGTGCGAGCGACCTGGGTTATCGTCTGGCGCGGCAGTTCGGATTGCGGGTTCGTGACACCCGAGCCGGACTGGTACCGTTTACGTTCTCCGGTCCGATGCATGAATTGACGGACCGGCTGGCCGGAATCAGCTTGCTGGCGACGGTCAGTACTGGTGATACGGCGTTTACCGAGCAGATTTTGTTTACCCACCGAGGTCTCAGTGGACCTGCGGTGCTGCAGATTTCCAGTTACTGGACCCCCGGGGACGACATCTCTCTGGACTTGCTGCCGAATCACGATGCCAGCATCCTGTTGCTAAACGCAAAAACCCGGCAACCGAAGGTCCGCTTGCGAACAGTCCTCTTTGACCTGTTGCCGCGGGCGCTGGTACAGGAGTTGCAAGCCTTGCACTGGCCGGAGAATGAAGATCGCCCTTTGACCGAAATTGCGGATGATGTACTACGTCATGTCGCAAAGACACTGCACAACTGGCTGTTGAAGCCAGCGGCCACAGAAGGGTATCGAACGGCCGAAGTAACTCTGGGTGGCATCGACACTGATGAGCTGTCATCCAGGACGATGGAGGCTGGCAGGCAACCCGGCCTCTATTGTATTGGCGAAGTCGTCGATGTCAGCGGACACCTCGGTGGTTTCAATTTCCAATGGGCCTGGGCATCCGCGCAGGCAGCAGGACAGGCTGTGTAAGTATACCGTGGCCATAAACCGATAATGAGTGAGTTGATGTTTGATAATCCCGAGATATCGCAAGACGACCTGCCGCAAGCGACGGCGGTTACCTGGCTGCCAATGGAGCAAAACTTTGTTCGATTCTTGCTGGTCCAGGCCGTGTTGATGACCATTTTCCTCAGCGTTGGCATAACCATCCTGCAGTTTATTTTCAACGCGGCGTTTGCCGAGGAAAATATCCAGGTGGACTTTTGGTTCCTTTGGCTCCTGATTCCGGCTATCGCAGTCCCCGCACTGATCTGGCCGTTGATCAGCGTGCCGAAAAAGGGCTACGCCATTCGCGACAAGGACATCCTCTATCAATCCGGCGTTTTCTGGCACACGGTGACTGCCATTCCCTTCAACCGCATTCAGCATGTTGAGAAAAGCAGCACGCCTCTGGAGCGTCGCTTCAACATTGCGACCCTGCAATTGTTCACCGCCGGGGGTACAGGTGGCGACCTGAAGATTCACGGCCTCTCCGCAGATGCTGCGGAGAAACTGCGGGAATTCATTCTTGAAAAGGTAGGGGCCAGCATTGAGCAACAATAAGGAGAACGGCTGGCAGCGCACCTCGCCGCTTGCGGCAATATTTTATCTTGGAAAAATTTATCAGGCCATAGCAAAGAACGCGGTCCAGTCTCTCGCTCCGCTGGTAGCGTTTCTTTTCGCTTCCAAGGGTGACCTCATGGGCAAGATAGTATTCGGCGCTGCTGCATTCTTCCTGCTTACGCTTGTTGGTGCATTTCTGCGTTACCTGTTTTTCCGCTATCGCATCACGGATGACTCCGTACTGATTCGAGAAGGCATACTCAAGAAGACACAACTCGATATCAAATTTGATCGCATTCAGGCCATCAATACGCGCCAGAATGTTGTCTATCGTGCATTCGGCCTGGTCACGATAATGCTGGATACCGCCGGGTCCGGAAAGCAGGAAGGACATATCCCGGCCGTCACGATGACGATAGCAGACAGCTTGAAAGACCGCATTCGACAATCAGCACCAACGAGGCTCGACGGCGCCGAAGCGGGGGAAGGGGAAGGTGAAGGTGATCGCAGCAAATCGGGCAGACGGTTGCTATGGCTCCGGGCTCCGGACATTGTTCGCATAGGCCTGTCCAGCAATCGTGCTTTGTTTTTTCTGGTCTTTCTCGGACCACTGTTAGAGCAGCTTGGAGACAGGGTCGAAGATAGCATTGAAGAGGGTATCGAAAACGGACCGATCGCTGCAGCGGCGATGGCACAGGCAAGCGCTGCGAGCGGTGTCGGCTACGTAGTCACCATCGTCTTTGCCGTGTTGCTGTTTCTGGTAGCGGCTTCAGTGATTGGGGCATTTCTGCGTTATCACCGCTTTGAGCTGGCTAGTGACAACCATGTATTGCGGTCCACCGGAGGCTTGCTGACACGGCACGAGCATTCGATTAACCTCACCAAAGTCCAAACAGTGGTCATTCATCAGAATATTATTTTGCGCCTGTTCCGCCGCTTTCGCCTGCAGGCAAGACAAGCATCAAGCGGTCGGGCCAAGGCCAGCAAAAGTTTCATCATTCCACTGTGCAGTACGGACCAGTTGACCTCCCTGGCTACAGAGATATTTGGGACGGAGTACAGGAATGCGGTTCTTGATCCCAGGGAGGTGAAATTTCGTCCGATTGCACGTCAGTACTTCCGTACTCGCGTCCTGTTGACAGGCGTCCTCCCCGCCGTGATCCTGACTACGGTGCTGGCGGTCCCCATCGGTTTTTCTGCTCTTTTTTTCCTGCTCTGGATTCCGCTCGATGCCTGCATAGTCTGGCGCCTGTTCAAGGGTTACGGTATTTTCGTTGCACACGATGGACTGGCTCTAAGGCGCGGCTTTCTGGGTTACCGGGTCAGTTCGTTTCTGCATCGCAAAGTACAGCGTGTCAGCCTCACCCAGACCCTGATGCAGCGTCGCAAGGGACTGGCAACGCTGCGTTTCTACCTGGCATCCGGCTCGATAAAGCTGCCATACGTCGATTATCAAAAAGCACGTCAGCTGCGTGACTATGTCTTGTACCGGGTTGAGTCGAGCCAGGCCGCCTGGCATTGACGGCCCGGGTTTTGACCGGCTGCTAGAATCTCCAGCCCACGGTGAGGCTATACACGTAAGGATCGATCTCAACAGTTTCCAATGGTACTCCGTCCAATTTCGCATCAGTGTCGATGTCGATCCAGCGAATATCGAAATTCACCAGCATGTTGTCTGACAAGTCATAATCGAAGCCGACTTGCGCCGCAAGACCAAATGAACTGTCGAGATCGAGTGAAGATCCCGCCAGAGGGCCCTTGGCTTTGCTGTCAAAAAACAATGTGTAGTTGACACCGGCCCCGGCGTAAGGAGTAAACGCACTGTCATTGGCGAAGTGGTACTGCAGGCTGAGCGTAGGTGGAAGTTGTTTGGTCTCACCCACTTTCGTGCCGTCACCGGCCAGTTTTATATCATGGGAAAATGGTAGTGCAGCGAGCAGTTCCACCCCAAGATTCTGACTAAGCATATAGGTGCCGTTGAAAACGGCCGTTGTGCCTGTGTCGACGGATACAATATCGCCATTGTCCGACTTCGGATCGACCGAACCCACGCCGACGCGGAACACCCAGTCTCCGGCTTCAGCGGCACGGGATGCCGGGCTCGCCAGAAGTAGCGCGCCAGCTGACAACAGCAATATTTCTACCACACTTTTCTTCATCACTACTTGCTCCATTGTCCAAAGCCGACACCCAGAATACCGGCAGCAAAGCATGATGCTGCAGGTTGCGTTTCTCTGGTATAAGAAGCTTTACCTAGGCAGTCTCGGTATGTACGCACCCAGTAGCGTAAAGACGGTTCGCACGTTGGCGTTGGTGTTCCGGTTGCTGTCATAATGCCGACCCCACAAATCTGAATTTATCGCAATGAAAAAGCCCCTGATTATTCTGTTGGTTACCGTGCTTTCAACTGCTTGCGCCGAAAAAAAGGCTGGAGGTCCGATGCCCGAAAAAAAGCCCGTTCAACTTGAGCAACACGGTGACATTCGTGTCGATAATTACTTCTGGCTCAGGGAGAGGGAGAACCCGGAGGTCATTGCCTACCTCGACGCCGAAAATGCCTATACCAGGAAAAAGATGGCGCCCCTGAAGGGCTTGCAAGGCATTCTTTTCGATGAGATCAAGGGTCGCATGAAGCAGGATGACCAGTCTGCGCCGGTGCGACGGGACGATTACTATTATTACCAGCGCTATGTCGAAGGGATGGAGTACCCGATCTACGCACGCAAGAAGGGCTCAATGGATGCTGACGAGGAAGTCCTGCTTGATGTTAATGAGCTGGCTGGTAACGCAGATTATTTTTCAGTGAGCGGCTTCGAGGTCAGCCCCGACCACAGCATTGCAGCTTACGGCGTCGATACTCAAGGCCGGCGATTCTACGACTTAACCTTCCTCGATCTCGATACCGGACAAGTTCTGCCGGATACGATCAAGGACACCACCAGCGATTTTGAATGGGCCAATGACAGTCAGACGATTCTGTATGCCAGACAGCATCCGGAAACGCTGCGTTCCTATCGAATTTTGCGTCACACCATCGGCGAGTCGCAGGATGCACTGGTCTACGAAGAGCAGGATGAGACCAACTATCTGGATATTGGCAAGTCCCTGTCAGGGCGGTTTTTCATCCTGGGCAGTACACAGACACTATCCACGGAGATGCGCTACCTGTCCGCTGACCACCCCGAGGCAGAGCCGACGGTATTTTTGCCCCGCGAGGACAATCATGAGTATTACCTGACGGATGGTGGCGATCGCTTTTACCTGATGTCGAACGACGGTGCCAGAAATTTTCGCATCATGGAGGCGCCGCTCGACAACACCAAGAAAGATGCCTGGACCGAAGTAATGGCCCATCGTGATGATGTGCTCATCAATAATTTCCAGGTCTTCAAGGATTTTCTGGCCGTCTCAGTAGTGGACAACGGCATTACGCAGATTGAAATCATCGAACGTGCAAGCGGGGACCGATATCGGATTGAGTTTGACGAAGCGGTGTACACGGCGGGTGAAGATGACAACGTCGAGTTCGACACGCCGTGGTTCCGTTACAACTACGAATCCTTGGCAACGCCGGAGTCCATCTATGATTTCAACATGATCAGCAAAGAGCATAAGTTGATCAAGGAAGAAGTGGTTCTCGGGGGCTTCGATCGAAATAATTATCAGACCGAACGACAATTTGCCACGGCACGTGACGGTACTCAGGTACCCATTTCGCTCGTGTATCGCAAAGGCATGCAGAAGGATGGGCAGAATCCGCTGTTGCAGTACGGCTATGGTTCGTACGGTTACAGTATGGAGCCCTGGTTTGATGCAGACGTGCTGAGCCTTCTCGACCGCGGCTTCATCTACGCTATCGCCCATATTCGTGGCGGCTCGGAATTGGGTCGGGAGTGGTACTACGACGGCCGTCAGCTCAACAAGAAGAACACTTTCACGGACTTTATTGATGTCTCCCGGTTTCTGATCGAAGCTGGCTACACGTCAGCGAGCCATCTCTACGCACAGGGTGGCAGCGCGGGCGGGCTGTTGATCGGCGCCGTCGCGAATATGGCGCCAGATCTGTACCACGGCATGGTCACACGTGTGCCGTTCGTAGACGTTGTAACGACGATGCTGGACGAGGATATTCCGTTGACGGCCGGAGAATGGGATGAGTGGGGAAACCCGGCCGACAAGACGTTTTACGACTACATGAAATCCTACTCCCCATACGACAATGTAGCGGCAAAGGATTACCCGAACTTGCTGGTTACGACCGGCCTGCATGATTCCCAGGTGCAATACTGGGAACCCGCAAAGTGGGTCGCGAAACTGCGGGAACTCAAGACCGACGACAACCTGCTGTTATTGAAGACCGATATGGCGGCCGGTCACAGTGGCAAGACCGGGCGCTTTCAGAGAATCGAAGACGAAGCCCTGAATTACTCGTTCTTTCTCTCGCTGGAGAATATCAGGGAGTAATTACCGGATTCCGGTCGCGGCGGTATCGACCCAGCAGGCCACAGAGCAGCATCCACACAAAGAGCGGCCCGCTGGCACCTGCACCGCCATCGTCTGCTTCAGCATTGCCGCCGTTACCGTTGACAGAATTGACAGTAACGGTGCCATCCGAAGTGTTATTGCCCGGGTCGGCATCAGCCTCGGTTGCTGTCATCGTCATCGTGTAGATTTTCGAACCCACCGAGGTACCGGTAACGGTCAGGTCGATGGTGGAGCTGGACTGACCCGCGACGGTCGCTGCCTGGCAATTGACCTGTTGTGCGGCGACGGTGCAGGATCCGGCAGACCAGCTCGCACTGTCTGCTCGCAACCCGTTGTCCAGGGTGATGCTCAGGCTCACATCCGTTGCTTCCAGTATCGAGCGATTTTCGAGGATGTTTCTGACGGTCGTGCTGCCGTCCAGAATCACCGATGTTTGTGACAGTGTATTGACGACCAGGTCGACGGCCGGGGTCACCGTTACCTGTGCCGCAAACCGGTTGTTGTTCAGGTTGTCATCGACATCGGCACTAACGCTTGCATCGAAGATACCAACACCAACCGCTGTAGTCATGCTGGATACCGTGACGGTTCTCGAACTGCTGCCCGGGACGTCGCCAAGCACACAATTGATGCTGCCGGCACCACTCGTGCAGGCACCGATGGATGCGGCAACCGACAGAAATGAAACGTTGTTGGGCAACGTTACATCGGCATTTACATTGCTGGCCTGGGTTGTGCCATTGTTGGTGACGTCAAAAGTTAGCGTCACACTATTGCCGAGCAGTGGTGTGGGGTCTGCTCCACTTACGGAGATAGTCATATCCACACTTGGCAGGGGTGTAATGCAGGATGCCGCCGCTATGTCATCTTGCATCTGTGTAATGCTGCAAGCCGAAAACTGGTCACTGCCGTTGACGCTCGACGCCATGATAAAGGTTTGCGGTTCTGCTTCGCAGGCCGACCCTGTCTGGCCGTCGTGTGGTGCTCCGAAATTGTGTCCGATTTCATGTGCGGCAATCAGGCTATCGGTTATCAGACCGCGCCTGCCTTCGCTCAGGCCGGCGCCGAATCGGGTTCGGCACAATGCCCCACTCCAGGCAACTCCAACGGTCGTCGTGTCGAGGTCACGACCCGTATAGAGATGAGTCAGACCCTGACTGTTTTGGGTCGGCGTGCTCTCGCGATAGTCGCTTAATTCGTTCAGCAAATCGCTGGCAACAGCGGTGTCACTGAAAGGGTCGGCCGCGTCGGTGAACGTCTCAATCACCTGAACGCTAATCTGAATGCCGAGTTGTTCGCTGAAAATTCCATCTACGTTGTTCAGTCGAGCGACGATAGCGGCTTCAGCGGCGCTGGCCCCGCCCATGTTACTGGTAAATTCGAAATCGCCGATCACCCCGAAACTTATTTCGGATACTGCGCCCGGCGCCTTTGCCTTCGCGGCAGTGAGTTCACCGAGTAGAGTCTTGAAGTGTGTTGCACCACTGGTCGGCAAAGATATGGAGCCACAGGATAATGCACCCGGCACGACAAAGGTGTCGGCCAGTCGATAGATAATCGGCGTAGATATTGGCAAGGCACTGTCTTCTGGCGCCTCGATTGCGAATAGCTCTTGTCCGTCCCAGATCATTCCACGTGGAATTCCGTTGACGATCACCATGCGAACCCATGAATTGGCGACGCCAACGACCAGGCCACGATAGATTTGCACTTTCGTGGAAAGCGCTGCTCGTGAAGGTGCAGAAAGGAGCCCGGCGTTTGGTTCGAGATCCAGTTGAAATGATCTGCCCAGAGCATCGAAGCTGAGCATGACCGCTTCGCCCGGATTTGTTTTTTGAGCGAAAAGGCCCCGAGCCGTTTGCAGGCGGAGTCGTTGTAATGGTTCGTAGTGAGTTACGCTCATACCGTTGGATTGCGCGGCAAACGTAATTGACGAGAGGCATAGTGTCGTGATCACCACGATCCATTTGAGGGCTTTCATAGCGGTCCCGACCTGTCGTATGTAACCAGACCTCAGCTAATCAAATGGATTGAACTTCAACAAGGGACTGACCGACTCTTCTGACTGACATCGCACGGAAAAGTGTGACCCGGTTCTCAGTTACGGTTCGTGCCACCGAGCGCCAGGGCACAAGCGTCAATTTGGCCGCTTTTCATAAGCGTTTCGTGCTGTTCCGCGGTCAGCAAAAAGCGGCGATTATTCTGCTCGTGGAAATACATACTGTCGATGGCGTCACCGGAATCGGACTCCATCTGAACGGCACCATCGTCAATCCGGTAACTGCCCTGCAGCGGAAAGCCGGGGAACGGATTAACGACTTCACCATCCTTGCCGATCATCATTTCATCGGTGAATTTCTCCCAGGTGAAACGACCCGCGCTCAACTCGATCGTGCTGCCTGTAAAAGCGGCACAGGCAGGAGAATAGACGCCATCGTGGGAAACGCAACCGAGCAGTACGATGCCGAAGATGCCAATACCAATGAGCCGCGATTTCATCGTGGCAGAGTAGCAGACTGTAGCGGACAGTGCGCTGTAGGCAATGCTTATTTAGGGAATCGCTGATTTATTCTAAAGAAGAAAAAGGGTGTGAGAATTTGGATTCACGGGGTCGCGCGTCAGGTCGCGCTCCTACAGGGAATTCCTGTAGG
>CAYUOY010000079.1:0-17652 GCA_964446495.1 uncultured Woeseiaceae bacterium | reverse complement strand
GGGTGAGCGTCTCGGGTGAGCCCTGTAAGGCGGTTCTTTGCATGTAATGTAGTACGGCGCGGACGCCGCCGAGTTCTTCACCGCCGCCGGCGCGACCGGGTCCGCCGTGCACCATGTGTGGTAGTGGCGATCCGTGTCCGGTTGATTCGGCGGCGCAATGACGATTGACGATCAACATGCGGCCGTGCCAGGCGGCGGTGCCCAGTACTATTTCGCGGGCGGTGTCATTGTTGTTGGTAAAGATGGACTGGACCAGGCTGCCGCCGCCCAGTCGGGATAATTCGATCGCTTCGTCGAGCGTGTCATAGGGCAGGATGGTGCTGACCGGGCCGAAAGCCTCAACGGAATGTACGGCGCTTGCGGCGAGGGGTTTTTCACAGTGCAACAGTGTTGGGACGAAGAAAGCGCCTTTGTTCGGGTCGGCATCCACCAGTTTCATGTTCGCCTGGTCGCCATAGACAATTTCGGCTTCGGCGGATAGCTCGGCGATGCGTTGTTGCACTTCGTCGCGCTGTCCCAGGCTTGCCAGCGCACCCATGCCAACGTTCTTGTTGGCGGGATTACCTACCAGGACGTCACCCAGTGACGATGATAGTGCTTGCATGAGATCGGCCGTAACGGCCGAGGGAGCAATGATGCGACGAATCGCCGTGCATTTCTGGCCGGCTTTGGTTGTCATCTCGCGGCTGACTTCGGCGACGAAGAGGTCGAACTCCGGTGTTCCGGGTGTGGCATCCGGCCCTAGTATTGACGCGTTCAGAGAATCGGTCTCTGCGGTAAAACGTACGGATTCGGAGATCACACGTGCATGTTGTTGCAGATATTCGGCGGTCGATTTCGAACCGGTAAAGGCGACCGTATCTTGACAGGTCAGGTGGTCGAACAAGTCTCCGACACCGCCACATATCAATTGTACCGACCCCTCCGGAAGGAGCCTGGAATCGATCATGTGCTGCACCATGAGTTCCGTCAGATAGGCTGTGCTGCTGGCGGGTTTGATGATGGCCGGCACACCGGCGAGAAAGGCTGGTGCCAGTTTTTCCAGCATGCCCCAGCAGGGAAAATTGTAAGCATTGATGTGTATCGCCGCGCCTTGAATCGGGGTGTAAATATGTTGTCCCACGAAAGTGCCATTGCGGGACAGCATTTCGGGCGGGCCGTCCAGGTAGACATGACCATTCGGCATTTCGCGGCGCCCCTTGCTGGAGAAAACGAACAATGTGGAAATTCCGCCGTCGATATCCACCCAACTATCTGCCTTGGTAGCGCCCGTTTTAGACGACAATTCATAAAATACTTTCTTGTTCTCCCCCAGGTGTTGAGCAAGTTCTTTGAGCATCAACGCGCGTTCATGGAAGGTAAACTTGCGCAGATTCGGCCCACCAACTTCGCGCGCATACGACAGCATGCCGCCGAAATCGATACCGCTGCTCGAAATTCTGGCGATCGTGCTGCTGTCGACGGCGCTAAGCAATTCCTTGCCGTCATCCGTTCCTTCGACCCATTGGTTCTGGGCAAAGTTTTGCAATTTCATCTCGGTAACCTCTGGCTATGAGCCGTCACATCATTCCGCGAGACACAAAAGTTGTGTTTATTCGAGAAATTCGGTATCAGATTGTACGGTCGGCGAAAACGAAAGCAAGCGAGCACCCATGTCAGTACGTTCCACTACCCAGGCATTGATTGATGAATTCCAGTCGCGGCCAACCCTGCGTGCGGGCTCGCTGATTACGACGGTGTTTGGGGATGCCATCGCGCCACGGGGTGGCAACGTCTGGGTGGGCAGTCTCATCAATCTGATGAGTGATTTTGGTATTAGTGAGCGCCTCGTGCGGACGTCCGTCTTTCGCTTGTCCAGGGACGGGATACTCGATGTCCGCCAAATCGGGCGGCGCAGCTTTTACGGGTTGACGACACAGGGTAGCCGCATGTTCGAGCAGGCAACCCAGCGAATTTATGGCGAGCCACAACGCAGCTGGTCGGGCGGTTGGTGTGTTGTGCTGCTGGCGGCGCTGAGTGCGGAGTCCCGCGATGCGGTGCGCAAGGAATTGGGCTGGCTGGGGTTCGGTGCGATTGGCAGCGCCGTGCTGGCGCATCCGTCGCCCGATCTCGTCGGACTGAAAGAAGTCTCCAAGCGACTGAATGTCGCTGAGAACATCGTGATCTTGCAGGGTGGCTGTGCGGACGATGCGCAGGATCAAAAGCTGCGCTCGTTGGCACAGAAGAGCTGGAATCTGGGCGCCATAGACCAACGCTATGCAGAATTCACACAGCGTTTCAGGTTAGTGTATTCGGCCGCGAGGAAAGCCCGAAAAATGGATCCACAGCTTGCCTTTCAGGTTCGGACACTCCTCATCCAGGAATATCGAAAAATCTTGTTGCGGGATCCGTTGCTGCCGACGGCGCTCCTGCCGCCGGGCTGGAGTGGTGACGCTGCGTATGCGCTGTGGCGGAAGCTCTATGTTGAGGTTCATGCTGCCGCAGATCGCTTCCTGAGCGATTGTGTGGAAACGGCCGAAGGGCCGCTGCCGCCAGCGACAGAATCGTTTTATGACCGCTTCGGCGGACTTGCGGAGAAACTGAATGGATGAGTTGGAACAGGCCCGACAATGTGCTGCTGTAATGATGGCAAAAGATAACGCGTCGAGGTCGCTGGGTATCGAAGTTGCAATACCCAGCCCCGGCTCGGCAACGGCCCGCATGACGGTAAGCGAGGAGATGCTGAACGGCTTTGCCGTGTGTCATGGCGGGCATATTTTCGCGCTGGCTGATACGGCATTCGCATTCGCCTGTAACGCCTACGACCGATTGACTCTTGCGGCGGGGGCGAACATAGACTTCCTCCGGTCAGCCCATGCCGGGGACAAGTTGATTGCGACCGCGACCGAACGTAGCCGGGGCGGTCGTATGGGGGTTTACGATGTCCGGGTGACGAATCAGGACGACGAGGAGATCGCTGTATTCCGGGGTAAATCCTATGCGACAAGTAAGCAGTTACTGTCCGGCTCATCGATAAAGTGATACAGAAATAATTGATTCTCCCAAATAACTGTGACACATTGAACGGACACCGGTTCTAGGCCAGACAGGCATTTTTCATGTATACACAGGGACTTGATCAGCCCGGCGCCAAGCCGCCGCGCCGCGAGGTGCTGGAATCCGAACAACAGCTGGCCGCTTTCCAGGTTCGCATCGATGCGGACGAAAAAATTGAAGCCAAGGACTGGATGCCGGAAGCTTACCGGCGGACACTGGTGCGGCAAATTTCACAGCATGCGCATTCCGAAATTATCGGCATGCAGCCGGAGGGTAACTGGTTAACCCGTGCACCAAGCTTGCGCCGCAAAGCCATCTTGCTGGCAAAAGTTCAGGATGAAGCAGGTCACGGTTTGTATCTGTATAGCGCGGCCGAAACATTGGGCACATCGCGTGACCAAATGGTCCAGGACCTGCTGGATGGCAAGGCAAAATATTCCAGTATCTTCAACTACCCGACACTGACCTGGGCTGATATGGGCACTATTGGCTGGCTTGTTGATGGCGCGGCCATCATGAACCAGATCCCGTTATGTCGTTGTTCCTACGGACCCTATGCTCGTGCAATGGTGCGGGTTTGTAAGGAAGAGAGCTTTCACCAACGGCAGGGTTACGAAATCATGCTGACGCTTGCCAGAGGCAACGCGACCCAAAAAGCAATGGCGCAGGATTCGCTCAATCGATGGTGGTGGCCCGCGCTGATGATGTTCGGTCCGAATGATGCGGACTCGCCGCACTCCGCACAGTCGATGCAGTGGAAGATCAAGCGCTTTTCGAATGATGAGTTACGGCAGAAGTTCGTTGATGCCACGGTGCCGCAGGCTGAGTTTCTCGGACTGACGATGCCGGACGACAAGCTCGCATTTGACGACGAGACCGGGCACTACCGATTCGGCGCAATCAACTGGCAGGAATTTTACGATGTGTTGGCCGGCAACGGGCCGTGCAATCGGCAACGTATGGCAACGCGGCAGGAAGCACAGGCCGATGGTGCCTGGGTTCGCGAGGCGGCAAGTGCCTATGCAGAAAAACAGGCTGCAAGAAACGCAGCCTGATACCGGAGTCTGAATGATGACTGAAAAAAACTGGCCTTTATACGAAGTCTTTATCCGCTCAAAGTCCGGATTGAGTCACCGGCATGCCGGCAGCATCCACGCAAGCGACGATCAGATGGCGCTGGATAACGCCCGTGACACCTATACCCGTCGCAATGAGGGAGTCAGCATCTGGGTGGTTCGGTCGAGCGAGATCGTTGCTTCGGATCCCGCCGAGGCAGACGCATTTTTTGAACCGGCCAAAGACAAGATCTACCGGCACCCGACGTTCTATGACATACCCGAAGATGTGGGGAGTATGTAAGTGAACGAGTCAGGAAACAGTCAACAGGCGCGGCTGAACTATGCGTTGCGACTTGGTGACAATGCCCTGGTTCTGGGGCAGCGACTCATTGAACTTGTGGCACATCACCCGGAACTGGAAGAGGAGCTTGCCAACGCCAATATTTCGCTCGATTACATCGGTCAGGCCCGCATGTTTTACTCATGGGCCGGTGAACTGGAAGGGGCAGGGCGAACGGAGGATGACTTCGCCTTCCTGCGCGACAGCGACGAGTACCAGAACCTCCTGCTACTGGAACTTCCCAACGGTCATTTTGGCGATACGATCGTGCGCCAGGTTCTGTTCGACTCGTTTTACCTCTTGCAACTTGAGGCATTGCTCGATTGTGATGAGTCCCGACTGGCGGAGATTGCGGCGCGAGCCATAAAGGAGGTGCGCTACCACCTTCGACATGTGTCGCAGTGGTTAGTCCGCCTGGGCGATGGTACAGAGGAAAGTCGCTCCAGGGTCACTCAGTCTTTGCGAGACCTGTGGCGTTACACCGGCGAGATGTTTGCTGGCGATGCCGTCGACGACTATTGGCGCGATGAATGCAACGGTCCGAATCTTGACCTGATCCAGAAACAATGGCGTCGTAACGTGAGGGCATTGCTGAACGAGGCAACACTCGAAATGCCCGGGGACGAATGGATGATCTCCGGCGGCCGGCAGGGAGTCCATACGGAGTACATGGGTTTTCTGCTGGCTGAGATGCAGCAGGTACCGCGAACGCATCCCGGCGCTAGCTGGTAAACGCCATGGTCAACGGCCAAACAGCATCAGACAAACAACGTCAGGCAGAGATTTGGGCCTGGCTCGAAGAGGTCGCCGATCCGGAAATACCGGTCGTCAGCGTCGTTGACCTGGGAATCGTTCGTGATTTTCACCGGTTTGGTAATGCTATTGAGGTCGAGGTGGCGCCGACCTATTCGGGCTGTCCGGCCACTGAATTTATTGAACAGAGCATTGTGACCGCGCTTGAGGAGAAAGGCCTGGAACCGGTGACGATCAAACGAGTGCTATCGCCGCCCTGGACCACGGACTGGATCAGCGAGCAGGGGCGAAAAAAATTGCAGGAGTATGGTATTGCCCCACCCGAAAAAACTGGCAGCAAACGCGACCTGATGCGCGGCACCCGATCGATTGCCTGTCCGCGCTGCGCCTCGACGAATACGACTTGTGTGAGCGAATTTGGCTCGACCGCCTGCAAGGCGGCGTACAAATGCATCGACTGTCTTGAGCCCTTCGAATATTTCAAATGCATTTAGGGAACCTCTGAATTTAGGGAACCTCTGATGCCACCACCCAAACACAGAGACTAGTCGCATGCGTCAATACCATTCACTTACCGTGTCCCGGATCGCCGCGGAAACAACGGATTCTGTGCGTATCCAGCTTGATGTGCCGGATGAATTACAAGCCGTCTTCAATTTTCTTCCAGGCCAGCACTTGCCCATTGAGGCGATAGTCGGCGACGAAAAATTGCGCCGGACCTACAGTATTTGCTCTGTTCCCGGCGAATGGCCATTGGAGATTGGTATTCGGGTGCAGGAAGGAGGCGCGTTTTCCGGCTACGCGGCGAATGAACTCAGCGTCGGGGATCAATTACAGGTGATGCCGCCTTTTGGGCGTTTTCACGCCGACATCAATTCTTCCGCCGCAGGTTCATATGTCGCGTTTGCGGCTGGCAGCGGCATTACACCGATCCTGTCCATTATTCGGGCGACACTTGAGGGTGAGCCAGACAGTCGCGTGGTGCTGTTCTATGGTAACCGCCGCCAGCAAAGCACCATGTTTATAGACGATCTCTATGCCTTGAAAAATCGTTTCCCGGAGCGCCTGCAGCTGAATTTTTTGTTTTCGCGCGAAGAGCAGGAGTTTGAGATATTGGGTGGCCGTCTCGATGCGGACAAGGTGCGGAAACTCTATAAGCATTTCTGTACCGGCCTCAACCCGACGGGCGCCTATATTTGCGGACCCGACACGATGATTGCCACGGTAAGTGAAGCACTGTCAGATCTGGGCATGAAGGACACCAGGATTCACGCCGAGCGTTTCGGTGTCGCTCGCAAACCAATATCGAATCAACCCACGAGCAATGAGAGCACTGACACCAGCAAACAGGCCAGAATCTCCGTCATCATGGATGGCCATCACAAAACCTTCGAGATGCCCATGGAAGGTGCAGCGATCGTGGATGCCGCCTCTGAACGGGGAATCGAGCTGCCGTACTCCTGCAAAGGCGGCGTGTGCGCCACGTGCAGAACGCACGTCCGCGAAGGCGAGGTACGAATGGACACCAACTACGGGCTTGAGCCCTGGGAAATCGAAAAAGGTTTCGTGCTCGCTTGCCAGTCTCACCCGCTTAGCGAAACAGTGGTTCTCGACTACGATAAAACCTGAGTTTTGCCGCACGAGCCGGTCTAAAACCGATGCCTCGATCGCCAATTTCTTCAGCGCCGAAGCCGGTTCTCCGGTAAGATAAGCGGATTCGGCCGCCCCAATAACAACAAAAATCTGGCGATCGATCCTTAATTTGAATTGACGTGCAGGGGCGCGCTTGAGCGATATGAATAAAACCGTAGATTCAGGCGGACTGCCTGCCGATCGCAAAGATCACTATAGCCGTGAAGAATTGTTGCAATGCGCACATGGTGAATTATTTGGCCCCGATCACGCCAGATTGCCGCTACCAAACATGCTCATGACCGATCGTATTACGCTCATCACGCAAGAAGGCGGCAAATACGGGAAAGGCGAGATTCATGCCGAACTCGACATTAACCCGGACCTGTGGTTTTTCCAGTGTCACTTTGAGAGCGACCCTGTGATGCCGGGTTGCCTCGGGCTCGATGCACTTTGGCAGCTGGTTGGTTTCTTTCTGGTCTGGCAGGGAAATCCGGGCCGCGGTCGTGCACTGGGTGCCGGCGATGTGAAATTTCGCGGCCAGGTGCTGCCGGATGCCAAATTGGTGACCTTCGATCTGCAGTTTAAGCGCGTCATTACCCGCAAGCTCGTCCTGGCTATTGCTGATGGCACCATGTTCGTGGATGGGCGAGAAATCTACAAAGCCGAAAATTTGCGTGTCGGCCTGTTTACCTCAACCGACGATTTCTAAGGAGTATTAATGCGACGTGTCGTCATAACCGGTCTTGGTGTGGTTTCTTGCCTCGGAAATTCGAAAGCAGAGGTTCTCGAGTCTATTCGTGAGGGTCGTTCCGGTATCACCTTCAATCAGAATTTCAAGGATATGGGTCTACGCAGCCAGATCGCCGGTGTTGTCGATATAGACACGACAGAACTGATCGATCGCAAGGTCAGGCGCTTTATGGGCGATGCGGCGGCTTATGCCTACATCTCCATGCAACAAGCCATAGACGATGCCGGGCTCGAGACATCCGACGTCTCCAATACCATGACCGGTCTGATTGCCGGATCGGGCGGTGCATCCAGTTCGGGTCTGCGCATCGCCGCCGATACGATTCGTGAAAAGGGCGTACGCCGAATTGGTGCTTTTATGGTGCCTCGCACCATGGGGAGTACGGTATCTGCCTGTCTCGCTACTCCTTTCGAAATAAAGGGCATTAACTATTCAATCACGTCGGCTTGCGCCACCAGCGCACATTGCATCGGCGCCGGTATGGAACAGATTCAACTGGGCAAACAGGACATCGTGTTTGCCGGTGGCGGTGAGGAAGAAGACTGGACACTTGCCGGCCTGTTCGATGCCATGGGCGCGTTGTCGACCAAATACAACGATACTCCCGCTGCGGCGTCCCGGCCGTACGATCGGAACCGGGACGGTTTCGTGATCGCGGCGGGTGGCGCGATGCTGGTGCTTGAAGAACTCGAGCATGCGAAAGCACGTGGCGCTAATATTTATGCTGAGGTCGTTGGATTCGGTGCGACGTCCGATGGCTACAACATGGTTGCACCGTCCGGGGAGGGTGCCGTGCGCTGTATGCAGCAGGCGTGCGCGACCGTCGATGGATCGATCGACTATGTCAACACCCATGGTACCGCGACGCCGGCCGGTGATCCGGCAGAATTGCAAGCAATGCGCGATGTGTTTGGTGATGAAGTTCCGCGTTTTTCTTCCAGCAAGTCGATGTGCGGACATTCGCTGGGTGCCACCGGTGCGCAGGAAGCGATTCATTGTTTATTGATGCTGGAGAACGATTTTATCGCACCGTCGATCAATGTGGTCGATCCGGATCCGGCAGTGGAAGGCATGCCGCTGGTTACCGAGACCATCGACAATGCCGGTATAAAGACGGCGATGACGAACAGTTTCGGCTTTGGTGGAACTAACGCGACACTGGTTTTCCGTCGGTCCTAGCGTTGCGTTAACGACTAGCTATGGTCGCGCGTCAGGTCGCGCTCCTATACGTTCAGTCGGCAAGCCTGCAGGGAGCACGATCGACTACACATTCTGTCGGCAAGCCTGTAGGAGCGCGACCCGACGCGCGACCCACGCAAGGTTTTGGCCCCCTCACTCAGCACCCAAGGATCGTCCATGACCATTGAAATAATCAGCGAGCATAAAGCCTTCGGTGGCAAGGTTGGTTTCTACCGGCATCAGTCGCAAGCCAACCAGTGCACGATGCAATTTTCCGTGTATCAGCCGCCACAGGCCGAAAACGCACCTGTTCCGATTCTGACCTGGTTGTCCGGATTGACCTGCACCGAGGAAACCTTCATGACCAAAGGCGGAGCGTTGCGGGCGGCGTCGGAATTGGGCCTGATGCTGGTGGCCCCGGATACCAGTCCGCGCGGGGAGGGTGTGCCGGATGATGCGGATGAAGCCTACGATTTCGGACTGGGTGCCGGGTTCTACGTGAACGCTACCCAGACACCATGGAATCAGCACTACAATATGGATGATTACATCCTGCAGGAGCTGTCCGAAACCGTAGCAAGCAAATTTTCCGGTGATCGGGATCGGCAGGGAATATTCGGTCACTCGATGGGGGGGCATGGTGCGCTGACTCTTGGGCTCAGGAATCCCGACACGTTTACGTCCATATCAGCCTTTGCCCCAATTTGCAGTCCGTCGAATTGCCCGTGGGGACAAAAAGCGCTCGGCCACTATCTTGGCGATGACAAGAGGCAATGGGCGGAATACGATGCCTGCGAATTGGCGCGGAGCGTCGGCGAGGCCGGTCCCGGCCATCCGATCCTGGTGGATCAGGGCCTGGCAGACCAGTTTCTGGAGCAGGAATTGAATCCGGACAAATTCGAGGATGCCTGTCGTGAAGGCGGAGTCGAGCTGCAGTTGCGCCGTCATGCGGGCTATGACCATGGTTATTATTTCATCTCCACCTTCATGGATGATCATCTGCGGCATCACGCCAAATACTTGCTTGCATAGCAGTTCGTTGAAATCGCCACCCATGATATTTTCGACACCGAAAATCGGCAATCGTGGTCTTCGAATGGGTCCTGTACCCAACGGCTTGCAGCCGTCGAAAATGACAGGACCACCAGGTACCGTGCACAACTGGTCGAGAGACGGAATCTTGCAACAGGCTACTTGCCTCCAGAGCCCAATCAATGACTGACCTGCTCATTCTTGCCGCCGTCATGCTGGCAACCGGCGCCGTCGGCGGAGTCCTCGCCGGCTTGTTGGGAATTGGAGGTGGAATTGTTATTGTTCCAGCGCTCGATGCGGCGCTGTCTTTCCTCGATGTGGATGGCGCCATTCGCATGCACATTGCGGTCGCCACATCGCTGGCGACGATCGTGCCTACTTCCATCGCATCATCAAGGGCGCACCACAAACGCCATGCGGTAGACCTTGATCTGGTCCGGCGCTGGGCCCCTTTCGTTGTCCTGGGCGCTTTGTCAGGCAGCTGGATTGCGGCGCAAGTGGACAGTAGCGTGCTCTATGTTGTGTTCGCCGCCGTTGCCTTGGTAATCGCGATAAAACTGGTGTTGCCGTTGCAAGGAAAGACCATCAGTTCCGATGTGCCGCGGGGACCGCTGGTTCTGCTGGTTCCCACCAGCATCGGTGCCGTATCCAGCATGATGGGAATTGGTGGCGGCACCCTGAGTGTCGCCGCACTGACGCTCTTCAATCAGCCCATTCACAAAGCCGTAGGTACGGCCGCGTTATTTGGTCTCGCCATCAGCGTGCCAGGTACGATCGGTTTCATGGTGGCGGGTCTCGATGATCCGAGACTGCCGATCGGCAGCGTCGGTTACGTCAACCTGATCGGGCTGGCGCTGATCGCACCCATGACCGTTCTGACCGCTCCCATCGGTGTATCCATTGCACACCGTCTGTCGCAACGGCAGCTGAGCCTCGTCTTCGGTATTTTTCTGCTGACGATGTCGGCGCGCATGATCTGGCGGGCATTCTAATTACCGGGAGCAATACGTTTTGCCAAAATCCGATCCCCGTTCTTCGATGGCATGAGTCACAGATTAGAATCTTGTCGGGTGCGTCAATTTTCAAAACATCTTTCTTCAGTGTGTTAGGTGTAACGATCCAACGCTTGGATCGCTGAAAATACACCATCATATTTATCAAACAATTCAGGAAAAAATTTCAGCACCCATCAAAATTACAGCTGAGTATTTTGCCCCCTCCCCCATCTACTTCGTCAAGAATAAATCAGAGGTTCCCTAGACCTGACACCATTTTTTGGGTCTACTTACCCTGTGTGATTTCTTGCGCTACTGGAGCATATCCGACAGGAGGCCACTTCTATGCGATATCGAGCGTTCATTAGCTATAGTCATGCGGATAAAGACTGGGCGGTCTGGCTGCAGCGAAATCTTGAGCGCTACCATGTGCCGAAGCCGCTGCGGACCGCCGACACTCCGAAAGGTCGCTTGCTACCAATATTCCGCGACCGGGAAAATCTGGCGGTGTCGGAAAGCCTGAGTGAGTCGATTCAACTGGCGATTTCGCGGTCGGATACGCTAATCGTCCTTTGCTCCCCGGAGGCCGCCGCCTCGCGATGGGTAAATGACGAAATTCAATTGTTTCGTCAATTGAATCCGCAGCGTCGCATCCTGTGCTTGCTGGTTCGTGGTGAGACCGATCTTTCGCATCCTGATTGCGCATTCCCTCCCGCCGCAACCGAACATGATGGCGTAGTGATCGAACCGTCGGCCGCGGATGTCCGGACCGGCGGCGATTTAAAGACTGATGCATTGCACAAGATTGTCGGCGGCATGCTGTCTGTCAATCCGGAGGCGTTGAGCCGCAGAGCCCATAAACGCAAACTCCGCGTGATGAGTGCGGCAATAGCAGCGACAGCCACTGTTGCCATCGTGACGACCTTGCTCGCGATAAACGCCTATCTCGCCGACAAGGAATCCGAGGTTCGACGAACACAGGCGGAGGCGCTCATTGACTTTATGCTGGTCGAACTCAGGTCACAATTGGAACCAATAGGCAAACTTGATGTATTGGATGCCGTTGGGGATCAGGCGCTGGAATACTTCCGTGCGCTGGATAATCTCGGCAGCGAAAACGAAATGCGAACGCGGGCAATGGCGATCCGCCAGATTGGAGAGGTACGACTGAGCCAGGGA
This sequence comes from uncultured Woeseiaceae bacterium, assembly GCA_964446495.1. Taxonomy (GTDB): domain Bacteria; phylum Pseudomonadota; class Gammaproteobacteria; order Steroidobacterales; family Woeseiaceae; genus JAADHU01. The sequence goes on along the minus strand of CAYUOY010000079.1, from coordinate 5,694 downwards.
AAGCTCGCCGAGGCACTTGCCGCATTCCAAGAGTCGCAAAAGATTATGAGGGCTCTTTACGAACGAAGTACCGGCAACTCGGATAATCTCTTCGAATTGGGACAAGCTGAATTCTGGGTCGGATATGCGGCCTTGCTGGAGCGTGATCTCGGCACCGCGGAATCAGCGTTCCTTATCTACAACGACATCAGCGCGCAGCTTGGCGCGAGCGACCCGGACAACCAAATCTATCTTCAGGAACGCATCTATGCCATGAGTAATTTGGGAACTGTCAGCCGGGAGTTGCAACGCCGCGACCGCGCACTGGCGTATTTCCAGCAGGCCGTAGAATTAAATGAAGATCTTTTGGCGGCGTCCCCGAACGATACTTCTCTGCACTACGATTTGGCCGAAGGATTGTCTTGGCTAGGCTCAATTCAAATGGAGCTCGGTATGTATCGCAGCGCGCAGACTACTTTCGCGCGCGCATTCGCGCTCTTTGGCGAGTTGCACGAAAGTGAGTCGAACAGTCGGTACAGTCAGGGGTACGCAGACATGTGTACGGTTCTGGCGGATACCCACATTACGCTGGGCGAACTGGATGATGCGAGGCGCGTAATTCGGCGTTGTATCGACGTATACGAACAACTAACGTCGCTTGATGGAACCAACATTACCTGGCAGACAGGGGCATTGATTACTTCGAGAATCGACGCGGATATCCTGTTTTTGGCGGGCGACTTCGCAGCGGCCAGAAGCACTATCGGCGAGGTAGCAGGCAAACTCGCAGTTTTGGCGGCAGCCGATCCATTATCATCCTCAGTCAAGCAGCAGGCAGCTCATGCTGAAATGCTCATCGGTATGATTGATGCGACCGCTGGAAATCTCGACGACGCCGAGCGACACTTACGGCGCGCCAGAGACATTGCTCAGTCGCTTCTGCCAAGCACACTACCTTCATTGGTATTGCTTGATGTGCAGATACTGTTATGGCGCGGTCAGGTTCATTCGAGGAATGGAAACCGACGGGAAGCAAGGAAACTCTGGTCACAGGCATTGACACGCACTGAGTCAGACCAGCACAACCTGAAGGTGCAGAGCCTGAGGCGACAGCTGCTTGCCAATCTCGGGGAAAAGCAAAAGGCCGCTGCTATTGGCAGTTTGCTATCGAAAAAGGGCTTTCAAGATCCGAGATACCTGTAGAACACTGGTAGGGCGTTGAGTACCCGGAGAAAAGAGTTCATGAAGACACGCAAACCATCACCGCATGAGTTTTGCGTTTCCCAAAACAAAGGAGAATAAAAATGAGCGATCCGATCGAAATAAAGTTGGATGTAACCGATGAAGAAACCGAAGGATACCTCGATGTCTTACCGGAGCCGAGCAGCCCCAGTTCGGGGGGCAAGAAATACTACTACAAGTATACCGGGGGCACTCACGGGGACGGAAATGTTACTGAACCAACCGGTACCGGCTCTGTCGAGTTAAATATTCAACTGACGTCTGACCGACGATACCAATTCACTGGGACCTACTCTCTTATCGTCGGTGACACGCAAATCGGCAATCTACACCGTGTATCTGACACCGAGATTACCCTCACAGACTTTAATAACAACGACTTGGGCGAGGTTGACAAGTTCGCAATTCTAGTAGTCGACACAGGCAATAATAATTGTGAATTTTGGTGCGACCCTCGTGTAACCAATCAAGTTCAATAGCGTGTGAATACTGTTGAGGGCAGCATCTTGTCTGCCCTCAACTTAGGCGCTGTAGAACAGCGTTTGTCAATGTACTGCTTACCGTCCAGACCGAATCGTATAGAGGGGACAATACAGGTTAATGCTCCCGCATAGGTGGTTCCTCGTGGCGGCCACTTCGCTGGCGACCATCGTTCCTAGTTCATCGCATCATCAAGGGCGCACTACAATCGCCATGCGGTAGACATTGAATCTGGTCAAGCAGCCGGCTGGGCTGCTTTCATCATCGTAGGTGCTATGCCGGGCAGCTGGATTATGGCGCAAGTGGACAGTTGCGTGCTCTATGTTGTATGGCCGCCGTTGCCTTGATTATCGCGATAAAACTGGTGCTTCCGATGAAAGGAAAGACGATCATTCTGATGTCCCGCGTGTGCCGTCAGTTCTGCTGGTTCGTACCGGCATCGGTTCTGTATGCAGCATTCAGGTGAAGACTGGTTGAGTTTCTCCATCAACGATACCGGTATTGCAACAGACAAGCTTGAGCATGTCTTCAAGAAATCCGCCTAGGCCGGCGATTCAATCACGCGGGGTTATGGTCGCACCGGACCGGGACTGGCAATCTCCGGGCGTTACTGCCAACTTATGGGCGGTGACTTGAGTCTCAGCAGTGAACCAGGGGCGAATGATCATGCGGCACCATCCGCATCCCCACCAACCTGCGAGATAATCGGGCTATACTAATCAATAGAAAATCTGGAAACTACGATGAATAAAATACTGCTGGAAAAGATCGCTACGCTTCCTGGCTAGCGGAGAAAAGTATCAAAGTGGCTCAGCCCCGAAGAGTACGATTTTCTCTATGGATCCGCCCGGGCTTCATTGTCACGGCAAGCGTGTGGACAACCTCAGATTTCCCGGCGGCCGACCAGCGAATATTCGCCACCCCTATGAGCACTATGGTGAGATCACCTTGTACGATATCTTACTGAAATACTGGCCCCTGTTGGTTGCAGGTTTCATGCTGCTGCTGGCCATGGCGGCCTGGAATTTTCGTCTCCGGCGCATCAAAGGACTGGAGGAACTCGTCAGCAGGAGCAATGCTGATCTGGAGGAGTCCCGGCAACGTTTCGAACTGGCCATGGATGCAGCCAATCTCGGATTATGGGACTGGAATCTAAAGACAGATGAACTTTTTATAAACGAAACCTGGGCCACAATGATTGGGCACACAAAAGAAGAGATCGCATCGAATAATATTAAAGAGTGGTCGGATCGTCTTCACCCGGACGACAATGACATTACCATGAAGGCCTGGGATAAGTACGTGCAGGGGAAAACGCCTTATTATCAGCCGGAGTTTCGTTTTCGTGCCAAAGATGGGCGCTACCGATGGATACTCTCAGTTGGCAAGAAAATTGAGACGGATGAGGAAGGAAATCCAAGCCGGATGATCGGCATTCATATGGATATTAATGAGCGTAAACAAATGGAAGAAGCGCTTGCCATAGCAAAGGAAAAGGCTGACGCTTCCAATCGGGCCAAGAGCGCTTTCCTTGCCAACATGAGTCACGAGCTGCGCACGCCGATGAACGCCATCCTCGGTTACAGCGAGATGCTGATAGAAGAAGCCGAGGATCTGAACCAGAATCAATTCATTCCTGATTTGAAGAAAGTAAACCTGGCGGGCACGCAGTTGCTCTCACTGATTAATGATGTTCTTGATCTGTCCAAGATTGAATCTGGCAAGATGGATGTCTACGCCGAGTCCATAAACCTGGACATGCTGATCGACGAAGTCAGTGACACCGTCAACCCATTGAGGCAAAAAAACGGCAACCAGCTCTCTATCGAATGCAATCAGTACCTCGGCAGCGTCCATCAGGACCGGGGCAAACTGCGTCAGACCCTTTTCAATCTGCTGTCCAATGCAGCCAAATTTACCCAGGGAGGCCTGGTCACCCTGCAGGTTGAACGAATACGGCAATCAGATGAAGACTGGCTGGTATTTGCCATCAGTGATACGGGTATCGGTATAGCAACAGACAAGCTTGAGCATGTCTTCAAGGAATTTGCCCAGGCTGATGATTCGACGACACGCAATTACGGCGGTACCGGGCTGGGTCTGGCGATCTCGCGGCGATTTTGCAAGTTGCTGGGCGGCGACCTGAGCGTTAACAGCGTGTTGGGCGAAGGATCAACCTTCACTATCCGCATCCCAGCCAATCTGTCCGTGTCTGAACGCTACAGGCATCTGCCGACAAGCCTGCGATAACCGAGCTTGAGCTCAATGCTCTGCGTCAAACAGCGCCGGGAACTGTTGCATAAAACCCTTAGCCGCTATTGCAGGGCCGAGGACAAAAGTTCGGTGATGCTGGTCGAGGACGATGAAGAAACCCGAAAAGTGATAGCGCACAACCTGGAGAAATCAGGATGGGTGATATCCACGGCTGAGAATGGCCGGAAAGCTCTGGCTCTCATGAGCTCGTTTCATCCTGCGCTTATCCTGCTGGACCTGAAAGCCGATGGCGGGTAAGTGCCTCTGCGAGGCCTGCCCTGGAGCTACAAAGCCGGGACTGAATGGTCCCGGCTTTCACAAAAGGGCAATTCGCGTTTAGATGGTCAAGTCAACAACCACTTCGTTTGTCTGGAAACAGCCGCCCACGCCGGCGTAGCCGAAAACTTCTACCGACTGCCCGGGCTCGAGGTCACTGAAATCGCCTTCCTTGATAACTGACCCGTCGTCATCCTGAGAAACAAGGATAATCTTCGCCGTATCTGTCAATTGGACACACAGGTCGCCGATGTCGGTGGCCAGGTTGAAGCTGCGAGTTGTCGAGTCAAGCGGTTCGACGATCTTGCCGGTCAGAGATTCCTCGGCGACCGCGTCGTCAAGGAAGATCAGTGCAGCGTTGATGCCGTCGGATTGCTCCGGGTTCTCCGATTCCACGACGACGCCCTCAACCACGAGTGTCAGATCTATGACAATCGCATCAATACCGCGCTCACCGTCCTTGCCAAAGATCCTGGTTCCGTCCTGCACCAGGACTGTGACGGTCTCGTCCACGCCAACGCCAAGCTGAAACTTGCCGTTCTGGTCCGGTTCGCTGAGGACGACGCCTTTGGTTTGGGTGGCGTTGCCACCAATTTCGATTACAACCGCGTCAAGTTCCACATCCGTTTTAACGCCATCAGCATCGCTATCGCTGTCGGCATCGCTGTCACCGTCAGAGTCTGTGTCGCTATCGCTATCATTGTCGGAATCGCTGTCATCATCAGAGTCTGTATCGCTATCACTGTCGGAATCGGAATCGGAATCGGAATCGCTGTCATCGTCATCTTCGTGCCGGAATGCGCCAATCGCGACGACCGGGTCGCCGACCATCATTTTATCGATACCTGTGGGCAGGCCCTCGGGGCCGAATACGCTGCCCCCTTTGGCCAGGTTGACGATGACGCAGCTGTCTAGTTTATCCGCATGGCATAACAGGAATCGTCCGGCGAGACTATCAAATATCTCGCTGACAATGCCATCCAGACGCACCAGTTTTGCAGGTAATCCGCCGTCCATGATGTTGACTTTTACGATCGGTCGAAACTGGTACTTGTCGTTACCGGTGCCGACCATATGAATAGATTTGTTGGCATCGATGTCAATTTCGGCGAGCAATGTTCTGCCCGGAAAAACGGCAAAACCGCCGCGGTCCAACAGATCGATCCTGCCGTTGGCCGGCAGACTGGGGAATGTACTTATGCCGGTATTCTTTTCCACTAACTCCAGGTTTTCAATTCGCAATCGAATCTTGCTGTAACTACCCGCCTTAACTTCGCCAAATACGATCGGCTGAACGAAATTCGCCAGATCGAGGAGATTAATAGACCTTTTACCGCTGAAGACTATCTGTTGACCCGTATCGCCAATCAGTATCGCTTCCGTGATATCGAGATTGATCGCACTCAGTTCGTCGATGGGTGCGTCGGTCAGCATTATGACCACCGTGCCGGTAGTAGCGTTAGT
>CAYUOY010000078.1:9430-17796 GCA_964446495.1 uncultured Woeseiaceae bacterium | reverse complement strand
CTGATCAATTCGCGCTCGCCCGCTGGTATATTGAAAAAGACACTTTCCTACCGTGCTGACATAGATGGACTAAGAGCGATTGCTGTTCTGGCTGTGATCGCAAGCCATCTCCCTGAGAAATTCCTGCCAAGCGGGTTCCTGGGTGTCGACGTTTTCTTCGCGATTTCCGGTTTCGTCGTCACCGCTTCGCTGCTTGGCCAGCAACGGACGAAACTCTCACAGCTATATATTGGCTTTCTCTCCAGGCGGATAAAGCGGTTGATGCCCGCACTCACCCTGTGTGTGGCCGTTACCGGTTTCGTTGTGCTGGCGACAGACCCTTTTCCACGACACTCGATTCAGACCGGGCTCGGCGCCCTGTTCGGCTTCGGCAACATTGTGCTGTACTTTTTTGAACTCGATTACTTTTCTCCCTCCTCCATATTCAATGCATTCACTCACACCTGGTCCCTGGGAGTGGAAGAGCAGTTTTATGTCGTTTTCCCATTTTTCACCTGGCTTTTTTACTTCCGGGCGCAACACGATTCGTTCAAACCGCTGGCGGTCGCAATGCTTCTGGGCGGCCTTACATCCGTAGCGCTGTTTGCGGGGTTATACGAGGACCACCAGCCCGCTGCATTTTTTCTAATGCCCGCCCGAATCTGGGAGTTGGGTATTGGCGCGCTGGTCTTTCTGGCATCACGAAGAACACGCACGGGACGATTGCAGAAACTTTTGAGGCAGCTTTCCCCTTTCGCCCTGGCGGCATTGGTCGCGTGTTTTTTCGCGCCGGACAACTACGTAATGCCGGCTACCCTGGCAGCCGTTGGTCTGACGGGATTGCTCCTGGCCACCGACGATCACTCTCCCGCTGCGCGCCTGCTGACGCTGCCACCGGTCACCTACATCGGCAAGATATCGTATTCTCTGTATTTGTGGCACTGGCCGATTATTGCCCTTGGCCCGATCGTGCTGGCGTCAGGCTTGCGGTCTTCGGTCCTGTACGTGATCGCCACGGCCATGGTTGCGGTCATTTCCTTTCACCTGGTCGAGAAACCCCTGCGTTACAGGACCTGGACGACTCGCAGGAGTCGCGACATAGCAGTGGGGCTGGCCGGCAATGTTGTACTGGCTGCGGTACTGCTTTTCGCGAGCGCCAGGACAGATCCCTCATCGAATCCCGATACCGCCGTACTTTATCCACCCGCATACCTTCCTGTCCTTTACAGCGGCAAGAACCATGTGCTGACTTGCGTTCTGGATGGCGGCAGCAGGACATTCGAACCCGACACGGTCAGTAACTGCACGGTGCCGCCAAAGCCCGGCTCGGAGATGCCCACGATCTGGGCCATGGGGGACAGTCATTCCGGGCACTTACAGGGTTTATTGTTCGAGGTGCACAACAAACTGGGCGTGGGCGTGCACTTGGTCGAAACTCCCGGCTGGAGTTTTCCCTTTGAACCTGGCAAGACGTTCGCACCACGAAAAGAGGTCTACGACAGCATCTCCTCGTTGTTCAAACCCGGCGATATCGTGCTCGTGTCACGGCTCTACATCGCGCGCGCACTTCCCCACACCGTTATGGAAGTAAGACCCTGGTTGTACCTCGTATCCCGGCTCGCCGACGAACTCGCCACCAGGGGAGTGCACCTCGTCGTCACTGCACCGCCGCCAATATTTCCGTTTGGTGATATCCGCGAGTGCAGTCTGGAGGACCGGGAGAGATGCCGACTGGAAAGAGCTGAATTTGCGCCCCTGGTCGACCAGGTGATGGAGCTGCTGACTGAGCTTGAGGCCAACAATGACAACGTGGCGGTTTTCAAGATTTTCGATTCAGTCTGTCCGGTAAATGATGATTACTGCTACCCGGACAATGGCAGCAGCTTCTTGTACCGGGACAAAGACCACTTCAATTCACTGGGCTCAAAGTTGCTGGCCGAACCTTTTGTCGACATGCTTCGCTCCTCAGGTACGCTCGAACCGGCCAATTGAGACCGTTGCACGGGTGCACCGTGCTTACCACGTCTACAATGGCCGAATGTGTTCGAAAATGCTTGGCGTATTTATCCTGATTGCTGCTGGCCTGGGCCTGTCAGCATGCGGTGGCGGTTCCAATGGTGCACCCACGCCACCCATCGTTCTACCACCGCCACCACCACCGGGCCCGGTTACATTTTATTGCAGCAAAGATGCCTCCTGCCCGGAAATACTGATAGCCGGAGATCCGCATTCAGAACTCAACATGCAGCCGGATCCATTTCGAGGCTATGGCGATCCCAGCCTCGAATATGACTCGGCCACAGGCACACTGTGGTTGGCCTATAGTTGGCTCAACATCGAGATCAGCGATCCGGGCCCGCCGGCTGTGTTTGATCTGGGGGTCAGGACGCATCTTGCGCGCAGCGACGATAACGGTGCTTCGTTCACCTTCGTTCGCTCGGTCAATGACATGGCGATGGAGGCGCATCCCGATACGGGCGTGATGGGGTGGAGTGTTCACGAGGTGCCTACATTGGTGCAGGAGTCCTCCGGTAATTGGCAAATTCTCTGGTACAAGTACTTCAACCCGTTTGGCACGGTAACCGGTGTGGATGAGCGGCAGGAGTATTTGTACTGGCGTACAACGGCCAGTACGCCGGATCAACTGGGCGATGCGAGCGAGGTCTGGGCGACCGCACTTGCGACATCACCGTCCTGGGGTGCGCCGATCGATTTCAATGACCTTCCGGAGCTGGCAGATTGTGTCACCTTAACCGAGCCGGGACTGTTCGCCTTCAACAACGAAACCTATCTCGCCTCGTCCTGCCTGATCGCCGATGCGACGGGTCGCCGAGCCGATCTCGAGCGACTGGTATTGCTGCAGCAGACCGCGAACGGCTATCGCTATGTCAGCGACCTGCTGGACGCACGGGATGCGGCCGATCTTGGCGTCGATGTCATTCAGCAGGCCGATATATCCGTCGCCCGTGATGGCAGCATAATCCTGCTCGTCACGCCAATCATCCTGGACGCGGATCCGTCGCACCAGGGATGTGTGGTGTTTGAATTCGACGATTTCCTGGCTGGAACGCTGGTTCGTGATGGCAACGGGGTCGCCGAACCGCGGACTGTCATCAGTTCCGATGGTAATGGGCTGGGGCCGGGGCTCTGTACTTATGATGCAAACAGTGAAACCGGCGTGTTGCTGGTTATCACGACAGTGACCAACAACGGGACAGATGTCGAGTTCTCGCTGCGAGCGACGGGGGTTCACCCCTAGCCCTACGTTTGGTGGACTCGCGCGTCAGGTCGCGCTCCACGTGTCTCAACGATGTGTCGCTTCTACTCGTTGATGAGATATGCTGCGCTGCGTATTTTGCAGTCGAGTGTTCCGATGCCAAATGTTCGTAAAATTGATGCCATCGTTGTCGGCGCTGGCCACAACGGCCTGACGACGGCCGCCTACCTGGCGCAATCCGGTTTGAAGACACTGGTTCTCGAGCGGCGCGAGATCGTGGGTGGATGCGCCGTTACGGAGGAAATCGATGCTGTTCTTGCGCCCGGCTGCCGCGTCTCGACAGCGTCCTATATCGCCAGCATGCTACGCCCCGAAGTGATACGCGATCTTCGTCTCGCAGATTACGGTTTACGAATGGTAGCGTGCGATCCGGGCGTGCAAACGGCTCTGCCTGGAGGCGCGGTCGTTTCGTGGTGGTCTGACCGAGCACGCATGACGCGTGAGCTAGAGCGAATTGCGCCAGCAGATGTCGCCCGATTTTTCGACATCGACGAAGAGCTGCGAAACCTTGCCGCCTACCTGCAGCCGTTTTTTCTAGAGGCACCACCGGATCCGGACAAAAGAGGCCTGGCGCGACTACTTGAGCTGCTGCGGGTTGCAAAACGATTTCGGCGTATGCGCGGCAAAGAAACAGCGGCGTTGCTGCAGTTTCTGACAGGGTCACTGGGCGACTTTCTCGACCACAATTTTTCCTCGGAGGCGCTGAAACGACTAATCCTGTCCAATAGCCTGTACGGGAAACATGGCGGACCTTATCAGCCGGGTACGGCGATGGGCCTGTTGTTTCATTTGTTGAGCGGCGGCAGCGACGAACAGCAGGGATTTGCCGGTCACGTCATCGGCGGAATGGGGTCAATTACGGAGGCGATGGCCGCGTCGTGTCGCGATAGCGGCGTGGAAATACGTACCGCCAGCGAAGTACAGCGAATAAACCAGGATTCAGGACGAGTTCGGGGCGTCACCTTGCACGACGGCTCCGTCATTGATGCAAAAATCGTCATCTCGAACGCGGACCCGAAACGAACATTCCTTGATTTGCTGTCGAAAAGTGATCTTGACGAAGCGTTTCGACACGAAGTTTCGGGTATCAAAATGAATGGCCCCTGCGGCAAGGTAAATTTCGTACTCAGTGAGGAACCCCGGGTAACGGGCATGCCGGCGGGCCATTCAAGGTCGGAACGAAGCCTCTTCACGCTCGCCCCGTCTCTGCAGGAAGCAGAGGACATCTACAACCAGTCGGCACGCGGGGAAATACCGGACGAGCTCTGGGTGGATTGTGTCGTAGCATCAAACGTGGATCCAGGGCTGGTAACCGAAGGAAGGCATGTCCTGACGTGTTTTGTACAGTACCTGCCCTACAAACTGCGGCAAGGAACCTGGGATAGCGAGCGTGAACGCCTGGGCGACAAAGTTCTCGAACGCATCGGTCGATATGCGCCGAACGTGCCATCCACTGTGGTCGCGAGAAAGGTGTACACACCGCTTGATCTTGAGCGGACCTTCGGCATTTCGGAGGGCAATATTTTTCATGGCGATATCAACATGGGGCAACTTTTTTTCATGCGTCCTTTACCAGGCTGGGCACAGTACCGCACACCCATTGATGGATTGTACTTGTGTGGTGCGGGCACACATCCTGGCGGCGGCGTAACAGGAGCACCCGGCTACAATGCCGCGCGAAGAGTGCTGCAGGACATGCGTTTCGCGTGGAAGTAGTAAACGATGAATCTCGACAGTGCCGTTGTCATCGGGAGCCCGCAGGGCGAAGGTGCAGCAGATGGTGAAGTGCGCCAGGCATCGAGGCAACATTGCTCGAGCTAAACTCCTGTGTGGCGGTGACCTGCTCGCCGACCAAGGGTACAATAGGGTCCATTGAAAACTGGCGGCGACAGTCAATGGAAAACCTGAAGTGACCCGTCGGGGACGTCGGCAAAAGCGTGACGTAGGTGCGATAAGACAACTGCCGTGGCAACTCGTCAGCAATCCGTTTTCACCACTCGAAGTCATCAGTGCAGACCAGGTCGAGACCATCCTCGATGCATCGCTTACCATTCTCGAAAATTCAGGCTTCAGATTTCTGCAGGAAGAATCCCGGCAATTGTTAGGGCAGGCAGGTGCCGATATCAGCAATGCCGATGGCATGGTCAGGCTTGACCGCGATCTGGTCCAGGCGAAGTGTGCCGAGGCCCCGACGGAATTCGGACTGCGGGCGCGCAACCCTGAGCATAATCTTCACATCGGTGGCAACAGCATCGTATTTTCATCGGTTGGCGGACCTGCATTTGTCAACGATCTCGACCGTGGTCGGCGTCCGGGAACCTACGCGGAGATGTGTGACTACCTGCGCCTCGTGCAGAGCCTGAATATCATTCATCAGGAAGGCGGCGGCTGTTTCGAACCGATGGACTTGCCGCCGGAATCGCGCCATCTCGATTTGTATCTCGCACAGATGACGATATTGGACAAGAATGCACAGGCCTATGCACTTGGTCGGACGAGAACGATCGATTGCCTCGAGATGACCAGCATCTCGCTTGGTATCAGCCGCGAGGAACTGGAGCAGGAGCCTGCTGTCCTTGCGATTATCAATACAAATTCTCCGATGCAGCTCGACAAACCTATGACGGAAGCGGTGCTGGAGCTCGCCCGAGCGCGCCAGGTTTGCTGCATTACGCCTTTCACGCTGGCGGGCTCGATGAGTCCGGCAACGCTTGCCGGTACGCTCGCACAACAGACTGCAGAGATTCTTGCCGTTGTGACACTGGCCCAGGTTGTGCGGCCCGGCGCGCCGGTCATGTATGGCGCATTCGCGTCAAACGTCGACATGCAAAGTGGTGCACCCGCTCTCGGCACTCCCGAATATACCAAGATGGCGCTCGCCAGCGGACAGCTGGCCCGCAGGATCGGCATCCCGTTTCGCTCGAGCAATACCACGACCTCGAATTGCGTGGACGCGCAATCTGCATATGAAAGCGAAATGTCTTTGTGGGGTGCCGTCATGGGACACGGCAACCTCGTGAATCACGCCGCAGGCTGGCTTGAAGGTGGCCTGACTGCATCGTTCGAGAAGTTGATTATCGATGCCGAAATGTTGCAGATGATGGCCGAGACGCTGAAGCCCATTGCGGTAAACGACGATGAACTGGCGCTGGACGCAATCGCGGCCGTACCACCCGGCGGTCACCACTTTGGTACTGACCATACGCTGGCAAGATACGAGACCGCCTTTTATGCGCCACTGGTATCAAACCGGCAGAATTTTGAGGCCTGGCAAGAGACTGGCTGCATTGATGCGACCAGTCGCGCCAATGTCCTCTGGAAACAATTGCTGAGCCACTACGAGAAACCGAACATTGATCCGGCAACCGAAGAAGCACTGCAGAGTTACGTTGATAGACGCAAAATCGAAATCGCAAACAACACTGAATAGAAAAGACTGATACGCCCAGGCCTGAACGTCCTGAGTAACGATCAAACCAGCCTGAACGGCCGGCAGGGAAAAGCTTGCATCAGCCCAGGTGTTCTTAAACCCCGAAAGGCTCGCCATCACCTGACATCCGACCGCGCCCTCTTAATCATGTCATACGCGGAATTGAGTTTTCGCGAGCGCTCTTCGGCGACCGGGCGCATGCTTTCGGGCAGCCCTCGCGCCGCCAGCTTGTCCGGGTGGTTCTTACTGATGAGCTTGCGGTAGGCGCGCTTGATTTCGGCGGGTGTTGCATCCGCCGCTATGCCGAGCGCCGCATAGGCATCGGCGAGTCTGTCTTTCTGTGGCTGGCCGCCTGCGGCCGACGGCCCGTCCATAGCGGCACGCAGCAAAGCCTCGAGTTGCGAGACATCTGCCTCTGTCAAACCGAGCCGCTGCGCGATATGTACAAGCATCGCGCGTTCAGCAGGATCGACCCGCCCGTCTGCGACTACCGCCATGCATTGCAGTTGCAGGAATAGTTGCAACAGCGGTCCACGGCGGCGACTGATCTGAGCGAACTGATCGACCGCAGCGTCCAGGTCAAAATCCGCTTGTTTGCCACGATTGAAAGCGGTTTTCGCTTGCTCGCGCGCCTCGCCCTGCAGCTTGAGCATATTAAAAATTTGCTCGACGGCAACGATCTCATCCCGCGTTACGACATTGTCAGCCTTGCACAGCGCTCCCATGATGGAGAATGTCGAGTCGAGCAATTGTGATTGCGCGACTTGCAGAGTGCCAACGACGAACAGCCGCAAAGCGAAACTGGCGACGTAGCCTGAGAGTCCGCCGATAAGGAGGCCAGCGAAGCCGCCGAAAATTGCGCCGATCATGGCGCCGATAATGGTGAGCATGGGCATAGTCTATCAATGAATTCAGTGGTTTTGACGACGAAGAACTTTGCCGATCGTTCCGCCGGAGAGGACCGCTTTGTAACACGTGTGGCCGCAGAAGCCGGGCTACTCGTCGATAAAAATAGCGATAAGCAGCCCGCCACTATCAGACTGGTGTGAACGGATCCCGTGTTCGCAGGAAAAGCCTATGCCCGCCTCAATGACTACTCTTCTTTTGCTTCGACCTTGAATTTCTGGCCGCCAACAGAGGCTTCGTACATCAGGCCACCCTTCGTCTGGGTGAAAATAGCCATGCCACCATTGAATTCGGCATCCGCCGAAGCGCCTGCTGTAACCGCAACCGCAGAAGCCTGCGCACCAAGCTCGTAATTACCGCGCTTGAAGTTTGTGAGCGTGGCGGCGTCCTCAAAAAAAAGAAACTCGCTGTAAGCCTGTCCACCCCATTGAAATCCAAAGCTTAGCTGTGTCAACGTCACCACAGCTGTAACCGCCCCATTCTCGTAAAGCACGCCCTTGCCACGAGCGCCGCCGATACCGAAGCCGGCTTTGCCAACAGTCGGAATAACTACATACCCGGAGGCTTTGTCAAAAAACTTTTGAACGGAAGGGTCTTTTTCTTTGAACGTCGCGATAGCCTCTTGAGCTTTGTCATCGTATTCCTTGGCTTCGTCAGGATTCCAACCGCCAAACGCTGTTGCTGTGCCGAATATCAATGCCAGCGACAAGGCCAGCCTCAATACTGCTTTCATTTCTTTCCCCTTATTCTGATTCTGGTTCTGGTTCTGGTTCT
>CAYUOY010000078.1:0-9330 GCA_964446495.1 uncultured Woeseiaceae bacterium | reverse complement strand
TTCTGGTTCTGGTTCTGGTTCTTCTAGCGCGATAGTGTGCTGCATTGCGACAGAACCGTCGAGCCTGATCACTTGATTACTCCATGAGGATGACCACTCTGCTCACAAAAAGGGCGTCGAACTGATTTTTTCCCGCTCAAAAAAGGGGTCGAACCGATTTTTTTCCGCTAATTCGGTTCGACCCCTTTTTCTCGAAATGCGTTCCGCGCTACAGTTCCTCCACCAGCAATCCGTACTCGACCACAACATCGTTATCATCGAATCCGATCAGATCGCTTACGCCGTCGCCGTTCACGTCGACCGCGAAGCGTGGATTCATGATGCCATCCCAGCCATTTGCGAATATGTCCGCGACACCTGGCCACTCGGCGTGTGTTTCAAAGACGCCGTTGTCGGCAGAGTTCATTGCATACAGGACACGGGTTGAGTCGAATCCCACGATGTCCGGTATCCCATCACCTGAAATATCCGTGAGGTAACGGGGATGTTCGGCAATGCGCCAACCGTCGTCGTAGGCGAATTCCGTTGACGCTGCGAATGCCGACGCCTCGAATCCCTGTTCCGTCGAGCGATTGGCAGCCGTAATCCCGTTGGCAAAGGCAACAATATCGGCGGTGGCATCATCATTTCCAGTGATGTTGACCAATAAACGGATGTGCTTATCAACATCGTATTGCTGCTGATCGGAGAACCGGGAAATTCGATACGGCGAATCACCCGTCTCAAAACCGCCATTCTGGTTATTCAGGGTGGCACGTGTCGACGTCGTGTGAAAACCGACGATATCCGGATAGGAATCGCCATTGACGTCAGCGAGATGACGCGTGTGGTTGCGTGTCCATCCGTTGGAAAGCCCATAGTCGTTAAGCAGGCGTCCCTGGTCTTCAAAACCAATACCGTAAGATGTCGCCAGGTAGACGCCGTCGTCGGCAAAGGCGACAACATCGTCAAAGCCGTCGGTGTTCATGTCCGCAAGCATGCGCGGATTCTCTGCAACATCGTAACCTTGCATGACCCCAAAATTATCCACCCACAACTCCGGCGCCGAAAAGACCCCGGCCGTATTAAGCGCCACCCGCACGCCGTCATCGTGAAACACAACGATCTCCGGTTCCGGTCCGCCGCCAACATTGGCGAGCGTGTGGATGTGGTCCGCAAAGCCGGCGTCCAGATCGCTGCCAAAGAAATCGAGAATACGTTCGGCCGTGGAGAAGGTCGCCCCCGCATCCAGAGCCACCGACTGCCAAACGCCATCGGGCCCAAAACCGATAAGATCAGCGTAGCCGTCTCCATTGACGTCGATCACGAAACGCTTGTGTATTGTTTCTGTCCAGCCGGTAGCGGCGGTCATACCGCCGATGTCCGTGCGCGAGGTGGGCAGTAGCGAGACCCGATAGTCGGCGACAGGGTCTGCGCCGAAGGGCCGATCAGCCGTTACACGCGCCGAGTAGACGCCTTTTTCTGTGTAGAAATGGGTCGCCTGAATATTGTTGAAATTGGCACTGATCGTTTGCACGGCGGTGCCATCGCCCCAATCGATAACAACGGCATCCAGCGGCTCATCGCTACTGACACTGCCGCTGAGCTGTACACGATTACCGGGCCCACTAAATACCAGGCTGAAGCGAACGCCTGATTCTCCGCCGGTCGGATCATTGTCATAAAGGTCGGAAATACCATCGGCATCGGTATCCGCCAGATTCGGGTCGGTGAGACGTTGCTGTTCAAGTTCATCCGGGAGTGAATCTCCATCGGCATCGGGGCTCAGCGGATCCGGATACACGCGATATTCGTTGAAACCGTTCCTGGCAAGCCAACCGGTTTTCACCTCAAACTCATCATCGAGACCATCACTGTCAGTATCGACACTGGCTGGATTAGTGCCTCGCAAATGTTCTTCCCGATTGAACATCCCGTCCCGGTCCTCATCGGCGAGGTAAACCAGCGTTATTGCATTGTCGTTGGTAAGAACAATGTCATCGAAATTGGCCGCTGGATCGTCGAGCGTGTCACTGTCCGAAAACACATACCAGAATCCCTTTTCTATGCTCTGACTCGCGATACCATTAACCGCGCTCAGCACCTGGTGTTGCTGACCTGTCGGCTGACCGTCCTGAAGCACATCGACCATGCTGGTTCGGTAGTCGATGCCCAGTATCTCACGCATCACTTTGCCCATAGTAACGCCGAGTGGCGCCAGTGTTTCCGGGTCGCGAGCGACGTTGGTTGCGACAAGAAAGGATTCGACCGAGTTCGCTGCCGATCCACGCGCATTGCCGAAATCGATGGCTACCCGGGCCGTCTGGTTAAATACGCTTTGGCTGACTTCAGCAAAATCCTTGTTCGGATCTCCACCGCTCAAGTCCTCGATCGCAATGCTGCCTACCGTGAAGAGCAAACTGCGTGGATTTCTCATCAACTCTTTGAGTTTCGGTACGGACGTACCACGTCCGACAATAAACTGCTCGATACTTGCTCCTGGCACCAGAACACGCCCGTCTTCCGGCGCAAAGTTCAACTCATCCAATGATTCCAAAGCCCGGCCATTGGTCGATTGATTCTTGGCAATGACGGCAATGCTCTCTATTCGGAACGACCGCGCAGAGGTGTTGACGATACGGAGCGTCGCCGATAGCGAACCCGATTCCGCAGTCACCTTCTGGCTCTGCGATTCATTGACGTAACGCGAGTACTCCTGCCGGGAGTCCTGAGCAGCAGCCGAGGTCACAGTGGTCGAAGTCTCTCGGGTCTCGGTTGCCGTCGTTGAATTTTCTGCTGCGACTTTTGCCGAGCCACCGAACCCGCCGGCGCCGGCGGTAACCTCAACTTCGGCGCTCACCGATTCGGATTGCTGAATGGTATTTGCTGTTGAGCTGCTATCGGACCGACTGTAACTGGACTGCTGCCCCTGGGAAAATGAGGCACCATAATCAACACCGGTTTCGCTTCCACCTTCGTAGCGGGTATTGATCTGCACGGTCGGAGCGCCAGTGACTTCCACTGACAGACTGGGTACATCGGCGATGAGGGGGTGGGTACCACCGTTCGTGACCTCTTCGTTGTCGTCGAAGCCGTCGCCGTCCGTGTCAGCCATGAGGGGCGACGTCCCCAGCGTCGCCTCCTGATCATCGCTAAGGCCGTCGTTGTCCGTATCGACCGGCCCTGTGATCGCTGGCGGCGGCGGGTTAACCGCCTCCGGCGCCTCTTCCGTAATGTTTTCGATCGTGCAGCCGCAAAAGAGTGTCGTAATCGCGGCGAGTACTATTGAGCGCAGCAGGTTTTTCCTGTCCATGATCATCGTCTCCAAAATCAGTCGTTTTTAGTCGTATTCGAAATACAAAGGGCCGGCGATCATTGGCGCACTGATTTCGGTGCGGCCGCTGCCATTCGGCTGGACGACATAGAGCTTGTCTGGCTGTGGCGTACGACCCTCCGGGCCGGTGCTGAAGGCGATGCGCTGACCGTCATCCGACCATCCGAAGTCAACAACCTCCTCACCGTTGAGGCCCATCGAAATCCAGGTATTGCTGTTGCCACTCACGCTGCTGACGTACAGATCGATAAATGTGTTGGTGTCCTGATCTGCGAGGTAGGCGATCGAGTTTCCGTCGGGTGACCACGCGAATTCGAAAACGTCGCTGGTCGCCGCCTGCGGCCCACTGACCTTTGTTGGGACACCGCTGCCATCGGCATTGATGACGTAGAGCTCACGCGTGTTCTCTATTGCTTCGTTCGAGGTGTAAGCGATCTGCGTGCCGTTCGGTGACCACTCGTAGTCGAATACTTCACGACCATTAGGCGACAGGAAAACCAGCACCGTATCCGGCGCGCCAGGCGTTGCCGCACTTACAACCAGGTCACTCGGAAACGGCTGACCGGGATGATCAAGATAGGCGAGTCTTGCGCCTGTTGGCGACCAGCGCGAGTCACTATTGAATTCACCGTTGTCAGTCACACGCACGTTGCCCGAACCATCGACACCGATGGCGTAGCCAAAATAGGTGCTGTTCATTTCCTGGTCCGATGTATAACTAAGGCGAGCGCTGTCCGCTGACCAATGAACGTTTTTCACCAATGTGTTGGCGGTTACCAGTCGCCGGCTGTTGGGTGAGCCAGCGGTGGTATCGTAAATATTGATCGCGAATGCATTGGCGGCACCCTGCTGTCCGGAGAAGTTGGCCACGTCCTGGACGATGTAGCGGCCGTCTGGTGACCACTGTGGATTGCGTACTTCGACGGTGGCTGGATCGCCGATCGCACCGCTGATCCTGATGTCCCCCGTGCCATCCCGATTGACGAGAAACACTTCGCTTGCGAACTGATTGAATACGCTGCCATCACCCAGGCTACCGGCGTAAACCAGTTGTGTACTGTCCGGAGACCACTGAAACGATTTGACCCGATCATTAATCGGTCCGCGATCCCGGCTGACTCGAACCGGTGGTGTGCCGCCATCAACGGGCACAACGTAGAGGATGTCGCTGATGGTGCTCGGATTGGTTACATAAGCAATCCACTGACCATTGGGCGAAATCTCGAACTGCTTGATCGCCGCGGTATCGTTCGCCGCGACAGCACTCAGCAGGCGCTCGCCTGTGCCGTCGTCCGCCAGCGCATAAAGCTCCGTCATGCCATTTGCCGACACGCCGTCGGCAGCAGAATACGCCATCATCTGTGGCGCACGAACGGCCGGTGGAGGGGGTGGGGGTGGATTGATACCAGTACCGCCGCCACCACCACCGCCGCCGCAAGCGGCCAATGCTGTCATTAGGAGTAGTGCGATACCGGGCCGAGCGTTTGCAGTAACCATGATTCATTCTCTGATGTGATTGTTGGTTACTAAGGGAAGCAAGACGTGCCGGGGATTTTGCCCAAAAATTCTCGCCGACCGAGTGCTACCATCTGTAGATGGGTGATCAGAAATCGATAACGCAGCTGTTAAATCAGTGGAGCACTGGAGACAAGGACGCGGAGGCCGCGCTCACACCTATGGTCTACGATGAACTGCAGCGCATGGCGAGACGCCTGTTTCGCTCGGAAAAGAGTTCACATACGCTGCAGCCAACCGCTCTGGTGCACGAGGCATTCGTCAAACTGGTGAACGTCGATGTCACCTGGCAAGATCGCGCCCATTTTTTTTCATTGGCGGCACGCATGATGCGGCGCATGCTGATCAACCACGCTAAGGCTCGTAACACGGCCAAACGTGGCGGCGATGCGATCAAAGTTACCTTGAATGAGTCGGAAGTGCCTGACGGCTCCGCGGATGCCGATTTACTGGATCTCGATGAGGCCCTGCAAAGTCTCGCCGAATTGGATGCCAGAAAAGCGGAGTTGATTGAACTTCAGTACTTTGGTGGGCTGTCGTTCAAAGAAATGGAAGAAGTCACCGGATTGGCCAGTAGTACCCTGGATCGCGATCTTCGGTTGGCACGCGCCTGGCTCAAAGATTATTTAGCAAAATAATTATGGGCATGATTCTCGTCAGATATTGCTGTTCAGGACAATGACTAACAATAACTGGCGAATTCTCGAGGCGGCATTCGCAACAGCAACCAGTCTCAAAGATGATGCGCGGGAGCAAATGCTGGCAGCGTTTGCGGCGGATCACCCCGACCTGGAACAGCGGTTGCGCGATTTACTGGCCGCAGATTCCGCAGATGACCAACCAATAGCTCAACCCATCGCCCGATCAGCCAGAGTGCTCGCAGAATCGGCCATTGATCCCTGGGAGGGCCGTCAGCTTGGTGCCTGGACGATCCGGCGTCGTATCGCCGATGGCGGTATGGGCGCCGTATTCCTGGCTGATCGGTCCGACGAGCAATACCAGCAAACAGCCGCACTGAAGGTTATGACGGCGCAGATCCTGGCGAAAGATGGTGTCGCGCGTTTTCGCGCGGAACGGCAAATCCTGGCAAGTTTGAATCACCCCAATATTGCGAAGCTTATCGACGGCGGATCAACGGACGAACAGCTGCCCTATCTTGTTATGGAGTATGTCGACGGACTGCCCATCGATCGTTACTGCGACGACCATCAGCTAGGCATTGCTGAACGCCTGGCATTGTTCAACAAAGTCTGCGATGCGGTTGACTTCGCACATCGCAATCTGATCGTGCATCGGGACCTTAAACCGAACAACATCCTGGTCGACCGGAACGGCGAGCCGAAACTGCTCGACTTTGGTATCGCCAAACTACTGGAATCCCATTCCAGCATGCAGACCATTGCGATAACGCGCCAGGGGACGGCTCTGATGACACCAGAGTATGCAAGCCCGGAACAGGTGCGTGGAGAATCGATCTCGGTGGCAACGGACGTCTTCTCGCTGGGTGTTCTTCTTTACCAACTGCTAACCGGGCAATCACCCTACGGCGATGCGATTAGTTCGCCGAAAGAGATTGAGCGAGCGATCGTCGAGACGGATCCAAAGCGACCGAGCACTGTCGTGACGGCGTCTGACGAGATCAGCTCGAACAGGAAGTCTTCACCGTCTCGACTACGGAAAAGGCTGAGCGGCGATCTGGATAACATTGTATTGATGGCCATGCGAAAGGAGCCCGAGAATCGCTACGCCACCGTCAGGCAGTTTTCCGAAGACGTGGAGAATTTTCTGAGCCGCAATCCGGTTCTCGCTCACCCGCCGAGTTGGCGCTACCGATCAGGTAAATATCTGCGGCGCAATGCAATACCAGTCGCCACCGCTGTGGTTTTTGTTACGACGATTGTTTCGCTTACGACATTTTATACGCTGCAGCTCAAGCACGAGCGGGATCAAATTCGAATTGAATCAAACAAAGCGACACAGGTTGCGGATTTTCTGGAGGGTTTGTTTAAAAATGTATCACCCAGATACGGTCCTGCCGGGCAAAGTGATTCACGGCGGGAGGTAACGGCCAGAGATCTTCTGGATCACGGCTGGGCAGAGATGCAGACGACGTTGCAGGATCAACCGGAAGTTCGTGCGCACCTGCTTGAGGTTATGGGCCACACCTATTTTTCGGTTGACGATCTTGACCAGGCGAAAAAACTGGTCGATGAAGCCGTTGATCTTCTTGAGACGCAAATGCGCAATGGCCAATTTTCCCGCGCGATCGTAGAGGATTACTGTGGTGCATTGACCACCGCAAGCTGGGTCCATCGTGAACGCCGGGAGTGGTCGGATGCACAAGCGGTCAATGACCGCTGTCTTGATGCCATACAAATGCTTCCCGATCCGGCACCCGACATACTCAATGCACATCATCATAGTCTGGCCTACCTGTATTCCGATCTTGGGGAGTTCGACAAGGCGGAAGCGTTGTTCCTGCAGACAGTGGAATTCACTGAACAGCGGAGCGCGTCCAATCCTCGAGATTTCATCCAATCCCTCAATGGACTAGGCAACCTCTACGACCGCCGGGCACGTCCTCCCGATGCTCGCGTGGCGTACGAGCGCGCACTGCAGGTCGCAAAGTCCGCGCTTGGCAATGACCATCCGACAACGATTGGCGTGCAAATGGACCTTGCCGGAGTGCTGGCAAGTGATGAGATCAGGTCCTACGACGAGGCAGAAAAGCTGCTGCAGCAATCACTGCTTTCGCTACAGCGCCTGTACACGAACGATCACGTTATGAAAGCACGTGGCTATGCGACTATCGCGCTTTTTTACCAGATGACAGGACAACATCAATTGGCGCTGGAGAATCAGCTCGAGGCGATACGGATCTTTGAGCGTGTCCGCGGTCCGCTCTCTGGCGAAACGCTGGGAACGAAGGCAGGCATCGGACATATGTACTATTTGGCGGGTGATTTCGACGCCGCGGAAGACGTAATCACAAATGTATTGCGGCAGGCAGAAATGGCTGAGCCCTACGCGAAGGAGTCGGTGGAATTTGGTGTCATGCAAACGCTCGGAAGTCTTCGCGAAGATCAAGGCGACTATGTGGAGGCCGAACGTATTTACCGACGCGCTATGGAGATCGGGGAAAATCGATATGGCGCGAACAGCCCGTACATGTTGGTGCAAAAAGAAAACGTTGCCTGGGCGGTGGGAAACCAGGGCCGATTTGACGAAGGTGACCGACTCTATCGCGAGCTGTTGACCGTTGCCGACCAAACTTCGTCAGGAGTGGTGCCGGAGGAACTCGGTCGGCTCGCCGAGACCTATGCGGAGTGGCTGGACATGATGGAGCGACCGAAGTTGGCAGCGAATATTCGAGAGGAATGGGCGACTCAGATTGAGGTTGGCAAACAATACATCGATTCATTGACCAGGAAGGAAGAGGAACGATTTGAGAATGCCGATAAGGCGAAGGTGGCGGAGTAACGACGAGTCGAAAAGATAAGGGTCGAACCGATTTTCGCCCGTTAATTCGGTTCGACCGTTTTTTGTGGCCTGGCCAGCGCCCGAGATGCTACTTATCTTGGGATGATCGGGAGGACCACATTCGATGGATATTTTTCGGTCATGTATATCGTTTGGTGAGCAGTTTTCATCTCTGTCGTTGTGGCAAATTCAGCACCGGTGTTTAGATTTCTCGCCAGTCTCGGAAAATTGCTGCTCGTGATATCTATTCGCAAGCGATCTCCTTTTGACAAGACATAGCTGGTTGCCCATAGATCGATATCATATTTGTAGATTTTTCCAGGCTCGATCAGTTTCGCTTCCTCAAATCCTTCGCGATATCTCGCACGAATTACGCCATCGACGAGATTGAATGTTTCGCCGTCGGGTTTGACAACCACCAGTTTGGCCATGAAATCCGTATCCGTGGCACTGCTTGCGGCATAGATTTCGGCACGAATTGGGCCAGTGATCTCCGTTTCTTGCGCGAACGGACTGGTCGTAAATCGAAGCACGTCATCCCGTCCATCAAGCGGGGACTGATCATAAGGACCGCGCAGGCTTGGCTCCATAATATTGCCACCCAGAGTCGGCACAGGATCGGCCGGATCGTATTCGTATGCTTTTGGACGGGCGTTCGACGCTGGAGTCTCGGGAGAGAGAGTACTATCGCTGTGAAGAAAATAGGACTGATACGTGGTCCGCGCCAATGGCCATTCCGCTTCATCGCGCCAGATATTTTCGCCCATGACAAAAATTCGGATAGGTGCACCGCTGGGTTCCGGACCGTCTTTCATCCAATAGTCGAACCATTCCAGGTACAAGGGTTCGATGTCGATCAATGCGCCGTCGCCAAATTCCTGGTCGCCGGTACGCGACGATTGATTCCAGGCGTGCGGCCACGGCCCGATGATCAGACGCTGGCCAGTCCGTGCCGTTTCACTCGCGGCTTCCGTTTTCATTGTTTTGTAGCTGCCGATGGTGCTGCGCAAAAACACGTCGTA
>CAYUOY010000077.1:0-18015 GCA_964446495.1 uncultured Woeseiaceae bacterium | reverse complement strand
GGCGCTGAAGTGGTGTGATCCAGGTGCCTGGGATGAATAAGAAAATTCTGCTCGCGGTTTTATGGGCTTTTCTGCCCGGTGTGTTATTGGCGCAGGACTACCAATGCACTATTGGAAGTTTGCAAAGACGAATCGAAATTCTCTATGAAGGGGCGGCCAGTGTTCCCTGCGAGGTGCACTACTACAAGGACGCGGAAGCGCAGGGAGAGCGGCAGGTTCTTTGGCGCGCGTTGAATGAGGAAGGTTATTGCGAACGCAAAACGCAGGAATTTGTTGCCAAGCTGGAGGATTTGGGGTGGAGCTGCGAACGACACGTCGCTGAGAGTCCGCCGTCCGATACGGACGCAAGCGACGACACGATGACATTAATGCCCGGCGAGAATACTGGGTTGGAAGAGGATCTTTAGCGGGCCAGTGAACAACGAATTGTCAGACCTTGGGCTCACGCCATTTTTCACCCGGCAACTGGCGGCCGACGAGTTCGAGCATGGCGCTATCGTACGGGTTACTGAAGTACAACGAACCCGCATTATCGTTAGTGATGGTGTTGATGAGTGGAGCATCACACCAGGAGGTGCCTGGTACCAGCTACCAACGGCCAAGCGGCCGACGGTTGGAGACTGGCTCCTGCTCGATGAGTCGCGGCAAAAAATAGACCGACTCCTGGAACGAAAAAGCATATTTCAGCGCGTAGCGGCAGGAAGCAAAGTCGATATCCAGTTGATAGCCGCAAACATTGACACGCTTTTTATCGTCACTTCTTGCAACGATGAATTCGAAGAATCAAGACTGGAGCGTTATCTCGCACTGGCCGCAGAAGCCGGAGTGGATCCGGTGATTATTCTCACGAAAGCGGATCTTGCCGATAATGCTGCAGCATTCTGTGATCGAGCTCGAGCTGTCAGCAACAACGCACCTGTGGAAGTCGTCAATGCACTGGATGCCGATTCACTGGCGGGTGCGATGGCCTGGGTGAACAGTGGGTCGACGGTTGCATTGGTAGGATCATCCGGCGTAGGGAAGTCCACGCTCGTAAATTCTTTGTCGGGCCAGCAACTGACGGAAACCGGTGCAATTCGCGATCAGGACGCCAAGGGTCGTCACACCACCAGTTACCGCTCCTTACACCGCTTGTCCGGTGGTGGTTTGCTGCTCGATGTGCCGGGTATGCGCGAGTTGAAAGTCGCCGAACTGGATACGGCGCTGGCCGAGGTGTTTGCTGATATCGATACGCTGGCGAAACAATGCCGATTCCGCGATTGCGAGCATGACGATGAGCCCGGCTGTGTGGTTGTTGCTGCGATTAACTCCGGCAAGATCGACGAACGCCGTCTCAAAAACTACAAGAAACTGGTCCTGGAAGAATCGAGAAACAGCGCGTCAATCGCGGAGCAACGGCATCGTGATCGCCAGTTTGGGAAAACGATCAAGGCTCATCTTGAACTTAAACGGCAACGTGAAACGGGTCGCTAGAATATCGGCCGTCGAATGCCAAACGGCTCGTCTCTACTTTTCGGCAGCCGGTGGATCGATGGTGCCACCCGCTTTTGACCATGCGCTAAAGCCACCCTCGAGATTGACGGGGTTGGATACACCCATGTCTTTGGCTAACTTGGTGGCCAAAACGGATCGCCCACCGCCTGCACAATAGAAGACTACTGTTTTGTCCGAACTGAAGATTTCATTGTGCCTTGGATGATTCGGATCGATGGAATACTCCAGAACGCCGCGGGGGATGTGCACCGACCCCGGAATTTTGCCGTTTGCGGCCAGTTCTCCTGGTTCTCGTACATCGACGAAGACGACGGTATCATCGCCCAGGAGAGTTTGGGCCCGCGTGGCATCGTAGGACGTAATAGCGGCGATAGCCTCCGCCTCAAGATCATCAACGCTCTTTACATCATTGTCTTGATCTGTGCAGCCAGCAAGAAGGGCAAACGCAATAAAGAGGCTCAGAGGATTACGCATGGGTGATTCCTTGATTGAATAAACAGGGGTCCATCCAGGTGCTAAAATCCGATCTTGAATAGCGTGGCAGGTCTAACGTTATCGGACGGAATTTCCTGTCGGTCGATTTTATCGCGGGTCAGGTAGTCGTCACGAGGATCATAGCCCCACTGTACGTTTGGCGAGCTCTCGTTCGGTTCAGCCGCCAGCCATTTGTACTCTTCTTCGTTGTCGCGCAAGTTTTCCAGGTCTTTGAGGAGGCGTGCACGCATCGGGTCTTCATAGATCGGATCAACGCGTCTGCGGCTTCCAGGTTTCCGGCCGACGACGATGATTTCTTCTAATGTCTCTTCGTCCGCAGATACCACAACTTCATCTGCGGTCGACTGAGTCGCGTCGATAGGCTTGATAGTGGCCAGCTGCGCATTCGCACTGGCGGTAATCAGCCCGAACAGCACCGCGGCGAATTCGAGTCGTATCAGCATGATTTTGATCTCAGGCCACATTATTTCTTCGCATCCGACATCCATTCGATGGTGTCAAACCAGTACTCGTGCGTCACACCCAACCAATTATCGGCCTCTCTGGCGACGATCCAGGCATTCAGGAAATTCAGAAGCTCCTGTTCGCCTTTCTTCACGGCGATACCTTCTTTCGATGCCATGAACGGTTTCTTGATCGGCGTGTCCACTTTCTTACGGTTCATCATCGCGAAAAACTTTACCTCGGCATCATCGGCGACATAGGCGTGTGCCCGACCCTCGAGGACTTCTTTCTGCGCGAGTTCGCTGGTCGGGTAGGCATTGATGGTAGCCTGGTCAAAAAATATTTGCGCCACACTGTGGGCAAAAGTGTCCGCCACAACCGCTATCACGGCCGTCTCACCATTGAGTTCATGCAATGACGTGACGTTTGCCGTCAACTTGGAGTTAGTGGCAAGACTGGTGCCTGAAGTTGCCAGTGGCTGGCTGAAATTGACCTGCAATGCTCTGGCTGGCGTGATCGCCATGCCGCCGGCAATAACGTCTATCTCGCCGTTCTGCAGCGCAGGAATGATCTGCTCCCACTCGTAAATCTTGAATTCGGCCGTAACCCCCATGTCGGACGCGATTTTTCGGGAGATTTCGATCTCAAAGCCAATTAGATCACCTGACTTTGTCGTCATTGTCCAGGGGACGAACTCGGACACGCCTACGCGAAGAGTGCCTCGCTCCAGAATTTCCTCCAGCACATCGGCGTTGGCCAGCGGCGCCAGAAAAAGGACGAAAAGCGACAGTACATAGCCGGTGAATTTCAGTCTTGCCATTATCGAGCTCTCAATTAGTTGCAGTAGTGGTTCATCGTATCAAGGCATTCTCGTAAAGCCTGATTCAATTGTCCAGTGCAACGGGGCCATCGGGAACGGTTTGGTAGCCGATTTCCGAACATCCCCGACGAAAGGCGGTGGAGGGCGTTGACCTATGGCTATGGCCTGCAGATCCACCGTCTCGAGGTCCCTGGGAATGTTTTCGTATCCGGACCAGTAATCCATCGACATCAGGGCTACAAGGCGTCTGGCCATAGAATAGTTAGTCCTCGTTTCTGCAAAATCGTTCCGTTACGTCGGCGGTCACTTTTGCTGATTAAACGCTGCTATGTCAGGATCACCCGATGATGGAGGGCCTTTGATATGAAATCCGTAATGGGGTTTGCGTTCTTTCTTCTGTTCATGGCGGGCATCATGTTTGCAACGATGCTTGAGAAGCCGCGCGAACCGGCTGCAACGGCGAGCGACACCGCCCGATTCACGGGCGTCACCTGGCATCCCGTTGTAGTGGCTAACCAGACCCTTGCCGAAGACAGTGGCCTGGCCGTGGTTTTCGAGTTGGACGGAGGCATTCACGGTCATGGCGGGTGCAACACTTTCCGAGGCTCCATCGAGCGTTCGGAATCAGATGTCACGGTGGGCCAACTCGCGACCACCCGGATGGCCTGTCCCATCGATATCATGGTTCGAGAGGACACGTTCCTGGCTGCCATGCAAAAAGTGCGAAAGATGGCAGGTGAGGGCGATGAGCTGCGTTTGCTGGATGAGCACGGCGGTGTGCTTGTCGTACTCACCGCTGCTGCAGAAAGCGAAAAATGAAATTGAAAGCCGGGCATTTCTGCGCTGGCATCGATGCAGAGGAACTGCTTCGGGCCGAAACCCGCCAAACGCGCCAGACACCTGCAAAAATGGTCGCCTTTCGACTGTAAATCAATGACTTAACGACGGGTGTCTCTGTTCGTTTGATAGCAGGAGTAATATTGCACGCTTCAACCAGGGGCGACCGCTTCTGCGGGAGCGGTGCCGATTGCTTTTGAGCTACCAATGCCAGAAATTGGCAAGGAGCCCGCTATGAGTGCGCTACTTCCTACCCGGACACTGCGTGTCCTCTTGTATTGTTTGATTTCGATCTCCGTTTTCGCCTGCAGTCGCCAGCAGGGATCTACAACAGAGCCGACGGCAGGGTCGGTGTCGAACAAAGTTCCCATAACGGCCTCCACTGAGGAGGCGCGCGACGCCTTCATCGAGGGTCGTGCGCTGCTGAGTGACCTGCACTTTACGGAGTCAAAGCCGTTTTTCGAACGGGCCGTCGCTCTGGATCCGGATTTCACCATGGCTTATGTGCTGCTAGCGACCGCATCGCAAAACGCATCGGAGTTCTTTTCGGCGGTGGAAAATGCAGAAGCTTCCGCCTCTGGTGCGTCGGCGGGCGAGCAACTGATTGTCGATGCGGTAGTGGCTGCTTCAAGGAACGACCAGACTGGCCAGGCTGATGCACTGGCTACTCTGTTGGCCCTTTACCCGGACGATGAACGAGTCCACAACCGACTCGGTAACTATTACAACGGGCAGCAGAATTTTGCACAAGCGATTGAGCACTACGAGAGGGCCGTTGCAATTAATCCGGGCTACGCAACGGCTTTCAATGCACTGGGCTATGCGCATCGTTCAAGTGATCACCTCGACGAGGCGAAAATGGCCTTCGAAAAATACGTTGAACTGATCCCTGATGAAGCCAATCCCTATGACTCCTACGCCGAGTTGCTGATGGAAATGGGTCAATATGATGAGTCGATCGAAAATTATCGAAAGTCGATCAGGATCGATCGTAATTTCGCATCGGCTTATGCGGGCATTAGCGTCAATGAAGCGTTACGCGGAAATTCCGACGGGGCTTTGGAGGCGGCGGCGCAAATGTACTCGGTTGCGCGTACGCCAGCCGAAAAGCAGGGCGCCATTTTTCGTACCGTAACCTGTCACCTTTTTGCCGACGATATTGAGGCAGCCATGGCGGCATCCGAAGACATGTTCGCCGTCGCAGAAGCGGAAGGAAATGATGCCGCTATGGGCGGAATTCGTGAATACATGGGCGATATCATGGTAGCGGAAGGTGAGGGCGTGAAGGCCCGGGAGTTTTTCGACCGGGCACTCGAACATCGGCAAAAGGCCGGCATCAATGAAGCCAACAAAGCCCAGGCCATTCGAACGCATATGTTCAAATCAGCCATCGCCGCCATGGTTACAGATGATGGCGAAAAAGCGGCGGCACTGGTCGCGAAATATAAGAGTGCTGCAGAGGAGAACGGAACCGCAGCCGAACGTCGTCGCGTGCATGAACATGCCGGTTATCTCGCTATCATGAATAACGACGATGCTACGGCGATGGCCGAGTTTGCCCTGGCCAACAATCTTGATCCGGTTGTTCTGTACTGGTCGGCCGTTGCCAACAGGAATGTCGGCAATAATGAAAAGGCGGTCGAATTGGCGAGTCGTGCGGCAAGTCGAAACACCCTTTCCGGCAATCTGCCCTTTTTCAGATCTGATGCGTTGCAGCTGGTCAGGGACCTGTCAGGTACCTAGCCCGGACCAGCCATCTGTTGGAAAACCATTCATGGTATTTTCAACAAGTTGCCAGTTGCTGGCCCGGTCCCGCCCCGGGCCGGCTTGCAGGGCCTGAGTGACGGGATTGCCGGGGAGTCATAGCTTATGTAAAATTTCCGCGACACCATATGCGCCAACGGGTGTAGCCATTTTGCGACGTCTGGACTCCGGTGACTTTTTGCGGGAGAGTGTCCGTACACCTACCTTGCGTGAAGAAAGAGGGAGTTGACGGTTTGCGGCAATGGATGCACTGAAGTCATAGCGACATGCATGCAGTAGGGCAATTTTGGTTGAGCGAAGGGCATGCAGAAAAAGGATCTTGAGACGCCGGGGCGATCGTTTCCCGCACAAAATTCACCGGCCGAGTTCATTCATTACCGGTCACAGCAGGAAGCCTTTTCATTCCTGAAAAAAATTCTGGCCGATGATCGTTCTATTGGATTGCTGCACGGGCCAGAGCTATCGGGAAAATCAACCGCGGTGCGCCAGTTTGCCAGTCAGCTGCCAACCGGTCTGGCCGTTGCCGTCGTCGATGGCACGCGGCTGAAGACTCCGGACTTTTTGGCCGAGGTGCTGGCGCAATTCGGTTATGAGGTCGCGCTGCAATCGAGCGACGAATTGCTCAGCATGTTGAGTGTTTTTGTTGTTCAGCAAACCCGATCTCACCAACCCCCTATATTATTTCTCGAAAATATTAACAACATGTATCCGAGCTCTTTGTGTGCGTTGTGCAAATTGGCCGCTCTCAGTATTCACAAACGGTTCGCCTTGCGCATTATTCTGGTTGGTGACAGGCCGATTCAACGCATGCTGGAATCACCCGGGTTGCGAAATATTGCCGTGCGTATGGCAGGCGACTATGAACTCGGACCGCTGACGGCGAAAGAAACGCTGGTCTACTTGCATACGATGGCGGAATCCTGCGGAGTGGAGCAACCGGGAAATCTGTTTCCCGTAGATACCTGCGACAATCTTCACCAGGCCTCGGGTGGTTTGCCGGGCGAGTTAGAGGGAATCGCCAGGGCGGCCATCGAGAGGGCCGCCAGGCAAGTTGCCGAGCCCGAGGAGATCACGCCTCAGGAAATGCCGAAACTAATGGTTACGCTTAAGGGAGAATTACAACAGGAAATCCATCTGGATGCCGCCAATGCGTTGATTGGCCGTTCATCACTGAGTGATGTGTTCATCAACAACCGCTTTATCAGCAAACACCATGCTTTGCTGATTTGCGATCAGGGAGCGATTCATCTGGTGGATCTAAATAGCCGCAATGGAACCTTCGTCAATTCGAAACGCATTTCCAGCCGGCTGCTTCGCGACCAGGACATCATTTCGATTGGCGATCATCGGATCAAGCTTATTGATCCGAGCAGTTCCGGGCGAATGGATTCTGACGAACTAAATCTTGCTGATACGGCATCAATGAAGAACATTGCCGAAATGCGACGCCAGAAAGCACTGGAAAAACTACCGGGATTCGTGACGCCGCAAACAGGTGCCCGACGATACTAGCCCGGGCCAGCCGCTGGTTGAAGATACCCCGGGAGGCATCTTCAACAGCCTGCTAGCCGTTCGATTTATACCGGATTGCGAACAGCAGGCCCAGCAAACCGAAGAAGCCAAAGCCTCCGCCACCACCACCACCGCCTCCGCTGGGTGGTGGAAGCGTGCCGCCGCCACCGCCGCCTGAACCGGCCGTCGTTGGGGCCGGGTTCAATCCCGCCACACCAGCGCTATCGACCGTTGAGTCGGTGACATCTACGCTGTTGACAATGATGTAGTTTGTCGCATCGAGTGGACTATTGTTGGTGTCGCCTTGCAGCGGCACTTCAGCAAATGCGCTGCCCAGGGTGCCGGTAAGATTGAAACGCTGCAGTGCGGCAATGGCGTCGAGAACTGCCATGCCATTGCCGACCACTTCACCGAATGCCGTAAAGCCGCCATTCTGTTCATCCAGACTGGCGGTATTGTTGTCCAGGTTGAAGAACCATTGATTGGTGGCGCTGTTGGGATCGCCACCTAGCTTCGCCATGGCGATGGTGCCGCGCACATTGGCGAACACGGGTTCGTTTGTCACCGCCGGATTAGCCGCAATTGCTGCGACCTGTCCATTCTGCGTATTGAAGGCGAAGCCGCCGCCCTGGACGACGAAACCGGGTACGGAGCGATGAAAGATCACCTCGTTATAATTGCCGTTCTCTACGTAGGCGAGGAAATTCGCGACGGTTGCGGGTGTCGCATTGTCATAGAGATTGACCTGGATCTCTCCCATGACCGTATCAAAAGTTACGATGGTTGCGCTGGAAATCTGCGGAGCCATCGAC
Organism: uncultured Woeseiaceae bacterium; assembly: GCA_964446495.1. Taxonomy (GTDB): domain Bacteria; phylum Pseudomonadota; class Gammaproteobacteria; order Steroidobacterales; family Woeseiaceae; genus JAADHU01. Next base: position 9,837 of record CAYUOY010000077.1, on the reverse strand, counting down.
AGGCTGGAAATCAGGGCAGCAAGCCAGAGGCGGCGCCGGTGAATAGGTGCGGTCATAAGTGAGGTTCTCGTTTGGTCCTTGGATATAGGTAGCCCCTGAACGGGAGCGTCCGCGAATTGTACAGAGGTAGACAGGAAAAGCATGCGTCTGTTCCTGTTATAAGTTCTGGTTATTTACCATTCGGCATACGTGTCGCTGCTAGTCGATAGCAATGGCTTTCAAGACCTCCCGGGTTAAATCCCATCGATTGAACCCCTGTTTGCCATAGTCGAGTCCACGCCGGACGATGACCACATCGTGGGAAGGAACGACGATAACGTACTGGCCACGATTGCCCGAGGTGGCATAAGCGTCCTTCGGCACATCCATACGGTCATCCGGTACCAGCCACCACTGGCCGCCGTAAAAATTGCCGATCTCCGAGGTTGCCGGTGCCGGCGTACGGACAAAGCGGATCCAGTCTTCCGATAGCAACCGCTCCCCATCCCAGACGCCATTTTGCAAGTAAAACAGGCCGAATCTCGCCAGATCCCTGGCGTTTGTATAGACCTGGCTGCTAAGAATGAAATCGCCGAAGCGATCCATGCTTAGCAGCGTATTGCGCATTCCCAATCGGTCGAGCAGGGCCTTGCGCGGAAATTGGTGGTAGGTCTCCTCGTCGCCGAGTTCAAGTTTCATCGCGTACGTGGCCAGCAGCGTGTCGTAGTTTTCATAGTCCCAGTAGCTGCCGGGGGCCCTGGTGAGCCCGCGCCGTCGGGCGCCAATGTTCGAGCTGGCACCGGCCCAGTAGGCGAGACCGGAACCGGTGGAATACTCCAGACCGAAGCTGTCGACCGGAAACAAGCCGCTCGACATATTCAATACGTGTCGGAGCGTAATGGCGTTACGCGGATCGTTGTCATTCGACTTCAATGTCGGCAGCCAGTCGAAACCCAGCGGTTCGTCCAGTGCCAATCGCCCCTGATCGACCAGCATTCCAAACAGGGTGACGGCGATGCTCTTGGCCGTTGACCAGGTGCGTGTGCGCGTGTGTCTGTCTATGCCTTGTGCATAACGCTCGTGAATGATCTGGCCGCGATGCACTACAATCAGGCTCAACGTGTCCTGCTCCGGCGTATCACGCTCGAAAGCCCAATTGGACGCGGCGGCAAGCGCCGCGATATCGACCGTCTCCGGCATTGGCTGTGCGGGAAGACGGTCGCCATTGGGCCAGTCAATCGCGTTGGGATCGCCGGGCGGTGATGGCGAGGTCATTACTGGTAATGAGTCGATATCAGCAAAAGTCTGATTCGGTGCCATGATAATGCAGCCGATGCCTGCACGAAATGCCGCTCGCATCACTGGTCCTGAATCTTCGCCGCCAACGGCAACGGCCTTGAGGAGCCAGTCAATCCTGTACTCGCCCCCGGTGGGCGTCCCGACGGGTTCCGACAAGTACGCCAGCTCTTGCCGGAACACCATTTCCAGCGTTCGTTCGGACGTAAACAATCCGTTACACATCAGAACGGCCTGTACGCCGTTCCTGACCATGAGTCGATTCGCCTGGAAGTAGTCGAAATCGTCTTCCTGTACCGCTTGCGCGGACAGTGTGAGGAGCAAGAGAGTCAGCACTGAGAAAGGGCGGTGCATGGCCGGAATCCTGAGTCGTTGGCAGTGACCGGGAAATATAACCGAAGTCAGAAACTGTGCACAGCATCATGAAATAACTGTGTATTCTCCTTTCATTTCCGAAAACTCCTGTTATAGTCCGCTCCGTCCTGGCGCACTTCGGTCTGCGCCACGTGCTTCGTCCCGCATTTTGGCGGCCTTCGAAGACCTTTTAGAATTTCCAGCCTGGACCGAACCCAGCGCGAAAAAACACTCGCAATCGGGTCGGGCGACCTTGGAGTACCAATCAATGTTATTTAAAGAACTCGGCCTGTCGGCCGAATTGCTGCGCGCGATCGATGCAAAGGGATACCGCGAGGCCACCCCGATCCAGCAGCAGGCGATCCCCCTTGTGCTGGAAGGACGTGATGTCCTGGCCGGCGCCCAAACCGGTACCGGCAAGACGGCGGGCTTTACCCTGCCGCTGCTGCAGCATTTGCAACAGTCGACTGAAAATCGGCGCAGCGTGCGAGCCCTGGTACTTACGCCGACGCGTGAACTGGCAGCACAGGTTGCAGAGAGCGTGCGTGACTACGGAAAGTTTCTGCCGTTCCGGACGGCCGTAATTTTCGGCGGTGTCAGTATCAATACGCAGATTTCGAATTTGAGAAAAGGCGTCGATGTCGTGGTCGCCACACCGGGTCGACTACTCGATCATCTACAGCGAAAAACAATCGATCTTTCGAAGATCGATATCCTGGTGCTGGATGAAGCGGATCGCATGCTCGATATGGGCTTCATTCGTGATATCCGAAAGATTTTCAACTATGTACCCGAAGATCGACAGACATTGTTGTTTTCGGCCACATTCTCGGATGATATTCGTCGTCTTGCGTCCTCCTTGCTGGATGCGCCCACTGAAATTCAGGTAGCTACGCGCAATACCACCGCCGACCGCGTGAAGCAGGTCGTACACCCGGTGGATAAGAGTCGCAAACGTGAGTTGTTGTCGTACAAAATCGGCTCCGAAGACTGGAAGCAGGTACTGGTGTTCACGCGAACGAAGCACGGTGCCAATCGACTGGCGCAGCAATTGACGGATGACGGACTCGAATCTGCCGCCATTCACGGCAACAAATCGCAGGCAGCCCGTACTCGTGCACTGAAGGAATTCAAAGAGGGTAAGGTTCGGGTGCTGGTTGCGACGGATATCGCGGCGCGCGGTCTGGATATAAATCGATTGCCACATGTGGTGAATTATGAATTGCCGAACGTGCCGGAAGATTATGTACATCGCATCGGGCGTACCGCTCGTGCGGGACTGGACGGACACGCCGTGTCACTGGTCTGTATTGATGAACAAAAGCTTCTGCAAGATATTGAAAAGTTGCTGAAACGCAAAATCGACAAGGAAATCATCCCGGGCTACGAACCGGATGCTCGTATCAAAGCTGAGCCGATTCAAAACGGAAGACAGCAGCGTTCACACGGAAAGCGGTCCGGTGGGCGCAATAGTGGCAATGGCGCCGCCAGGAAGGGGCGGCACTCTGGCGGCAATGCACGCGGTGGGAATCGACAGCGATCATCCGGTCGGCAACGACGCGCCGGTTAGTTATTTCGGGCCAGGATTAGCGGGGACCGGAAAGCGGGCCAAACCACCGCTGCATGACAGATTAGATCGCATAGCGAGTGCGGGGCATTGCTCTGCGCGCGAGCGTGGGTGAAAATTGCCGACTGATATTGTGTGATTCGAGATTGATTATGTTGATGACAAACAGTCACTCCGGGACAACTTCCGTTTTCGTCACGACCATGCTCCTCCTCGGCATGTTGAGTGCTTGCGAACCATTGCCGCGACCGGAAGCGGGCGCGGTATCGCGGCAACCCGCGAACCTTCACCCGACATTGCAGGCCCGCGCAAACATCGTTCCAAATGTAAGCACTGCAAAAAATGTAATCTTGTTTATCGGCGATGGCATGGGGGTCACGACGGTGACGGCGGCGCGAATTTTCGATGGCCAGTCGAAAGGCATGCCGGGTGAAGAAAATGTATTGCCGTTCGAAACCTTCCCCAACCTTGCGCTGATAAAGACCTACGCCGCCAATCAAATGGTCGCAGATTCAGCGGGCACGGCTTCCGCTATGAACACCGGCGTGAAAACCAGTGCCGGTGTTATCAGTATCGGTCCTGAGGCCTATCGTCGAAATTGTGAGGGAGCGCTGGCTTATCCCCTGACGACCTTGGGAGAATTGTCTGAGCAACACGGCAAGGCGACCGGAGTGGTCACGACAGCCCGAATTACCCATGCGACGCCAGCGGCGGTTTACGCCCATTCAGCGGAGCGTTATTGGGAGGGTGATCTTTTCTTGCCCAGGGATGACTGGGACAGGGGTTGTCGTGATATTGCCTATCAGCTGGCACATTTCTCACAGGGCGATGGACTGGAAGTTATGTTCGGTGGCGGTCGACGAGCCTTTTACGGTGCAGACCAGGGCGGTCGGCGCCTGACGGCTGATGATGATCTTGTTTCGGTCTGGCAGGAAGGTGGAAGCAAGCGGCACTACATCTCAACGGCGGCCGAGCTTTTGTCGCTGCAGCCGGATGAGCAAGTGCTCGGACTATTTGCCCCTTCACACATGACCTACATCGCGCAACGCAAGGTCGACAGCAAGGAGCCGCAATTAAGCGAGATGACAGCGAAAGCCATTGACCTGCTGGCGACGCATGAAAACGGTTATTTTCTAATGGTGGAAGGCGGTCGAATCGATCATGGCCATCACGACGGCATCGCCGGATACGCACTGGTCGAAGCTCAGGAATTCGCCAGGGCAATATCGGTGGCACTCGACAAGGTAGATCTGTCGGAGACGCTGGTATTGGTGACGGCCGACCATGCCCATACTTTAACCATGGGCGGTTATGCCACGCGTGGCAATCCCATACTCGATCTGGTCGTCACCAATGATGTTTCGGGCCGACCTAATAAGGAACCATTTCTGGCCGATGATGGAGTACCGCACGCGGTGCTGGGCTATGCCAATGGACCAGGCGCGGTGACGCAATCGCCGCGGCCCATACCGGAAACCGGTATCCATGCTTTGCAGCAGGCAACCGTGCCGCTGTCAGATATCGGAATCGACGGCAAGACTACACCGGATGAATCGCACGGTGGCCAGGATGTGGCGTTGTATGCGAACGGCCCCTGGTCACATCTGGTGGGTGGTGTGCTCGAGCAAAACGCGATTTTTTATATCATCAATCACGCGTTTGGCTGGGAAGTAGAGGCTGGCGAATGAGAAACGTTATGAAACCCCTATGGTTGCTTGTGGTCCTGGCTTGCGGTGTGCCGGACGCGATGGGCGCGACCACGGCCACGCCCAAAGCCCGGGCGGAGATCGAGAAATACGGCAACACCTTTTCGGCTAGCCAGATTCCCGGCCTGCGGGCGATATACAAGGAGCATCTGGCCGAGGCGGGTAATGAAACCGCGAGCGTGACGAGGGATATCCTCTACGGGTCCCATGAGCGTCATCGGCTCGACGTTCTGCAGCCAAAGAAACCGGGTAGCGAATCCATGCCGGTGCTGGTTTTCATACACGGTGGGGCGTTCGTGCGCGGTGACAAAAGTGACGGGATTATATTCGACAACGTGCTCAATTACTTCGCCAGTCGTGGTGTGCTCGGAATTAATGCTACGTATCGACTGGCACCGGAATACCAATGGCCAGCGGGTGCGGATGACATCCGCGCCATCGTGCGCTGGATACGCGACAACGCGAGCGAATACGGTGGCGATCCGAACAGAATATACCTGATGGGCCACTCGGCCGGGGCCTCGCATGTGGCGACATACTCCTTTATTGAAGACCTGCAACTGAATGACGGAGACGATGGAGTGGCCGGATCGATTCTGTTGTCAGGTACGTTCGGTGAGGGCAGTGAGGGCAGTGCTGCATCCATGCTGGCCTACTATGGCGAGGATCGATCGCTATGGGCGCAGCGACTGCCGATCAATCATGTGGAGGGACGGAAGATTCCGCTGTTCGTGATTAACGCCGAATATGACCAGACGTCGATGGCGCAAGAGTCGATCGGACTGATCCAGGCGGTTTGCGATCGTGATGATCGATGTCCGGATCACAAGCAGATTCCGGGGCACAATCATTTCTCGATGATGTACCACTTCAATACGGCGGATGATTCGATCGCGGGTGATATCCTGGAGTTTATTCGGCGTTAGCCGAAAGGGTGCGATGATTCGTCAGGTCGTGTTCCCGCCGCATTGGGGTGACATGAACCTCAATCGCGATTCACACCAGCGGAAAAGTGAGCTTGAATTCCGCACCGGGCTCTTTGTTGATCACGTCAACTTTGCCGCTCATGGCAGTCGTTAATTGGTGCACGATTGCCAGGCCAATACCCGTACCGACGGTCTCCCGGGTAAGCTCGGATTCTGATCGATAGAAAAGCTTGAAAATCTTTTTCATCTGGTCTCTCGGTACGCCCGGTCCAAAATCACGAATGGAAAATGTAATCGTCTTGTCGCGTGTCAGCGCGCAGTCGATTTCGATTCGTTTGCGGGCAGCTTCCCTGGAAAACTTGATGGCGTTGTCAACCAGGTTAATGATGATCTGCGCAAAACAATCCGCATCGATATTTATCATCACGGCATCGATTTCGGGACCGCGGGCAACCGCCAGCTCAAATCCGGCACTTTCAACCTGGGTCTGGATCTTTGCTTCGATCTGGCTCAGCAGATCGCCGACGGGCTGCGGTGCCTTGTCGAACTGCGGCTCATTGTGTGTGATCCGCGCGAGTTGCAGCACGTTGGTGATTAGCCGGGTCAGTCGTTCCGACTCGTCGTGAATATAGCCGTAATACTGCTGCCGTTTCGCTTCATCCGCCCAACCTTCCTTGAGCATTTCACCGTACATGCGTATCGAGGTGAGCGGCGTTTTGAGTTCGTGGCTGACGGCGGCGACAAAGTCCTGTTGTTGCCTGGCCAGGTTAATCTGACTCAGTCCCAGCCGATAAAGACCCAGAAAGCCGCCCAGAAATACAATAAAAATCACGATAGTCGTCCACGTAAGCACCCTCGCGCCAGGGCCGGACGGTAGTCGATCGATTGAGAATATGAGACTTACACCGTCCAGTGGCGCCGTCAACGCAGACTGATAGAGCAGCGTGCCATCCAGCTCGGCTGCGACCGGTGGATAATAGTGGCTGTTCAGTTGCCCGCTGATGGTGGTGAGGACGATGTCCTGATAGGCAACCACCAGAGTGGACATGCTCCACAGCGGAGTAGGCCAAAATGCGTCCTCGATGAGCTCTTTCAGGAATCGTTCTTTATCGATTAGCAGTCCTTGAATGTAGCGCTCACCGTTTCGCCAAACTTTGCGGAACACGACCAGGTGGCCGCTATCGAGCAGGCTGAATTCATAAGGATCGATTTCGCTTTCGAAGGTGCTGATACGCAGACCCGCAAAGTCCACCTTCCCACCGGCATTTTTCATTGCCGGCAATGGAAGCGTTTCCGGCAGCGCCGACTGTTCCACTCGCTTGCTCCGTGCTGGCGAAGACGCCCGTCCGACGAGTTGGCGTCGAGTCTCCGATTCCTTGCGTTCGAGGGCCTCACTCTTTTTTTGTAAGGTGCCATCGAGATTCAGATCAGCCAAATCGGCCGTTGCGTTCAGGCGCTGCTCATCGGCGCGGGCCAGGCCAGCAGCGGCTCCCGATTCTGTTGCGGCAGCGATGCTGGCACTTGTCGAAAACAGGGCTTTGGGTTCATTCAGTTGGTCAAACACCTGCTGGCTGTAGTCATTTTCGTTTTCTTCTTCGGTCGGATAGTCGTGAGATTCAAGTACCAATTTGTCGAGGGCGCCGGCGTCGGCGTCGGCATACCCCGGCGAGATACTTTCCTGGATTTCCGTGACTGGCGGCCCCGGTGTTGCGGCAAACCGTTGCCGAGGGCCCGCGTCCGCGCGCTCGCTTACGAGACGATTATCCGCGAGCACCTGTTGAATTTCCTGCGCAAGTTTCAGGCGTTGCGTGTATTCATCGTTGTTGATGCCTACATTCTCAGGTGATGTACCGGAATCGGGTAACAAAGGAGTGCTGAACTTCCCATTGGCGTCAACCTGAAAATAACCAATGCCCCCCGGCAAATCCTGCTTAACGGGGTAGTCCGACAGGGGTGAACGCTGCAGGAAGTTCGCCGCCGGGTCGCCGCTAACCACCAGAAATGCGTAGTCAGTGAAGTTCCTGGCCTCGGCGGCGTTAAGCCGATCGTTAAAGGCGGCATCAATTCGGTCGGTCAGCTCCTCGGCCATGCCACGATACTGGTAGAAAGACTCCCACTTCAATTGCTCGTAGGCCTGCCAGATAAGAACGCCGGTGGGGATCGCCAACGCAAGGAAAAAGACCACCAGCAGGTTTCTCAGGCGCTTTGGACTGAAGTCTTTCATCAGGTCTTGAGCAGTAGTTTGTAGCCGGCGCCCCTGACCGTAATGAGATTAACGGGTTGTTTCGGGTTTGACTCGATCTTGCGGCGTAGTTTGGCGATATGAATATCGACTGTGCGTGTTTCCAATTCGAGATTCTTCGCGTAACCCCATACTTTCGCTAGTAATTCATCCCGAGGAACAGGTCGTGAAGCATGGGCAGCAAGATACGCGAGAATATCGATCTCGCGCCGGGTGAAGGTCAGTTCCTGGCGATCGTTCTTGCCGGTCAGATTTTCCGTATCAATGACAATTCCCTGCAAATCGATGCTGCGTGCCATTTCCTGGCCGGCCGGTGAGCGTCGCAAAACAGCTTCAATCCGCAGCAGCAGTTGCTGAATTGAAAAGGGCTTCGCCACATAGTCGTCGGCACCGAGTTTGAGTCCCTGGATGATTTCCTCGTCCGAGGTTTTCGCAGTCAGCATGATGATGGGTTGTTGTCGGTCTCCGGCCCGAATCCGGTCACAAACTTCGTAACCGTCCATGCCAGGCAGCATGATGTCGAGCAGGATCAGGTCAAATTGTCCGGTTTGTCCTTTCTTCAGTCCCTCCGGACCGGTCGCGGCGCTGTCTGTCTCGTAGCCGTGAAAGACGAGCACATCGATCAGGCCCTCGCGAATGGCCTGTTCGTCTTCGATTACCAGTATGCGTATTTGCCGGTTCATAGGGCACTCAGGCTACCAGTTCGAGAGTGCCGTAGACGCGATCACATGTAACGTTTTTGTAAAACAGTGTCTTGCGTGGCTATTCGTCCAGTTCCGGCAAACCGTGCAGGACCAGCAGGTAGTAACTGACCAGGCCTATGATCTTGTCGTTCTCAACGACCGGCGCATGACTGATACCGAATCGTTCAAACAAACGTGCGCAGTAGCGAATTTCCATATCCGGACGAACAGTCAGCACCGGTTTCGACATGATTTCATAGACATTCACGCGCTCCGGTGCGCGATCCTTGGCAATGACGTATTTGGCGATATCGGCGAATGACACCATGCCGTATTCATCGTGCTGGTGTCGTCGCTTGACGATCAGGCTGGTCGTTCCCGCCTTCTTCATCATTTTTAGTGCCGTCATCACGTCAATCTTGCCGTCGACTTCGGCGACATCTTTGCGCATGCAGTCACGCACGGGTCCGCGGTTTTGAGCAGTCATAGATTTTCCTCCACAATTTCCTCGAGTTCTTTAGCCTGATGCAAGACACCGACCGCATCTTCGACATCGATGACAACGGCGATGCCGGTGCCCGGTTTTTCGTCAAATTTGCCGACTTCGCCGATGTGTTCGAGAATATGCCGGCTCAAATGCTGCTCAACCAGCAGCAATATGACGTCCCGTTGCGAGGCCAGCGTCAGGCCGAAAAAAGTCTTGTTCTCCTTCACACCTTCACCACGTGCGTTGCTGATGACGGTGCATCCGGTGGCGCCGGCTTCACGGGCGGCTTCCATAATGGCATCCGTCTTGGTGTCGTCAATGAAGGCTAGGATAAGTTTGAAGTGCATGGCTTTCTTCCTGTGATTAGTCGTTTTTGTCGGGGTTTGGTTTTGAGAGGCGTGCTCTCAGGACCGCAAGCTGGCCATAGGCGAGAACCGAGATTATCGGGAATAAACTCGCAAAAGCGACCAGTCCAAATCCATCCAGTAAGGGGCTGCGGCCGGGTACTGCCTCGGAGAGCCCCAGTCCAAGTGCTGTGACCAACCACCCAACTGCGCCCCGAACAACGCAAACCAAAGGACTGACTCTCTAGGCGTG
>CAYUOY010000076.1:0-18113 GCA_964446495.1 uncultured Woeseiaceae bacterium | reverse complement strand
CTCCCGCGGGAGCTTTGTTGAGCGGAGTGGAAAACTTTGCGAAAGAACCGATGGCACCGGCTTATTTGCATTAGCAAAGCGCTGCTGCAGGTAATTTCTCGCTGGATTTGGACGTCCGTTCTCGCGGAAAGCGAACGGTTGCCCGGGCGGGTAACATGATGTGCATCAGACAGAAGTCGGCCAACAGCCGTATTTCTGGGAACCTCCAAAAAGAGCCTCACTCTGGCGAATCCGACGCCGAAACGCCTTGTCTTTTCGACCAACTGGACGATGCCGTCCATATCGTTTCTGTCGCTTCATGCTGCAGCAAGAGATCGTCAATATAGGCACCAAATTCTTCACTAAAAACGAATCTGCCCAAGCCATCCCACCAGTCACGAGATAGCTGCGTATCGAGGATTGACAACAATACCGCGAACTCCGTTGACCACTGGGATTCATCAATGGATCCGTCCTGAAACTGCAGCCATGCAAACTCGCGGGCTCGTAAGGATGCGGTGAAAAAATTATCGAGCCGAATTTGCTCTTCAGGAGAGAGGAATTCAGTCTTTGTCATCGCCACCGTTATTTCCGGATTATCCATTAACATGAATAACTCGGTTTGTGCCGATTCCAATACAGCCTGCCGGGACTGAGCATTCAATGCGCTGGTATTCTGTCGTATCTCAACAGTTAGATAAATCAGTGTGACAACAATCGCAATTGAACTCACGATTTCACTTAGATCCGCCAGCTTCGAACGTTCCATAACTTCCCCTTTCTGGTCGCCTGCCCTATTCCCTGAAACGGTTCAGGCGGTCTCTGTCACGTAGTTATCCAGAGTCTGCAGCAACATTTTTTTCTGCGCATCATCGACCCAGGCCACCTCAAATGCATTTCGACTGAGTTGCACGATCTCGGCGCGACTGAAGTCACCCTCCGCTTGCAGTGCTATGAAATTGTCATTCATGTAAGCACGAAAATAGGCCGGATCATCCGAGTTGACAGTGGCCTTCATGCCCTTTTGCAACATCGCACGAATTTCTCTCGCCGTTAGCGATTGCACGACGAATCGATTGGAAACCGGGCATACCGTCAAGCCAAGGCCGCGTCTGACAATTTCATCGCACATTGCCTCATCTTCGAGAGAGTTCACGCCGTGATCAATTCGATCAACCTGAATATCGTTCAGACACTCCCACAGATGTTCGCCAATGTCCTTTTGATTGACGTCACAATGCATGGTGAGCTTGAGGCCATGTTCGCGGGCGCGTTTGAATACTGCGGCGAATTTCAGCGGCGGATTGTCTTTTTCGTCCGAATCCAGGCCCACACCGATAATCCGGTCGAGATAGGGCAATGCCATTTCGAGGTGCTCCATCGCCGATTCCGCGCTCATATCGCGCAAGAAACACATGATGAGGTTGGATTTGATGCCAAGATTCGCCTCGGCATCCTTCTGCGCCCGGTGGATACCGTTGATGACAGTGGCGAATTCCACGCCACGACTGGTATGCCCCTGCGGGTCGAAAAAGGGCTCGACGTACAGCACATTCTCAGCCGCCACTTTCTCGAAGTACTGGTACGCCAGCTCGTAGAAATCCTGTTCTTCGCGCAATACGCCCATTGCCGCGTAATAAATAGCCAGGAATGACGGCAGGTCATGGAAATCGTAGGCGTCGACGACTTCCTGTGGCGTCTTGTACTCGAGCTCTATGCCGTTGCGCTGCGCAAGGGCGAATATGTGCTCCGGCTCCAGAGTGCCCTCCAGATGCACGTGCAATTCAGCCTTTGGCATTCCTTCAATGAAGGACCTCATACAACACCCCGCGTTGTTCGAACGTTTTTAGTATAATTTTCAAGCTTAGCCAATTTCCCAATAGAAGAACAATCTCCCTATGGATCAATTCAAAACCTGGCTCGACCTCGTCTCAAGTCGTCTGGACAATTATCCGCTGACTGCCACGCTGATTGGTATCGTCGTCCTCGCAGCCATCGCCTTTATTGCAGACCTCATCGCCAAACGCCAACTGGTGCGACTGTTACGCGGTCTGGCCAGGCGGACACGCAGCACCTGGGACGATGCGCTGATCAGCGAGCAGGTCTTCGGCCGCTTCGCCAAGATAGTGCCGGCAGTCATTGTGATGTTCGGTGCCAAGGGAATTCCCGGGCTGCCGGACGGAAGCGTGCAGGTGGTCGAGAATGTCGCCATGGCTTACATGGCGTTGACGATCATGCTGGCGCTCGGCGCGTTGATGAATGCCGCCAACAAGATCTATGAACAGTATCCTATTGCCAAGGACCGTCCGGTCAAGGGCTATATCCAGGTCGCGAAAATCATTCTCTATTGCATTGGTGCGATCCTGGCCATATCCGCCCTGCTTGACCGATCGCCGTTGCTACTACTCAGCGGCTTTGGTGCCATGACGGCCGTGTTGATGCTCGTTTTTCGCGACACGATCCTGTCGCTGGTAGCCAGTATTCAATTGATCGGCAACGACATGGTACGCGTGGGTGACTGGATCGAAATGCCGGCAAGCAATGCCGATGGCGATGTCATCGATGTCGCATTGCACACGGTGAAAGTTCAGAACTGGGACAAAACCATTACGACCATCCCTACCTACAAACTTATAACAGAATCATTTCGTAACTGGCGCGGTATGAGCGAGTCTGGTGGCCGTCGAATCAAGCGTTCTCTTCTGCTGGATCAAAACAGCATACGGTTTCTGACTGACGAGGAGACGGCGAAATTCAAGCGATTCGCACTGCTGAAGGATTACATCGATACCAAGAAACAGGAACTGGAGGCAGCGAATGCGGCACTCAACGGCGACGCCAACGTAAATTTGCGGCGTTTAACGAACGTTGGCACCTTTCGCGCCTATGTCGTGAATTACCTGAGCAGTCGAAGCGATATTAGCGAGAAAATGACTTTTCTTGTGCGGCAATTGCCTCCCGGCCCGGATGGGCTGCCTATTGAGATTTATATATTCACGAAAACGACGGAGTGGGTTGCCTACGAAAGTATTCAGGGCGATATTTTTGATCACTTGTTGGCGATTATCCCGGAATTTGGATTGCGTGTTTACCAGAAACCGGCGGGGTCCGATGTGAGGGCTTTGGAAGGTGGACGGGACTAGCACACATAGTGCCAAATGCCGGATTTATTGGTCGCGCATCGGGTTGCGCTCCTACCGTTTCGCTGTTGACGCTGCCAAGGGAGGCGGAAGTCGACTTGAATGACAGACGCAGCGTTCCGAATTGCAAATAGTGTCAGGCCGCGTATGATTTTCGAGGCTACCTGGATCCGGTCAGCAAGTATTCCCGGAAGGACTGAATCTTTCATGAAAACCGAATTGAGAAAGTACCCGCATCCTTCCACCGGGAGCGTGCTTGTGCTTGCAGCTGCACTTGCAACGCTGGGCCAGGTCGTACTCGCTCAGGATGAAACGGTTGAAGCATCAGAAGATATGGAAGAAATCGTCGTCTACGGCGAGAAATCACAGATTGTCTTACGTAATGAATTATACCGCGCCCAGGAAGACTTCTTTGACGTTTTTAATTCCCTCAACAGTCGGGACGAATTCGATATTGGTTGTGATTTCCTGACGCCTCTTGGTGAGCGCAGACGGTATCATGTATGCGCTCCGAAATTTGCGGTAAAAGCTGAAGCGGACGCATCCGCGCGATTCCTGCTGAGCCTTCAACTAGCCTCGGCACAAAAAGAGGCGCCCGATTTTGACGCGGCGAGATCGACCGCCTTTCCGTACGACGCACAAGCGCGAAGAAAAGAAAAACAAATGTGGAGCGAGATGGAAACGTTACTGTCGGAGCAACCGGCAATGCGCGAGGCACTAACCAAAGTGACTGAAGCAAAAGACAGATACGAAAGCGCACGTCGAAAGAAGTGAGAGGGCTGAATGCCGAATTTTTGTTGCAAAACAATGATTCCGCGATCCCTGCTCGACTTAATTCTCGTACCGGTAAAACGCATTCATCGCCCTATACAACATATGCACGTCCACCTTCGAACTCACTGCATAAGTTGAATGAATCGACAACACCGGCACGCCGTAGTCAATAACCTCCATATTATCCTTCGACAACGAATTGCCAATCGTGCCACCTGACGCCCTGCCTTTATAGGTAGCAGTCTGCCACGCGACGCCAGCAGCGTCGAAATAGGCACGAGTCCAGGCAATAAATTCCGAATTCGCGTTAAAACCACCGCCGTATAACTTCAGGTTGACGCCGAAACCAAGGCGCGGCGCATTGCCCGCCTCCCACACTTCCGGCCATGTCGGGTGTATGCCTGGATTTATGTCCGACGAGACAACCTTGGTGTTTCGAAGCGCACGTCGCAAATCATGATCACTGTAGGCATCCCCGCGCTGTCGATAAATCAACTCACCCATGAGATCGACAAGATAGCTCGACTTGGCACCCGTGTTGTTCACATTGCCAACTTCTTCGTTGTCAACCAAAAAAGCGATGGCTGTTTTCTTCGGCTTTCGTTGTTCCATAATTGCGCGCAATGCCGTGTATGACGACAACTTGTCGTCCTGCCCGTAAATTGCCATCAAACTCCGATCAAGCCCAACATCCCTGGGTGCCATAGCCGGAACCAGCGCCAGCTCCGCGGATACCAGGTCATCTTCTTCAATGTCATACTCGGTCTGCAGGTAGGCCAGCACCGCGTTCGAGACAGAATTCTCCTCATCAGGCAGTGACGCAACGATGGGATCAAGCTCTTCACCGCCAATCACATCCCTGTTCATGCGCTCGCGAAAATCCTGGTCTACGTGCGGTGACAGGTCGGGAATAATCAGAATTGGATCGTCGGCATCCAAACCAATGGAAATCTGGACCCGAGATCCGTCCTTCTTGTCAACATGGCCCACCAGGGCCAGCGGCAGATTGACCCATTGATAGTTCTTGATCCCACCGTGTCGGTAGGTCTGAAAGAGTGCAAATCCTTCTTTCTCATACAATGGCCGCCCCTTCAGTTCCAGCCGCGGTGAATCGATGTGTGCTCCTATAACGCGGAAGCCGTTCACGTAATCTTCTGAACCCATCACCATGAGAGTAACCGAGCGATCGCGGTTGATATCATAGAGCCGCGCACCCGGTTGTAACTTGCTGCTGTGCGTCAACTCACGAAACCCTGCCTTTTTCGCAATCTTGACAGCCTCCGTCACGAAACTCATTTCGGTCTTGGCGTGTGTCATGAAGTCTTTATAACCCTCCGCGAACTCCAGGACTTCACGGCGCTCACTGGCAGATAATTCCACCCAAGCTGGTTGTGGTGGAATTTCTTCCTCCTGCGCTGCCGCAGCGAGCAGAGAAAAAGGCGAGGCGAGTGCGGCCAGTATTAGCGAAGTGACGGCGTGATTTCTGGATGTCATGGGTATTCCTGCAGTATTTTAGGAGTAATAATCATTCGACTGGGGAGGCTGAACATTGGTATTCGCGGTTGGCACGGCTCAGTGGGGTCGCGCATCAGGGCAACAGATTCGAGACAAATATGGCAAGAATTCCCAGTGGCACCACATAACGCATCAGGAACCGCCAGACTCTAAAGAATTTCGTATCCGTCAGATGCAAGGCATTCATGGTCATTTCAGCCGACAGAAACCAGCCTATAAAAACGGCATATAACATGGCTCCAATCGGCATCAACACATTGGTGATGACGAAGTCGAGTAAACCGAAAGGATTCATGCCGCTGAAACGCTCGACAGATCCTAATGGCCGCACATCCTCGAAAATATTGAAGGAGAACAGAGTGATGAATCCGACAAAGAATGTTCCTATTCCTGTCAACACAGCCACTTTCGTGCGGTGGCCATCTTCGCCCTCGACAAAGCGACTCACAGATACCTCAAGCATGGACAGCGACGACGACAGCGCCGCGAGGAAAACCAACAGGAAAAATACCGTGCCAATGATTGCACCGCCGGGCATGCTGCCAAACGCTGCCGAGAGTGTAATGAAAATCAAGCCCGGGCCTTCCCCCGGGTCGAGATCAAACGCGAAAACAAATGGGAAGATCATCAGGCCCGCGAGCAACGCAACCATGGTGTCGCCAATCGCGATGATTATGGAGGATTTCACGATGTCGACATCGTCCGGCAAATACGCAGCGTAAGTTAGCAATGCGCCAATACCGACGTTTACCGAAAAGAAGGCCTGTCCAAATGCCGCGAGCGTCACCTCCGGTGAAATTTTCGAGAAATCCGGCTCGAACAGATAGCTGAGCGCTCGCGGAAAGTCACCGGCGAACATTCCGTAAATAACCAGGCCTACCAGCATGACGAACAACACCGGCATCATCACGGTCACGGCCTTTTCGATACCACCCTTGATCCCGCGAGAGACGATGACCACGGTGACCGCCATGAAAAGAGCGTGCCAGCCAAGCAATGCCAGTGGGTTGTGAAGAAAAGTATTGAATACGTTGCCAGCCTCTTCCGGTGTCAGGCCGATCAACGCGCCGCTGGCCGTTTTCACAACATAGGCGATGGACCAGCCAGCAATGACACTGAAGAAACTTAAAACGAGGACCATCGTGACAATGCCCAGCCAGCCAACGTACTCCCAGGCCGGGCTTGCCTTCACTTCCGCCGCAATCTTCCGGAAGGTGTTTGGTGCGCTCTGTCGGCCGTGACGGCCCAGCATCATTTCACCCACCATTACCGGAGTCGCGATGACGACAATCGCTACCAGATATATCAGCACAAATGCCGCGCCGCCATTGCTACCCAGCATATAGGGGAACTTCCAGATATTGCCGAGCCCGACGGCCGCCCCAATGGCCGCAAGCAGAAAACCCGCTCGTGACGTGAACTGTTCATGTACGTGAGTTGATTGCATGGATTTCCCTTTGCGGATCAAAGCAGCGCCGTCGCAATGATGAGTTTGTCATTGGTCTGATCAGAGCAGACAACATCTTACTAGATTCGCATGAAATGGGGCAGGATCGCCGGGATTATATTCGTATACTGTCTATGTCCAACCTAACAGGCGCGGAGAACTTCATGATCGATCTCTATACGGCAGCAACACCGAATGGCTGGAAAGCATCCGTGGTGCTGGAGGAACTGCAACTGCCCTATGATGTGAAGCGCATCAGAATTCTGGAGGGCGAACAGCGCACTCCTGAATTTCTCACCATCAATCCCAATGGTCGCATTCCTGCCATCGTTGACCGGGAAGAGGACGATTTTGCAGTTTTTGAATCAGGCGCGATTCTTCTATACCTGGCGCACAAGACCGGGCGGCTTATGCCATCCGATGTCAGGGGCGCCTCTCTGGTAACTCAATGGCTAATGTTCCAGATGGCCGGTCTCGGGCCCATGATGGGACAGGCTAATGTCTATTTTCGCTATTCAGAGACGAAAATTCAGTCGGCGATCGACCGTTATCAGAATGAGTCCAAACGACTCCTGACGGTATTGGACACGCGGCTCGCGGATAACGAGTATCTTGCGGGTCAGTTCAGCATTGCGGACATCGCCAACTGGTGTTGGGCGCGTACTCACAATTGGTCTGGTATCGATGTTAGTGACTTGCCGAATCTGCAACGCTGGCTGGACCTGCTGGCAGAACGTCCGGGGTGCCAGAAAGGCATTGTCGTGCCTGAGGACGTCAATAGTTTGCTAACTGGTGACGATTCCGACAAAAAGGAGAGTTTCGTCAAAGGCGCACGCACAATGGTCACTGAGTGAAGATAAAACGTGTCACTAACTATCGAGAAACTATGCAGTGAGTCCGGTGGGGAGCCTCACTTGCAAGATATCTCCCTGACGTTCGAGAGGAACTCGTTCAATATTCTTCTCGGCCCGGTACGATCCGGAAAGACCAGTCTGCTGCGGCTCATTGCGGGTCTCGATCAAGGCAACAGCGGCCAGGTATTGCTGCATGATTCGAACATCACCGGCCTGGATGTCCGCAAACGTGATGTCTCCTTCGTCTACCAGGAGTTCATCAATTACCCCACTCTAACGGTCTTCGAGAACATCGCGTCACCGCTTCGGGTACGTTCGGAGACTAAGAAGTCTATGCAGCGGAAAGTGCTGGAGGTTGCCTGCCTTTTGGGCCTTGAGAATGTGCTTGATCGCCATCCAACGTCGCTTTCGGGTGGGCAACAGCAAAGAGTGGCCATCGCAAGAGCACTGACCAAGGATGCCGAAGTCGTGCTGCTGGACGAACCGCTGGCCAATCTGGATTATAAATTGCGTGAAGACTTGCGTCGTGAGCTGCCGCGCTTGTTCGAGGGCAGTGGAAAAATCGTCGTGTACGCAACCACCGACCCGAACGAGGCATTCCTGTTCGGCGGCAAGACCGTTGTTCTCGACCAGGGCCGTGTCAGTCAGGTAGGAACGGCTGCTGATATTTTTGCAGCACCAGAGAGCCTGCCCGCGGCACGAATCATGTCTGAGTTTCCGTTCAATCTGTTGCGCGCAAAAATAGAGAGCTCGACCTGCAGCGTCATGAATACACTCTCCTTTGCGTTACCAGGGCATATGGCCGCACTTGAAAATGGCGATTACACCCTGGGGTTTCGCGCCGAGCAGTTTCGCCTGGAGGCCGTGACCAGAAAATCGGTAACTTGTGATGCAAATGTTTCTGTAACCGAAATCACGGGCAATGAGACGATCGTGCATGTCGATGTCGCCGGCCGGCCTTGTGTCGCTGTCGTTGCGGGTACAAAGACACTGGAAGCTGGCGCGACAATCAAAATGCATCTCGATCCGGACAGAATTTTCCTGTTTGATAAATGGGGCAAGACCGTTGCCACACCTCGTGATTCGGTGCCGGGTTAGTGGCAAGAATCGAAACAACGACGCTCTCCCACTCCTATTCGGCAAAGGCCGTTTATCCGCGGGATTTTGCCCTCAAGAAAGTCGACCTCGACCTGCAGGATGGGAAGGCCTATGCCCTCCTCGGTCCATCCGGCTGCGGAAAGTCGACCTTGCTCAAACTCATCTCCGGCTTACTCGTGCCAACGCAGGGTCAGATTCACTTCGATGGTCAGGATGTCACTCACCTGAACGCCGGGCAACGCCACGTAGCGGAAGTATTTCAGTTCCCCGTGGTCTACGAGACCATGAATGTTCATGACAATCTCGCCTTCCCACTGAAAAATCGCAACCTCGGCAGCAACGCGATCAAAGCACGTGTTACCGAGGTCGCCGAATTGCTCGGCCTGACTGATCAATTGCACTATAAGCCAGCGTCTCTGTCAGCCGGCGTCCGACAACTCGTCTCGCTGGGCCGTGGCCTGGTACGAACGGACGTAAACGCCATTTTGTTCGATGAACCATTGACGGTTATCGATCCGCAGGAAAAATGGCGGTTGCGGACTCGACTCAAGCAACTGCACCGCCAGTTTGAACTGACAATGATCTATGTAACTCACGATCAGACGGAAGCCCTGACATTTGCCGACACCGTGATGGTCATGCATGAAGGTCGCATCCTGCAATCGGGTTCGCCGAGTGAGTTATTCGAGCGACCACAATACAAATTCGTTGGTCAGTTTATCGGCTCACCCGGCATGAACTTTCTTCCCTGTCATTTTGACGGCCGCTCCGCGCTCATTGACGGTCAATCCGTTGCGCTGCAAGGACGCTACGAACTCCACGATGACGGCTATGACTGTGAGCTCGGGTTTCGCCCTGAATACTGCGAGTTTTCGCGTGACGGAACCGGTGTCGCCGCACAATTGATCAGTATGGAGCGCACCAGTCGACATAAGATCGCCCACCTTGCAACAGGCACCGGCAACGTTTGTTTGTCGATGCCAGCTGACCAGGAAATTCCGGCCGATGATCATCATATCCGTATAGATCCTGAACGCGCCTTGCTCTATTGCTCGGAAAAACTGGTTGGGGACCGACAATGAGCGCAGGCAAACGCCGTCACCCGAAAGCGTGGCTGCTGGTCTTGCCGGTTCTGATTATTGTCGCGTTCAATGCCGTTATCCCCCTGATGACGGTCGTGAATTATTCTGTTCAGGATACATTCGGCGGCAATCAATTCTTCTGGGTTGGGCTCGAATGGTTTGAGGAGGTCTTACATTCAGAGCGTTTTTGGGATGCACTGGGACGGCAGTTGCTGTTTACTACCCTGGTGCTGCTCATTGAAATACCGTTAGGCCTGATGATCGCACTCGGACTGCCAAAAAGCGGCTGGCGCGCATCCCTGTATATGATGTTGCTTGCGCTGCCGCTGTTGATCCCCTGGAATGTCGTCGGCACGATCTGGCAAATCTTCGGCCGTATTGATATTGGCCTGGCCGGGTCAGTGCTTAATGCCGCAGGCATCGACTATAACTACACGCAGGACACGTTTGATGCGTGGATTACCGTTATTGCCATGGATGTCTGGCACTGGACCTCCCTGGTCGCATTGTTATGCTACGCCGGGCTCAAGGCCGTTCCAGAGGTGTATTACCAGGCAGCCGCCATTGATGGCGCGTCCCGTTGGGCAATCTTTCGCTACGTGCAATTGCCAAGATTGCGCCAGGTACTGATCATCGCCTTTTTGCTGAGATTCATGGACAGCTTCATGATTTATACCGAACCTTTCGTCGTCACGGGCGGCGGCCCTGGTAGCGCCACTACGTTTTTATCGATCGACCTCGTAAAACTCGCACTCGGACAGTTTGATCTGGGCCAGGCCGCGGCTATGTCGCTTATCTATTTCCTGATTGTTCTTCTGGTCTGCTGGCTTTTCTACACCATCATGTCGGTTGGCGACAGTCGACCGGACCACCAACAGTGAGCAGCGCATGAAATACCGAAAAATCCTGCCTCGCGCTCACATTATCTTTATTCTTTTGCCGGTGTACTGGTTGGTCAACATGTCGTTCAAGAGCAACCAGGAAATTCTATCAACGCTCAGCCTCTGGCCGCAGGATTTTACGCTGGCCAACTACGCCACGATTCTTACCGATCCGAGCTGGTATTCCGGCTATATCAACTCGCTGATCTATGTTCTTTTAAACACCGTGATATCGGTAAGCATCGCGTTGCCCGCCGCCTACGCTTTTTCCCGCTATCGTTTTCTTGGCGACAAACACCTGTTTTTCTGGCTGCTATCAAACCGCATGGCTCCACCGGCTGTTTTTGCGCTGCCTTTCTTTCAACTCTACTCGTCGATCGGATTGTTTGACACGCACCTCGCCGTGGCTCTCGCCCACACCTTGTTCAATGTGCCGCTGGCAGTCTGGATTCTCGAAGGATTCATGTCTTCCGTACCAAAGGAGATCGATGAAACCGCGCGGATCGACGGATATTCTTTCCCGCGATTCTTCGTGAAAATTTTCGCCCCGATGATTGCGTCGGGCATTGGCGTTACCGCTTTCTTTTGTTTCATGTTTTCCTGGGTCGAACTGCTGCTGGCCAGGACACTGACATCGGTGACCGCCAAACCCATATCAGCCATCATGACCCGCACCGTATCGGCGTCCGGACTGGACTGGGGAGTGCTGGCCGCGGCCGGCACTCTGACCATCATCCCCGGTTTGCTGGTTATTTACTTCGTCCGGAACCATATCGCCCGGGGCTTCGCCATGGGGCGGGTATAGGCAGCGCTATGGACTTGTCGTGGATGGCCTGGACCTGGCCAACAGCATTGTTTTTCTCGTGTATCGGACTCGCGTTGCTGGGAATGACCGTTTGGCAGTTCGTCTCGCCCACGGCCGAACGCGCGAGCATTTTCGGCATTCGGACCACCCGTGGCGACAGGTTGTTCGTATCGCTTCTCGGTAGTGCATTCATCGAACTCGCCTGGATCGGTATGCTGGGCGACTATTACATTGGCTCAGGTGTTGTTTGCCTGCTGTACACTTGGGCGGTATTTCGGTGGTTTTGAACGACCGCCATTCTTATCGATACCAATAATTCCTGGCTGGAGATTTCCTGATGCACGCAGTTCCAACTCATTGCCTTGCCTACGCCATTGGCTTTCTCGCATTGCCAGTGTTCGCACAGGATTCGGCTGTCGACTGGATTAAGGATGAATTTCAACCCTCAACATTGAGCCAGGACGAACAACTGGACGAGATGCGCTGGTTCGCCGCAGCCGCGAAACCTTATCAGGGCATGACCATCAACGTCGTGTCAGAAACCATCACCACTCACGAGTACGAGTCAAAAGTGCTGGCAAAGGCTTTTTTCGAAATAACCGGAATCAGGGTTGTCCACGATCTCATCGGTGAAGGCGATGTCATCGAGAAATTACAAACGCAAATGCTCTCGGGAAGAAATATTTACGACGCCTACATCAACGATTCAGATCTGATCGGCACGCATGTCCGATACGACTATGTTGTGCCGTTGTCCGATTTCATGGCAGGTGACGGTAAGTCGGTTACCAACCCGCACCTGGATCTTGACGACTTTATCGGACGCTCGTTCACGACGGGTCCGAATGGCAAGCTTTACCAACTACCGGATCAGCAATTTGCCAACCTTTACTGGTTTCGTTACGACTGGTTTCAACGCGAGGACTTCAAAACTCGATTCAGGGAAATCTACGGTTATGAACTTGGCGTGCCGGTGAACTGGTCTGCCTACGAAGACATCGCTGACTTTTTCAGCAATCGTGTTCGGGAAATCGATGGCAAACGCATCTACGGTCACATGGACTACGGCAAAAAGGATCCATCCCTTGGATGGCGCTTTACGGACGCCTGGTTGTCCATGGCAGGAACCGGTGACAAGGGGCTCCCCAACGGCAAACCGGTCGATGAATGGGGTATCCGCGTCGACGGCTGTCGGCCGGTGGGATCGAGCGTCAGTCGGGGCGGTGCCGTAAACGCACCGGCTGCCGTATTCGCACTAACGAAATATGTCGACTGGTTGCAAGCGTATGCGCCACCGGAAGCGGCCGGGATGACATTCTCTGAATCGGGCCCTGTACCTGCACAGGGAAATATTGCACAGCAGATATTCTGGTACACAGCGTTTACCGCGGATATGACCCAGCCCGGCATCGCCGTCATGAATAGCGATGGCACGCCGAAGTGGCGTATGGCGCCCTCGCCGCACGGGCCCTATTGGGAGTCCGGAATGAAACTCGGGTACCAGGATACCGGTTCGTGGACGTTATTGAAGTCCACACCACTGGAGCGTCGCAAGGCCGCCTGGCTTTACGCACAGTTTACGGTGTCGAAAACGGTGTCGTTAAAGAAGATGCACGTAGGGCTGACCCCAATTCGCGAATCAGATATTCATCATGAGTCCTTTACGCAACGTGCGCCCGAACTGGGTGGGTTAGTGGAGTTCTATCGCTCACCGGCGAGGGAGCAATGGACACCAACCGGCACCAATGTCCCGGACTACCCAAAACTTGCACAACTCTGGTGGCAGAACGTCGCGGATGCCGCGTCCGGCGAAAAAACACCGCAGCAGGCCATGGATGCGCTGGCAAAGGCGCAGGATCGGGTGATGATGCGACTGGAGCGCGCGGGTGTCCAGAAAACCTGTGGCCCGAAGCTGGGTGAAGAACGTGATGCGTCTTATTGGTTGAATCAGCCCGGCGCACCGAAGCCAAGATTAGACAATGAAAAGCCGCCGGGTGAGACAATTGACTACGATGTGCTTATTCAGGGATGGGCTGCGGCGGGTTCCACCAACAACCAGTAGCAGGGCGGTAGTTCCAAAAGCCGAATTATCACTACCCCACCACAGCGACCGGAATTGTTGTCCGAAATGCGTGTTCGACCCATGTTCGTATAGGTGTTAATCTCCAATTGATTTTCTCGAAAAGAACTTATAGTCTTTGAAATTAACGGCTTAAGACAAGGAAAAATAATGGCAGACTCTCTCTATTCCAGACTGGGCGGCTACGACGGAATTGCAATGTTCGCGACATCACTCGTCGGTCAGGCACGGAAGGACGACGTCCTGGCTCGTTTCTGGACCAATCGTGGCGAGGACCGAATTGCGCGTGAACTCCAGCTTTTGATTGATTATCTTGTCAAAGAGACTGGCGGGCAGATGTACTACACCGGTCGCGACATGGCCTTGTCACACGAGGGCATGGGAATTACTGAGGCGGACTGGACGCGCTTCATAGGGATAGTAACAAGTGTTGCCGGAGAACTGGGTGTTGGCCCGACAGAAGGCGGCGAAGTGATGGATTTCCTGAACAGTCTCAAGGCTGACATCGTCACCGCGTAACTCTTGAATCCTGTTTTATATTCCCGGAACTGGTCCGGCCGAAAGGATCTGCTCAGGAATCTTTTTCCCACTGCCAGATTGGATAACCCAGTTTCTCAAGGATTAAGCCTGCCGCGACAACCGTTGCGACTAATCCCGTAAATACTGATGCCACGCCATCGAGCGTGTTTAGAAAATGACCAAAGCTGCTGGCAGGAGCGAGCTGCCGGGTAGCCGCGCAGTAGACCATGAATGCAGCAACACAAGCGAAAAATACGGTACCGCTCCGAGTAATGTAAAACGGAAAATTGATTTCCGCCGCATGTCTCTCAGCAGCTTTCGAAAGCTTTCGCCCAAAATAGACGAAAATCCCGATAACTACCAGCGTTATGGCGGTCAGTTCAGCCAGAATTCTTAACTCGTCCACTATCGCTCCGACGCTGCCTCGCAGCACTCCTTGCGGATGTGATCCCCGGACCATCTGCGGTTTGCCTCTATCCTAGCACCAGAGTAACTGGTCTTTCCATGGATGGCCGTTTGCAGCAGGAGGTCGCACATCCGGGTACTGGCGACGGGCCGCAATCGATCACAGACGGGCCCTGCGTGTTGTTACACTGCTCTTTCAATTTCGGGGGACATCCATGAAGCCACAACACTCTATGACGTTTCTTGCCGGCTGGGCCGATATGGACTGGAACTCGCACATGGCGAATTCTGCCTACCTCAATAAGGTCGTCGATGCGCGTGTACTCATGCTCGCGGAGAGAGGGTTCCCGCTTGACGAATTCGTGCGGCTTCGGCTTGGCATCGTCATCATGAAGGACGAACTGGAGTACAGACGAGAAGTCAAATGGATGGACGAGATAACCATTACGTTCAATGTGGCGGGCCTGGCGCCCGACGGCAGTCGCTTCAAAGTCGAAAACGAGATACATCGCCTTGATGGCGAGTTGTGTGCGAAAGTTACCAGTACCGGTGGGTTCATGAATCTGGATGCCCGAAAACTCGTCGCACCGCCGGAATCGATTTTGCGGGCATACCGATCATTGCCGAAAACAAAAGACTATGTCGAACTCCCGTCCAGCATCAAATCCCGAGACTGACTACTTCATAAATAGAATACGCCGAGCCCATCTTCTAAACAGGCCCGGCGCAGATCAAGTCGCGTCGCTCCAGCATTTCCCTATGCTAGCCCAACGGCTTGATTTTTTACTTCAGGGTATATCGACCACGACGACACCTGCCGGGTAGCCGTATGGACTCCCCTCAATGCCTAGATGCGGCGCGCCAGCCGTTGGGTCTTCGGGCGTCAACATCTGTCGCGCAAGCTGACGCTTATCGGATTGATCCGCCGGCCCATGGCCAAAAACAAACATCCAGACCTGTGACCCTGACGCCGGCGTAAAGCCTCTAAGGTCTCCGGCGAATCTTGTCCTGTGCCTGTGACTGGCAACAACACTGTCCATGCGACCGAAAACGGCCAGCGGGTTGAGAAAATCTCCGCCAGAATCAGGTGTAAAAAAGTCTGCCAAACCGCACGGTCCTGCGTAGCCTTGCGGTTCAGGGAACGGAACGTCGGGAGGCCCCAACGGAAAGTTGACGCACGATGCCGGATCATCAATATAGACCCACCACACCGTGTACGCGTTTCCTTCCGTCAACCCTTTTATCGACAATGTCGACCAAAGACCGAATGGCGTCGTACAGATGGTGCCGCGCCCCTTCAATTCGTGACCGAATATGGGCTCTTCCCAAAAACTGGTTACGGATTCTTTTTGGCAGTTCGGGTACCACCCATCACTCGCATACGCGGGGCCAGCGGGTGTGAACTGCAAAATGACCGCTAAAATCGCGATCGCAACAATGCCTGGCTTAATCATGTCTGTTCCCCTGTTTTGGCTGACTTCATCACTTTTGCGAAGTCCGCCCTCAACGTACCCGCACGGCCAGCCGAAGTTACGTAAAAGCGACGAAAAAGATGCTAAAAAATAGGGTAAGCTGCAAAGTCAATGCGGCAGAAGAACAACATCGCCGGAAAGAAGCCTGTATCCACTATCGCGCAGAACACCTTCGCGTTTGGCCGATTTGCGCTCGACATTGACCGAGGTGCATTGACCTCCGATGGCAAAGATATCAAGTTGCGGCCCAAATCTTTCCAGGTGCTTCAATATTTGCTTGAACGGCACGGGCGCCTTGTCTCAAAGGAAGAAATTCTCGGCGCTATCTGGGGCTCTACAGTGGTCACTGACGATGCCGTCACTCAATGCCTGATCGACGTCAGGAAAGCTATTGGCGATCGGTCTCAGCAAATGATCCGAACGATTCCTCGCCGCGGCTACTTATTTGACGTTCCTGTTACTCGCGGTGACAGACACGCGATCGGGGTGGCTACAAATCGCAGTTTACTATCAAGCTTATTCAGACGGCGAAATGGTGTGGCGTTCCTTCTGGCTTTCGGGATCGCCCTGGTGTCGTGGGGTATCGCAGAAAGATTTATTAGCGGAGTTGCGGGTCCCGACCGTGGGTCTCTGCCAGCGTCCTATTCCATTGCTGTTCTGCCTTTCCTGGACTTGAGTCCGGATCAGGATCTTGGCTATTTTGGCGACGGCATTTCTGAGGAGATTTTAAACCTGTTGGCGCAGGCCAAGGGTT
This sequence comes from uncultured Woeseiaceae bacterium, assembly GCA_964446495.1. GTDB lineage: Bacteria > Pseudomonadota > Gammaproteobacteria > Steroidobacterales > Woeseiaceae > JAADHU01. The sequence goes on along the minus strand of CAYUOY010000076.1, from coordinate 1,308 downwards.
TGCGCGTGATTGCCAGGACATCCTCTTTTGCATTCCGGGGCCGGTCTCTGGATATTTCTACGATCAGAGAGAAACTGGATGTTACTCATGTACTGGAGGGCAGTGTACGGCAGTCTGAAGACGCCATTCGCGTTACCGCACAGCTAGTGGACGCCGTTACCAGCGAGCACGTCTGGTCAGAAACCTATGACCGGAAACTGGATCATCTGTTCGACATTCAGGACGAGATAGCGGCGGACGTACTGAAGCGACTTGCAGTCTCTCTGAATATTTCCATTCCCAATGCACGCAATACCAACATAGAGGCTTATCGTTTGTACTTACAAGCCGTTCATATAATTGATCAACTGGATTTCTCGAAGAATGCCGAGGCCGAATCGATTTTGCGAAGTGCATTGGAAATGGACCCGAACTTCGCGCCGGCGTGGCGCGAACTAGCTCGCATTCTGTGGCGCCAGATCGGTGATGGACCGGATATTGAAGGGGATATCGCGCGGACGCGGGAAGCGCTGGAGAAAGCGTTTGAAATCGCCCCCGATGATGCGGCGACGCTTGCCTACCTGGGGTGGCACTTCGCGGACTTCGACGGAGACATCCGCAAAGGAGCCCGAATGTTTGAGCGAGCGCTGTCCAACGAACCATTCAACGAAAATGTCTTTCGAACGGCGATGCTGTTTGCGGGCGCGTTTGGCCAGCCGGCGGATGCGGTCAGGCTCGGCGAACTTGGCATTTCGCGAAATCCGATCTGCTTTCCCTGCTATGTCCAACTCGCGGTGGCGTACCAGAATGCCGACCGCCTGGATGATGCTGCAAGGGTGTGGCGCACAATACAAACCTTGTTTCGCAGAAATGTTGGACTAGGCTGGGTTTTGCTTCTCAAAGGTCAGCCAGAGCAGGCTCTCGCTGTGTTTTCGGCAGAGCAGCCAGAGAGCCAGTCCCCGCTCGGCAAAGTTCTGTCTCTGTACAGCCTTGGCAGACTGGATGACTATGAGAACGCAATGGCGCAATTCCTCGAATCCACGGCGAACAAGTCGACCTGGAATATTGCGATTGCGTACACGTGGACCGAACAATATGATGCAGCGTTCAAGGCCATCGACAGAGCAGCAAGGGAAGAACAACTGTATGTCGATGGTCGTATTGTCCGTTGGAACCCAACAAGAATATCCGGCATTGCAAGGCAACTGATATTTCGAGGACTGCACGACGACCCGCGCTGGAACGAATTTCTGGAGAAATACGGTGTGTCGGAAAAACGAATTGCCGAAGCAGGCTTTTCTGTGAACATCCCTGACTAGAAACTCCATG
>CAYUOY010000075.1:0-18273 GCA_964446495.1 uncultured Woeseiaceae bacterium | reverse complement strand
GGCACCGAGCTCTGGTCCAGTGACACCCAGACCGGCGCCGCCGCTCCGCCCGTTACTTACGCCATCGAAGGCGAACAATACATCGCTATCGCCGTTGGCTTCGGTGGTGGCTTTGGTGCGCAGGGCGGTGTCGTCGCACATGGCTGGAACATTCCCAATATCTCCCGGGTCCTGGTGTACAAACTGGGCGGTACCCTGGAATTACCCGCCGTAGTGGAAGACCATCGAGAGATGCCAGTACCCGCGGGCACAGTGAGCGCAAGCGCTGCCGTTATTGACCATGGCCAGGCCGTGTATCAAAGGCACTGCTCCTATTGCCACGGAGATGGCTTGCGTACCGGTGGCATGAACCCGGATTTACGCTGGGCGTCGCCCGCCATTCATGACTCCTGGCAACAAATCGTTCGTGATGGCGCGCTTGCGTCGCTCGGCATGGCGGGATTCCAGGACTTTGTTTCCGAAGACGATGCCGAGGCTATACGTCAATACGTGTTGTCGGAAGCACAGCGCACCTACCAACTCGAGCACCCGGACTGGCAGCCTGAATAAACAGACTGACTATGTGGGCTGTGCTTTGAAGCGTGGCTCCGACCCGTGGTGATTGTTTTGGCTGTCACCAACTAATGCGGCCGGAAAAATCGCCGCGCTCGCAATGGAAAAACCAAAGGTCAGGAGCTTGTTGAAAAATTCTGTCTCGGATGTTTCGAACAGACTGTCAGTCAGTTTGCAGATGCTCCGTGAAATAGTTGGTCATCATCGTGTACAGGTGCAATTCCGTGCCCTCTCCCTCGTCCAGGCTGTGGCTGCGATTCGGGTAGGACATAAAATCGAATTGCCGGTTGTGCCTGACTAATTCGTTGATCAATCGCTCGGTACCCTGATAATGCACATTGTCGTCACCGGTGCCGTGTATCAGCAGCAGTTTGCCTTCGAGTTGTGAGGCAAAAGTGATGGGCGAACCCTGACGGTAGCCTTCCTCATACTCCTCCAGCAGACCGGAGTATCGTTCCTGATAGATGGAGTCATAGAGTCTTTGGTCAGCGACCGGTGCACGAGATATTCCCACGTGATATTGGCCGGGGTATCGAAACATCAGGTTGAGCGTCATTGAGCCGCCGCCGGAATGTCCCCAAACGCCGATTCGATCAGCATCGATATAGTCCCAGCGCTCCACCATTGCCGCGAGCGCATCGGACTGGTCTCTGGACCCCAGGACGCCGACAGCACCGTAGATTGACTTGCGCCAGTCGCGTCCACGTGGTGCGCGTGTACCGCGATTATCCACTGAAGCGACGATAAAGCCCTTCTGAGTCAGTAACATATGCCACATATGCCGGGCACCGTACCAGCGATTCCGCACCGTCTGCCCCGCGGGCTCCCCGCAGACATAGTTGATCATGGGGTACTTTTTTGCCGGATCGAAACCGGGCGGTCGCATGATGAAGCCATCGAGAATCAATCCGTCCTGCGCTTTAACCTGAAAAAACTCATGCTCACCGAGAGCGATTTTCGACATCCTGTCAATGAGGTCCTGGTTGTCCTCGAGCACCTGTCGAACCTTGTGGTCCGGCAAAGAAACCAGCCGGTACTGTGGTGGCTGGCTGAAAGAGGAATGTGTATGTATCGCCCAGTGGCCATCGCGGGAAATCTGGTAGCTGTTCGTGCCGGCGTATTCTTCCGGCGTTACTCGTGTCATCTGTCCAGTACCGTCAAGTCGGCTTCGATACAAGAACCGCTGCTCCATTGCATCGGGTGAGGCAACGAAATATAGCCAGCCGGACTCCTCATCGATTGCGCCCATATCAACGATGTCAAAATCACCCGGTGTGAGATCGACGATCGATCGACCATCACGCGACACGCGATAAATATGCCGCCAGCCGCTGCGTTCGCTGATCCATGCGAACGCATCTTCTTCATCGAACCACGTGACATCAATCACGTCCTCGATAAAGGCCTGCTCTTTTTCGATCAGCACCGTGGTTAACTCGCCCGTTGTGGTATCCACGTAATAGACATCGTTGGTGTCCTGCTTGCGGTTCATATGCTGCACAATGATTTGTTTGCTGTTGTTCGCCCAGTCCATTCTCGGGATATACATGTCCCGGGCAACGCCGGGCAATTTCGCCCAGACGGTCTTCTTACTTGCCAGTGAAATCACACCGACTCGCGCGGCAGAATTTTCCTCGCCAACTTTGGGATAGGGAAAGCGCGAAATCGTTGGGTACAGCGTGTCTGTGTTGTTAATCAGCATGAAATCCTGCGCAGCGCTCGTATCCAGCTGCCAGTAGGCAATGCTATTTCCATCCGGGCTCCAGCGAAAACCATCCTTGATCTGAAACTCCTCCTCGTACGCCCAATCGAACAGGCCGTTGATGACGGTGTCAGAAGCATCGTTCGTCAGTTGGTCGATCACTCCACTATCAAGATCCTGAACGTAGATATTATTCTCATGTACAAAGGCAACCCGGGTCGTATCCGGTGAGAACTTCGCAAACATCAGGGCGCTTGCTTCGGCCTCATCGCCACCCAATTGCCACAGGTCGCCGTTAGCGATATCCAGCACCCAATAATCCCCTCGACTGTTCGTTCGCCAGACCTTCTCGCTGTTCGTGTACACCAGCAATTGATCACGATCATCAGACCAGCGGTAATCATCTATGATCAGTGCGCGCTCCGCCCCTTCCGGCGTGAGTTGTTGCTCCGACACCATAATCGTACGTTCCAATGTCTCCGGATCATAAAAAACGATGTCTTCCGGTGCTTTAATTTCCTCCCCTTCGTCATCCTTTTGGGATTCCGCGTCCTCATAGGCCGCAGCGGTTTCAAGCGTCGTATAGCCGCTGCCATCCTCAAGCCACCGAACCTGGCCCGGTTCAGCCGGCTCGTATAGCTTGTCGCCGAACAGGTCTTCGAGGGTCAGCAATTGATCGTCCCGCAGCGGCATCACATCGGATCGACCAGCGTCCTGACTGCAAGCACCGACAAGAGCCGCCAGCATCAACGCCAGCAGCAGCAATTTGGCACATTGATTATGTTCGAACACTTGTGTTTCCCCACCTTGGCGAGTTCGCCCTGATCGCTAATTGTGGCGGTACAGGCGACAGAGAATCAAGCGTTAAGGAGATGAAAAGACCGAGCGCGAAAGGACACCAGCCCGGCCGAGGCTGTGTCTCGTCGCTGGTTGCGAGGCTGCTCATGATTTTTGCAACACCGGCAGTCGAATTACAGGGTTCGCGGAAGACGTTCATGTTCGGTCGCTTGCAGCCGTCGAAAATGGTGGTACTCCCTTGTGCGAACCCCGTCCGCAGGAAGGCAGAGGTTAATTCGTGTACCAAACCAGTGGACAAAACCAGGACAAATGACAGAGACTGCTTCGATGGACCTTGCAACCGCTCAACTCAAGTTGGTCACCGTCGCCCGTGAAGCCTATGACCGCGGTTGGGTGCCGGCGACGAGTGGAAATTTTTCCGCACGACTTGATGGTGGTGATATAGCCATAACCGTCTCTGGCAAAGACAAAAGCAAAATGATGGTCAGAGACATCATGAAACTGACCTCTGATGGCGCGCCAATGGGGTCAATGAAGCCATCCGCAGAGACCCTCCTCCACCTACAACTATACCGTCGCGACGAAAGTATTAACGCGGTGCTGCATACACACTCTGTGAATGCAACGATCGCCTCTGAGGTCCATGCCGACCGATTACGCTTCGAGGGCCTGGAGATCCTGAAAGCCTTTGCCGGTATTGACACGCATACGGCGACCGTAGAGATTCCGATTTTCGACAACAACCAGAATATCGGCGTACTCGCCGAAGAAGTGGAAAAACTCATGCAAGTACGAGGTCAGGGCGTCGGCTACCTGATTGCCGGGCACGGCGTTTATACCTGGGGCGCTGACATCGACGAATGTACGCGACATCTTGAAGCGCTCGAGTATTTGTTCGAATATCACCGGCTAAGCGGTCAGGGAGTAGATTGAAATGAGTGAACTGAAGATTTACGCGGACGACGACGCCGGTAAGGCAACCGTATGCAGCGACGATCATGCTGAAATTGCGGCCTTACTGTCCGCCAAGGGCGTTCGCTTCGAACGCTGGGCGACCACGGCCGATGTCGTCGCCGGCGACTCCCAGGACGAGATCATTGCCGCCTACCGGAACGACATAGATCGACTGATTGCGGCAGATGGCTACCAGACCGTGGATGTCGTCAGCCTGACAGCCGACCATCCGGAGAAAGAGGCTCTGCGCAGAAAATTTCTGGCCGAGCACACTCACAGCGAGGATGAGGTACGTTTCTTTGTCGATGGTCAAGGGCTTTTTGCTCTGCATGTCGAGGCGGCCGTATACGAGGTGTTATGTGAGAAGGGTGACTTGATAAGCGTTCCTGCCAACACTCCGCACTGGTTCGACATGGGTCCAAATCCGCATTTCGTGGCAATACGGCTGTTCAACAACCCGGATGGCTGGGTCGCCCGCTTCAGTGGCAGCAAAATCGCCGAACGATTCAGCCGTCTCGAGAACTGATACATTGATCAGCGCCATTGTTACGGATATTGAGGGCACCACCAGCTCAATCAGTTTCGTCAGGAATGTGTTGTTTCCTTACGCGGACAAGCACCTTCCGGACTTCGTAAGAGACCATGGCACGGAATCCGGTGTGCGCGAACAACTGGACTCAACCGCCGCGCTGTCGGGATTACCCAGCCACGATACCGAGGCATTGATCCAACAACTACTGGACTGGATCGCTGCCGATACCAAGGCAACGCCATTGAAAGCGCTGCAAGGGATGATCTGGAAGAAGGGATACGAAGCCGGCGACTACAAAGCGCATGTCTACGCCGATGCGGTACAGAGACTGACGCAATGGCATGAAGAAAAACTCCGGCTGTACGTATATTCTTCGGGATCCGTGCGAGCGCAACAATTATTCTTTCACTACAGCCTCTATGGCGACATGCGGCCGTTATTCAGTGGCTACTTCGATACGACCACCGGCGCGAAACAGGAAGAGGACTCTTACCGAACGATAGCGACAGACATCGACTGCCCTTCCGGTGAGATCCTGTTTTTGTCCGATATCGAAGCAGAACTCGATGCAGCCGCCGCGGCCGGCTTTCAGACCTGCTGGCTGATGCGTCCGGAGGACGTTGCCGTCAGTCCCGATCAGGTCAGCTCGCCTCATCCAATAGCTCGACATTTCGACGATATTCACCTCGACCGGGAGTGAGGATCATCCAGCAGGGTCGCGGTATTTGTTCCTGTGAGTCGCTTAGAAATTTGACAGAAAGAATGGAATAATCAGCGCGTTAGCCAAGTCGATAAAAAACGCACACACCAGTGGCACAATCACGAACGCCAGATGGGAAGTGCCATAGCGCTTGGAGACCGCCGCCATGTTAGCCATTGCAGTCGGTGTGGAACCCAGAGAGATTCCGCCAAAACCCGCACACACCACGGCCGCATCGTAAGTTCGCCCCATGAGAGGGAAAACCACGAATAGTGTAATCAGCACGGCAACTACCAGTTGAGCGGCAAGTATGGCAAAGATGGGACCCGCAAGATCTGCCAATGTCCATAACTGCAGACTCATCAATGACATTGCCAAAAATGTGCCCAACGACACGTCGGCAATTAGAGCAACAGCAGGCTTACGACTTGGCCATTCCGTACCGCCAAAACGCGGAAAGTTTTTTGGTATCAGGCTGGTGATCAGTATCCCGGCGAACAGGCAGGTTACAAACAACGGCAACTGCAGGCCGGCACTCTCCAGGCCTTCGTTCAGCAATACTCCAAAGATGATACTCACATGAATGGCGAGTATTGCATCCAGAAAATCCAGCTGACCTATGTTCTTGTCTTCTTGGCCGTCCGGAACGACTACATCGAGCAACTCCATATTTTCCGACTTGAGGTTATGACGTGTAATAAGGAACCTGGCAATCGGGCCGCCCATAATACTGGCAAGAATCAGGCCGAAGGTGGCGGAAGCGATTCCCATTTCCATAGCGTTGCTGATGCCATAGTCTTCGGCAATTCTCGGCGCCCAGGCGATGGCAGTACCATGCCCGCCAATAAGCGAAACGCTACCACCAATCACACCGACAGGGCCCGACAGATCAAACAGCGAAGCAACCGAAATGCCAATCAGATTCTGCACGAACATGTACGTGATGGTTATCGCAAGTAGAATTGCCAGCGGTTTTCCACCCAACAATAAATCCTTCAGGCTGGCATTGATGCCGATAGTTGTAAAAAAGTACACCAGGAGAAAATCGCGTGCAGCCAGCTCAAATTCGATTTCGACATTACTGACCAGATATACGAACACCGTTAGCACCGAAAATACAAGTCCTCCCGTTACCGGCTCCGGGATGCTGAGCTCACGCAAAACCCCGATCACATCATTCAATCGTTTACCGACAAACAGAACGATAATACCCAGCGTAACGGCGACGAAGGAACCGAAGTGAAGAACGCCATTTTCAAATTCCATAAATTTTCCCTTGCATCGACCGAGTGGTCTACCATTTCCCACACACATTTTCCCAAATGAGAAATCGCGGAACGGGAGGCCTAATACCTTTGAAATTCCAACATTCTGCTAACTTGCGCAATGGTTTGGCGAGTCTAGTACCAATGCCCGGCATCGAACCGCTAGAAACGCTCGTTTTTTCGGTAAATCCGCTAGTCAGGAGTGTGAAGCGGACAGACAGGAATTGACTCCGATATTATGGTCTGGATGAACGGTTCATTCAATGCGGAAAGCACAAAAAGGTCGCCCTGATTGCAGGGCAGTACCGCATCGGTCCTCAAGTAGAACCACCGATTGCGGAAATCGGTGACTCCTTCCGACCTAAGGCCCAATTCAACACCGGTTGAACCCATTCATCGCGTGGCAAATAGAATGCTCCATGCTCCTTGCCCGTCCTAATAGCTATTTCATGAAAAACCAAAGGGCCTGGCTTACGCTCAGCCAAACTGCTGCAAGACAAAGCCTGATCTGTTTCTTCGAATATTGAAAGCACTCGCCCATTTATCGTTAGATCCGGCATATTTTTTACCCCGTCCCAGCAACTGGCCAGGAATACGAAGTTGACGTCTGTCTCTGAGAGAATTGATGATGTGACCATTGCAATTGCACCCCCCGCCGAAAATCCTACTACGGTAATGTGGCTGGGTTCGGCGCCACCAGCCACAAGTTGCTCGATCTGGCCAATGATCTTGCTGGAATAGTCACGTGTCTCGGTACCCTTTGCACGGCGTTCTGAAATGACTGTAATTCCTTCCTGAGCAAGAGCATCAAGAATTGCCGGGTAGTCATACAATCCCCAGCGTGGATGAGTCGGCCGCAGCCCCTCTGTCTCTATAATCCGCCCGTGCAGGTAAAAAATGTATGCCATTTCCGGATCAATATTCGCTGGCACATCTGAGGTGATCTCCCCCGCAATGAGTTGCGAAGGGAAAAATAGTAGAAACGTCAAAAGTGCTTTCATTGCCCGTCTATGCTCCTTTAAGATTTCAAAAATAATCTGCAGACCACCAAATTGAAGATCGATGACGGCCACCCGGACGAGCCCTATAACGCTGTTAATCAGCGGCTGGCGGTCACCGGGAGCGAACTGCATCACCTGGTCACATGACTCGGTATACCCTCTCGTTACGCCAGACCTTCAGCATCCTCTGGCAGTCATCCGCCTAACTTGGGGCGAGGAGAAAACTCAGCACTCCATTGGTGAGCAGGACTGCAACAGTGTATGCGGCGGATCGTCCTTTCGGGATGTCGAGATTCTTCCAAAGCAAGAAATAGGTAAGCCCGATCAAGGCCACCAAAGGCAATATCAGCATTAAAGTCGGCTCAGGGAATACGAAGGCGAGCACTACTTGAATTACTACAATGCTGATAATGGGAACGACTGCGACCATTCCGATACTGAAATTATCCAAATCGTCACGGTCACGTTCAAAGACTTTGATGAGGCCGAAAAGAACTATGAATGTGATTAGTGCTCCGAGCATCCTTTCTCTCCAATCGAATTGACTATTACTTGTTGTGTGATTCGAATTCAATGCAACCTAAGCCGCATCAAAATTCGATCCACGGCCAGGTGTCAGCAGTGGTGGTGGGTTACCTCACTCTAATCGCAACGTAAAAATGTAAGCATCAACGATGTTTCCGTTTTTGAGCTTCACTTTTGCTAGCACTCGCTCATAAGCTTCACCTTCAAATTTGTCTAAATCCGCCCAATTTCCTGATAGGTTCTCGGAGGTGAAAATAAAACCTTCAACTACGTCGCCCATTTCATCCAAATCAATGCCAGGGTAACCAAGTTTTGAACCCCACCCTTCATTCCTGAGGTTTCCGTTTACCGTTGCAGTCTCCCAAGACCCCCCAATTTTTTCGAGTATGTACTCATTTGGCCGCCCTGGTCCAAGAGATCCGTACACGAATAGTCGGTCTAACACTGTTCAGCCACGGGTAGCTAACGCTCGAATAAGGCGCGCGGCAGTCGCTGCGCCGCAGCGAGCGCAACGAACGACTTCATGCGCTTGTTAGGCAGCGGTTCAAGCCACTCAACCTGCAATTCCTTGACAGTTCCCTCGGTAAGGTTTTCCTGTCCCCGTTTAGCCGTAAATTCCGGGACCCGGATCCCGATGACTTCTAGCTGATGGATTTCTACATCAAGGATTCTAGTAAGTTCGTCGAATCGCGAATCGGTTCCTTTCGGATGGGTCTCTCCGGATGTCGTGCCTGCGAGAAATCGCCGCTCCCAAGTCCTCCAAATACGATCATATTCGTTAGCCGTTTCTCGGATGGAAGCCGTTAGCTCTCGTAGTACGTAAGAATTCGCGAAATCATCCAATTCCTCGTTCCATAGAGATTCGAAATGACATGGGACGTTGCTAAAATCGGCAACCCCCGTACGTGGACCGTCGTAGAAATCCCAAACGGAGTAAACACGCTCACGCATTCTTCTGCCGCCTAACGCCGTGATAAGCGGCCGGCGGTACGCCGGTCCGGCGCCGCAGGCGCGAACTGCATCGCCTGGTTATTGGGCCGTGTTCTACCGATACCGTTCATTTTGCATCTCATTAAACTTGGAAATATCTGTGGGTACAATATCGTTCAACACCTCAAATTTACTCACGTCTAGAGTGTCTTTTTCGACAAGCTTCAGGTATTCCTTTACCGCGGCAGCTTCGATTCCGATCTTTCCGACACCCGCCCAATGGCGATCGGCGCCATCTTTCTTAACGCTGGATATCCAATATTTTTCACCAGTCTCAATATCGAAATGATTGCCTGCTACACAATTGCCTCGACCGAAGGCATTACCATTGAAATAGATGGTCTTTCCCGACTTCGATTGTTCAGCTAAACCAATCCACGCTGGCCCGTTATCTGAGTAGCCAGATTTCAATTCGATGTACTTCAGCATGGAATTGCCACGCTGTCAGACCGCCAGGCCCAATAACAGCTGATTCTACAGCGGTCGCTGATAAACCACTCACCATGTAACCAGTTCGTACTGTCAACTAGCGATTTCATACAGGTCGCTGATCTCAATGCAATTGTCACGCTAGCCCTCACTACGACGTCGCGAGAAAAGCTGCGATTGCGGTCTAACCAACCGCAATAACGGCAGTATAACAAGAAACCTTGTTGCGCCCGCAAGCATTTGGTTAACAACGGAATTTCTGGTTTTTCTTGAGAATCACGCATGGCCGTTACACGGCGACTGCGGTATAAATCGAGTAATTCGATTTTCTTAGAAAACTCAGGCGGTACCGAGATCTTGTTCATGGATGACGTTCGCCCACAGGTTTCCGGGGCCCCACGAAGTTTATCGATCGATTACGGCTGACGATTCGCCGGCGAGACCTGAGCTATGCCAACGGTGTTCACGCACGCCGAAGCAACCGCCGTAATTCAACGACTTTCGGGTACCTATCGCACTATTGGGGCGCTGATGTACGGCTCCGGATTGCGTGTCAACGAAGTGTTCCGCCACTAGAGAGCTTCTTTCATGCTTACGTCCTGTTGAGATACTCAGTTTTCAATAAACAGTCGCCCCAAGCGCTGCACCTCGATGCCGAAACAGGTACCATCCGTACGCGCAGTCCGGAGGACAAAGTGAGTACGAATACACCCGAAGTGATGATCAGCGAAGACGATATTCGTCAACGCGTAAATGAACTCGCCGAAGAAATATCGAAGGACTATGCCGACAAGGGCACTATTGTTCTGGTCGGCGTTTTGAAAGGCTCATTCATTTTTCTCGCCGACCTCTCGCGGCGCCTGAAGATACCGCGCACGATAGAATTTATTGCGGTCTCCAGCTACGGCAACAGCAGCACTCAAAGTGGCGCGGTTCGTCTGGTCATGGATGTCCGCGGCAACATCGAAAACCAGCATGTTCTCATTGTAGAGGACATCGTGGACACCGGTCATACGCTGCATTACCTGATCGGCATGATGGCGTCACACAAACCCGCCTCGATTCGAACCTGCGCCCTGCTGCACAAAGCCGAACGTGCCGAGGTTGATGTACCCGTGGACTATGTCGGTTTCAGCATTCCCGATGAGTGGGTGGTTGGCTATGGCCTGGATTATGCGGAGCGCGATCGTACCCTGCCCTATATCGGTATCGTCCATCCAGACGACCGGGCCTGATTGAATTAGGGAGTTAGCTGCTTCTATCCGCGCATTCATCGGTCTCAATCTCAATAGTCGAGTGGCTGATTCCGAAGTCATTGCTGAGTATGTTCTTGACGGCGCGAACCGTCCCTGAGGTGTCCATGCTTTTGGTTACCAGAACGACGTGCATGGTCAGCATCAGTCGCTCCTGTGTCAGACCCCATACATGCAAGTGATGAATATCGCGCACTTGGGGAATGGCGGCACGTAACTTCTCTCTCACCTCGTTGATATCAAGCCAGTCCGGCGATCCTTCCAGAAGGATATGTGCGCTTTGCCGAACGAGATAAATGGCGCTGCGCAGTATCAGTAGTGCAACGACCATGGAAAGGAGTGGATCAATCGGCATCCAGCCGGTCCAGATGATGACCACTGCAGCGGCGATCGCAGCCACTGAACCCAACAAATCGCCCAGCACGTGCAGTACGGCCCCGCGCATGTTGAGATTCTCCTGATTGCCACCGTGAAGCACTGCAAAGGACACAATATTGACTGCCAGGCCCATGACGGCCACATACAGCATCATTTGCGCCGCGACATCCGGCGGCGAGATTAGCCGTTGAATGGCCTCAATGAAAATCCAGATCACGATGGCGATGAGTGTCATGCCATTGACGAAGGCGGCAAGAATCTGGAAGCGGTGATAGCCATAGCTGTGCTTGCTGTCGGCCGGCCGTGCACTGATCCCGAATGCGGCCAGGGCCAGAAGGAGTGCCATGGAATCGGTCAGCATATGACCCGCATCGGCCAATAGCGCCAGTGAACCACTGATGTATCCGCCAACTGCTTCAACGACGGTAAATACAGCGGTGATTGTCAGCGCGATTCGAAGACGGCGCTTGTTATTGCCCTCGTTGGCATGACTATGGGCCATGTTCAGGACTCGTGTCAGGCGGATCGCGGTACACGAATATCCTCGACCAGATGCTGGATATGTTCCGGCGGCGGTGCTGTCATGTAGCTGACGATGACAATCACCGTGAAACTCAAAATCGCACCAATCACGCCAATGCCCTCCGGCGATATACCGAACCACCAGTTGCTGGCAATATTCTCACCCCATGGTGCACCCGCCCATTTCAGGAACAGACCCTTGAAATACTCAATGTATCCGTAGGTAAACAGGAGGCCCGTCAGCATGCCTGCGATAGCTCCCTGTTTGTTGGCACGCTTGAAGAATATGCCCAGGACGATCACCGGGAACAGTGACGCGGCTGCAAGACCGAAGGCGAACGCGACGACCTGTGCGACCCAGCCCGGGGGATCGAAGCCAAGATAGCCTGCGATCAGGATGGCCACAGCCGCCGCTATGCGACCCGCCAGCAGCTCCCGTTTTTCGGAAATGCCGGGCACAAATATGCCCTTGATAAGATCATGAGAGATCGCGGCGGAAATAACGAGCAACAAACCGGCCGCCGTCGACAATGCGGCGGCAATGCCGCCGGCAGCAACCAGCGCGATCACCCAGTCTGGTAGTCCAGCTATTTCCGGATTGGCCAGCACCATGATGTCTCGATCGACGGACAGTTCATTGCCTTGCCAGCCGAATGCGGCTGCTTGTTCAGCGAACTCCGGGTTGGAATCATTGTAATACTGAATGCGGCCATCGCCATTCTTGTCCTCGAAGCTCACCAGACCGGTTTGCTGCCAGGTATCCATCCAGTCAGGTCGATCAGCATAGCGAAGATTTCCATCGCTGCTCCCAACCTCGCCGGGCTGCACGGTATTAATAAGGTTGTAACGAGCCATCGCCCCAACGGCCGGTGCGGTCGTATAAAGAAAGGCGATGAACAACAAGGCAAAACCTGCCGAAGTCCGGGCATCTTTCACTTTTGGCACCGTGAAAAAACGCACGATAACGTGCGGTAAACCCGCCGTGCCTGCCATGAGGGCCAGGGTGATACAAAAGACATCAATGCGACTTTTGCTGCCACTGGTGTACTGATTGAACCCGAGTGAGACGACGATGTCATCCAGCTTTTCCAGCAGCCCTACCCCGGTGCCCGCGATATCGCTCCCGAAAGCGAATTGTGGAATGGCGTTGCCAGTGATCTGCAAACCAATAAAAATGGCCGGAACGGTGTAGGCGAAAATCAACACGCAATACTGGGCAACCTGCGTGTAGGTAATACCCTTCATGCCGCCCAGGACCGCGTAAATAAAGACGACGCCCATGCCGATCATGAGCCCGACGGTTACATCAACTTCCAGGAAGCGTGAAAAGACGATGCCCACGCCACGCATCTGTCCGGCGACGTAGGTGAAGGAAATAAATATCAGGCATATGACGGCAACAATTCTCGCCGTGCGCGAATAGTATCGCTCGGCAATAAATTCAGGCACCGTAAATTTGCCGAACTTACGTAAGTAAGGCGCCAGAAAAAGGGCCAGCAGCACATACCCTCCGGTCCAGCCCATCAGGTACACCGAGCCGTCGTAACCGAGAAACGATATAAGCCCCGCCATCGAGATGAAAGAGGCCGCGCTCATCCAGTCGGCAGCGGTCGCCATCCCGTTGGCAATCGGCGACACGCCCTTGCCGGCAATATAGAAGTCCCGCGTATCGTGTGCCCGCGACCAGATGGCGATACCGATATACAGCGCAAAACTCGCACCAACGACCAGATAGGTCAAAGCCTTCAGTTCCATCGGCTTGCCTCAGTCCTCGTGCACATCATATTTCTGGTCCAGCTTGTTCATGCGCCAGGCATAGAAGAAGATCAGAATCACGAACACGTAAATTGAACCTTGCTGAGCAAACCAGAATCCGAGCTTCAGACCGCCGATGTGAAATTGGTTCAGAGAATCGACCAGCAAAATTCCAAACCCGTAGGAACACAGAAACCAGAAAAACATGCAGGTCGCGACCAGGCGAAGATTTGCGCGCCAATAGGCTGACCGGTTTTCTGGAGTCATAGTGAGCTTCTCAAGCGTAATGCTGAACCGGGGCACAATCTAACAGAGCGTCATTCAGAAATTCAAACAAGGCCATGACTCGCGCCACGATCGATCAAAAAAAAACGGCCCCGGTGAGGGAGCCGTTTACCTTTTTAGTACTTGGAGCTTGGCCTAACATCCCCCGCCAAGTGGTACCTGAAGGTGTCGTTGAAACTGTGGAGTGCGTATATTGTTGTTGAAAGGACACTATTTGTGCGAGCAAAAGTTCGCAGAAACGGCTCTGTATGTCAATTTACAAGCAGGTTATGGTCTCGCTGTGCGATCATGCTATGAACTTGTTGCTAATTTACAACGTCAGATATATTGAATTGAGCAGCCGGAACACTACTTATCAAGCACTTGTCAGTGCCGCGACGGACAATTCCTTGTGTCGCCGATTTTGGCGAAACTCATCAGTTTTTGTGCGCACGAGACGATCAGCGGAATTTCGCGCGCACCCGACCCATTGAAATCCTCGGTTTCGCGCTAGCGGTAGGTCAGGTCCGCCGGACTCAAATGTGCCACATCGTTGAAGCGATCGAGCGAAACTCTCTCCCCACTGAACGTGAATCGAGTGACGGACCCATTGTGAATTCGCCAGTTCAATTCAGCGGCTTTGATATCGGGTGCCTCCAAAATTGTCTGCAGGCTGACACCAATGGGTCCGCCGGATGTGAAGACCGCTGCCGACTCCCCGTTACCGGTCGCCTTCATAATCCGGTGAAGCGCGTCGCGCACTGAACCGCTCCACTCCGACCAGCTTACTGGCACATCATCGCACTCGTAGTCACCGCTGACCCAACGTGCCGTTACCGCGACCAGCAAGCGATGAAAATGTCGGTAGCGATTGTTTGAGTCGACCGAGGCATCGAACGCATCGGCCAACACGGTGATTCCCGGGTCTGTCTCGCGAAGATGCCTGCCAAGGCTTTGGAGTATTTCTTCCGCCGGATATTCGTTGAGCTGGTCGGTCGTATGGGACTCGGGCCAGCGCTCATCATGGCTGAAAAAAACCTCGCCGACGGATTGCGCGGTTCGAATCTGCCGTTTAAGCGTTCCGGTCCAGACGTGATCAGGCCGAATTCCCTGCTCAAGCCAGGAACGCCCCAGTGCTTCGGCCTGCCCAATTCCGAGATCGGACAAGCGGTCGTAGTCTTCCGTGAACAACCGAGCCTGTCCATGACGCACCAGGAAAAGCTCGCTCATGACTGCGCCGCCCTGACAGCTAGCGCACGAATCCTTCCCGAGTGATTCAACATTCTTACGTTCCTGATCCTGTCGATGTACATAGTCTGACCTGATAGTAGCGTCACTGCCGAACGACGTACATCAGATTAAGACAGCGCTGGCACGGAGTCACGCGGAGCTACCGCAGCGACTGCTCAAGTTCGTACAACCGTCTGGCCTGATCAGGTTCGGGGCTTAACACTTCCCGGGATGCGATCCACAGCCAAAGTATTGCCGCGTACAGTCTGATCAATTCTCCAAGCCGCTCCCGTAACGCCGCATCGACACCTCCGACATAGGCGCTTAGCAAAGTATCAATCGCCGCCCTGTCGAGCGCGTGATAGCTTGCCAGCGAAGCAAGATCAAACAGCGGGTCATTGTCGCAGGCGTACTCCCAGTCCAGCAGCAATAGCTTTGGCTGCGCTATCACATTAGCTGCGACGACATCGTTGTGGCAACAGCAATATGTCAGCGCTGGTTCGATGCCATCAATAATGGTTTTGCAGCGTAGACCAACTTCGTGCAACTCGGGTCGTGCCAACAGATTGTCGAGGTAAGTATTCACGATAAGGCCGGTATCGAATTTTTTTCCTGACAACGGTAATGCATGAACGGACCGCAGCAGATGCGCAACCTGCTCAAGATTCCCGGGGCTTACAAGGTCGTCGCTCGTCCAGACCCTGCCCTCGATATACTGCAGCAACAAGATGCCATGCTCGATATCGGCGTGAACTATCGATGCCGCCAGTCCCGCACTGGATGCCTGTTCAACAATGCCTATTTCGCAATGCCGATCGAGATTAAATGCCTTGGTGTGATCGGCATTCAATCGCAAAACGTAACTGGCATTCGTTCCGCACAGTTTGTAGACGCGGTTGGTAAGACCGCCGGCCATCGCCTCAATTCGGAAGTCGGCCGCCGCTACGCCCGGCACAAGCGCCAATGCTTCATGAGGTTTGAGCGCTGAACTCATGTTGCCGCGACGGGCAACCGGGCGCTTCGATAGGAGCGAGTCCACGCGACCAGGCCCAGCGGAATCAACAATACGTACAGAACGAAAAGAACTGACGTTAGTTCCAGTCCGCGCGACCAGTAAATGAAAACCGACACGACGTCGATTACCAACCAGTACCACCAGTTCTCCAGCACCTTTCTGGCAACCAGGAATGTCGCCCATACCGCGGAATACGTGGTCATCGAGTCGACATACGGAAACGCGGCATCCGTGTACCGGTCCAGCAGGAATCCCGTCGACATAAACAACACAACAATCACCAGTACGGCGACCGCATGCGTTCGTCGTGGCCAGACGGACACCGGCAACTCATCGAGTGACCCCGCGGCATTCCTCCATGTATGCCATCCGTAAATGGCCATGGCAAAGTAGAATACGTTGAGCAGCGACTCCATATAAAGCCTGGCCTCCGCAAACAGCACTACGTAAATCGCGGTACTGGTCGCCGCGCAAAACCAGCACCAGATGTTTTGCCGTATGGCGAGCACGAGGTAAGCAAGAGCCAAGGCGACACCAGTCGTCTCATACCCGGATAATTGTGAATACTGGTATGCAATATCGGCGGTCAAACTGTTCATTTCAGCAAGTATTCTTTAGAACCGCATGTCAAACGTGACGCCAACCTGGCGTGGGTCGCCCTGTCGGATATACAGCGTGTTTGGAAAATCCGGCGGCTCATTACCAAAAAAGAAACCACGCACAGCATATCGTTCATCAAGCAGGTTCCGCGCCCAGATCTGTGCGGTCCAGCGTTCGCTTTCGTAACCAATTCGGGTGTTGACGAGCTCGAAAGATTCCGATTTCTGGTCGTGGCTGATATCGAAATAGAATTCATCACGCGCCGACAGATCCAGCCGTACAAACATGCCGGTCGAATGTCGATACACACCACCCATTGCGAACGAGTAGGCTGGAGCATGCGCCTGCTTGCGACCACTCAAATCCGCGTCCGGTGTTACGAAACGATCAAACTCGGCATTCAGGAGACCGAGGCTGGCATACAACTCCCAGGAATCGACCGGTATCCAGCGTATATCGGCCTCCAGGCCAAGCGTTTTCCCCTTAGCCGCGTTGTCCGTAAAAAATACAAAGGACGCAGGATCGTTTGGCACCAGTTGCACAGACGTTCGTACTTGTTGATCACGCCGTTCATTGTAAAAAGCGGCCGCGTTGAACTGAAGTCGACCGTCGAGCCAGCCTGATTTGATACCCAGTTCCAGGCTCCGAAGTTCTTCCTGGTCGAACTCGCGCCGACCCTCGGGCACCAGGCCCAGGTTGAATCCGCCCGCCTTATAACCATTGGCCATTGTGATGTAGCCGGTGACGTCCTCTGCAATCATGAAACTGTAGCCAAGCTCGCCACCCGTCATGGTCTCACCAGGGCCAAGGGACAGACCGTCAGAATCGGAATAATCCGTGGAGCGGTTTTCGACCCGCAAGCCTGCTGTAAGCTCACCTTTTTCACCCAATTTGAAACTGAGTTGCCCGAACAACGCGATATTGCGCGCCTCAAAGTGGCTGTCCAGACGTGTATCGAGAGAAAGGCCGAAATCGGAGAACGGGTCGAAATACTCTCCCGCGTTGATCGTTGTCAGTGTCTCATCGAGGCTCTGAAAATAGATGCCACCCAACCACTGCACCGTGTCATTCAGCAGGCCCGCGCCATTCGCCGAGGCAACGCGAATTTCCTGGCTGATCGTCTGTCGCTTGCGATCATTCCCGGATACAAAATCGTAAGTGAACGGCGCCCAGGCTTCCGGGTTACCCCAATCCGCATCGAATGAAAAATTCATGTCGGAGTCGGCGAACGACGTAATCGAGGTGAGCGAAATCGTCTCCGAGCCTTCCCAGACAGCTTTGAATGCCGCACCTATGCTGGTCTGGGCGTCCTTACCCGGTCGATCGGACAGGACTGTCAGGCTGTTGTCTATTGCAAAGGCATCGTAGCCATCATCGATATCCGCGTAGAGCCCCGTTATGCGCATTGACCAGTCGTTGGCTGTTTCCCATGTCAACTTGCCACGAACAGTCGTTTCCTTGCGACCGTTGGTATCCGATCGACCGAGAAAAGTATTGTTACGAAAGCCGTCGCTTTCGTAACGCTGAGCGCTGAATCGATACTTGAGATTCTTGTCGGCTGACAGCGGTCCGCCGAACGCAACGCCGCCGGAATATGCTCCATCGTCGCCTGCGCTCAGCCGCAGCATCCCGGTCGGCTCATCGCTCGGATCGACACTTTGCACGTAAATCAGACCGGCCAGGGCATTCGCACCGTAGCGACTGCCCTGGGGTCCTTTCAGAACTTCTATTTGCTGAATATCAAAAAGCGTTGCCACCGCGCCAATGCCGCTAAAGTCGATGTCGTCGATGAGAAAACCGACGGACGG
>CAYUOY010000074.1:0-18450 GCA_964446495.1 uncultured Woeseiaceae bacterium | reverse complement strand
AAGTCCTGAATCAGAGCTTCGGGGAAAAATAACTGCGTCGTCGTATTGCATACGCCATCTTCGATGAACTTCAAATGAATGTGGGGCGTTCGCAGTGCATACCAGCCGGGCACGATGGTCTTGAAGTTCACTTGACCGTCAGTGTCGGTGGTCAGCTTGCCACGAAAAAATGTGTCGTCATTGATCGCTTCCTGTCCGTTGCTGATGTCAGCGGGCAACTCATCGGGGTCCGCATCATAGCCGCTGTAGTGGCCAGTGGCATCGCAGTGCCAGATTTCCACATCAATTCCACTCAGTCGTGCCTCGTTACTGGCATTCACAACGGTGATGATGAGATCGAGGTCCTGCCCCTGGCGGTCTTCCTTCAGATCCGATCGTCGTTGACCACCGTTGGAAAAATAAGGCCCCTCAACCATCTCCGGGCTGCGATTTTTGCTATCTGTCATTGCTCGACCTTCAGTTTTCCACCGCTATGACGCCCGTGCCATTGGAGACCTGTACGTCAGTACCATACTTCGCTGAATGCGTAGCTATGGATTGTAGTATTTCCTCAGCCTGCTTTTTGCCTGCTTTCCTTGGAATGCCCAGATCCGAAAGCGGACCATCGAAACCAAGATCAATTGGGTGGATGGTAATCTTCTTGAGCCTGGAGTCCTGGTAGTCGCAGCTAATGGAGGCGCCCTGGAAGAACCGCTCCGGGTGCCGACCCGTCCTGGTGGTCAGAAACTCCGCGTCCGGGATCGTTGTGTCCAGCGGGTTCACCGATTCATAGTGACGACCAGTGAACGTATGTTCGCTGTATGTCTCCCACGGCACCATTTCCTGCATATAAGGCTGGCGAATAAAGGAACCAAGGCCGTAGAAAATGGGCTTGCCCTGATAAATCTCTATCGCCCTGAATTCGAACGGCCCGTGAACGCAAAACATGTCCGCACCGTTATCGATTGCCTGACGGCCGAGCTCTTCGAGGAAATCGGGCGGCTCGCTGGTCTCGCCGGCAAAACCTCCCAGCGGATTATCCGTATCAATATTCCAGTGGTGGCTATGGAGAGACAATATTGTGAAGTTCGAATAAGCGGCCGCGTTACGAATTTCCTTCATCAGTATCCCGACTTCCGCTTGATCCGCGGTGTACTGATAGCTCGCACTGTCTCCGGGCACATAGGTGTTGTTGTGAATTTGAATTCGATCGTCAAAAACAGTCAGGCCGCCCTGGATCGCGTAATTCAATGGGAATGCGTACTCTGCCTCACGAACAAAATCATTAAGCAGCGCCCACGGTTTTGGTGGCAGGGTTATGGTACGTCGCACGTGCAAGCTGTTGACACCCGGCCGCCCGCTCGCATTGCCAACCCGGGCCGCGGCTGAAAAGGCTTTTTCCCCACCCGGCTGGAAATTGCAGGTCACACCAATTGCCGCAATACGCCCTTTCGCAGTGTCGGTGTACACGGGTGCCCGCGCTTCTGAGAGGTGCTC
Source organism: uncultured Woeseiaceae bacterium (assembly GCA_964446495.1). Lineage (GTDB taxonomy): Bacteria > Pseudomonadota > Gammaproteobacteria > Steroidobacterales > Woeseiaceae > JAADHU01. The sequence continues at coordinate 16,974 of CAYUOY010000074.1, read as the reverse complement.
ACCATAGCCAACGGGCTGAATGCCGACGCGCCGTAGCTGTGCATCGGTCTCACGATTCCCCTCCGCCCCGAAATCAGACAATCGATTATTGGCTCGACTGAGGATGCCGAATCCCATTGATGCAAGATCATCGGCAATGGTGGGGTTCGCCATGATCATGAAGGCGCCGACACCGTAATGATGCCCTTTGAACTGACGCCAGTCGCCGATGGCTTGCTCCAGGTTACCGATGGCGAAATCGGCGTTCCCGATGGGTGCCAGTGCCTCTTTGACGGATGGCTCATCAAGCTGCGACACCGGTCGGGTTTGTACAATATCTCCCACTACCGCGATCGTAAAGTTTCCCTCAATACTCATTGAGTGATCACGCTCGGGAACGTATTTCGGATGGTCAGTGACGGTGCTGGCCGTACTGATAATCGGTTTTGACGTTTTTCTGGATGTCATCTGTACGTTCTCGTGTCCTGGTTTTACGTGTCGGCAATCGAGTATTTGACTGGAAGCTTCTTGAGTCCAGTGACCCAAAATGCCTTCGCGTGTTCCGGCGAACCATCAAGCTCAATATGCTCCAGCCGTGGAATAAGCTCGTGGAACAGGGCTTTCATTTCGATTCTGGCCAATAATTGACCAATGCAGGCATGCGGGCCAATGCCAAACGACAAGTGTCGGTTCGGACTGCGGTCAACAAGAAACGCTTGCGGGTCGTCGAACTCTTCTTCATCGCGATTTGCCGCCAGAAAATGCATGCAGATGTCATCTCCTTTCGCTATTTTTACGCCACCGATCTCAGTATCTGCCGCCGCCGTACGGACGAAGCTTGTGGTCGGTGTAACGTATCTAAGCATTTCATTGATAGCAGAGTCGACCAGCTCAGGGTGCTGCCTGAGTTTGGCCATCTGATCCGGATATTCAATCAGAGCGAGCATACCACCGCTGATTGCACTGGCTGTGGTGTCGTGACCGGCCGAAATCATGATCATCAGGTGAGAAGCAACATCCTGAATAGCCATTGGCTCACCGTCAATCTCGGCGTTGGCTATCGTACTGGCAAAGTCATCGGTAGGGTCCTGCCGTCGTGCCCGGGCAAGGTCCGCGCAAAATGCCATAGCTGTGCGTATGCCCTCGACGACATTCGCGGTCCGGGTCAAATCCGGATCTGCCGCCGCAAAAATATCCTGCGTCAGCTGCCACACCACTGACTCCTGCTCTTCGGGTATCCCCAGAAGTTCACAAATCATCTTCAGCGGCAATTGTGCACCAACGTCGTTACAGAATTCACAGGACTTCCCGCGTGCCATTTCATCGACCAGCTGCGTGGCAATTTCAGCCATCCTGTCTTCCAGCGCATGAATGGCTCTTGGTGTGAACCAGCTTTGCATTGCCTGCCGATGCAGCGTGTGTTTCGGGGCATCCATTTGCGGCAAGCCGACCAGCGGCGACTTGTGGCCTTGCGGGTTATGAAAGACCGTACGCGGCGAACTCAGGAACAGTCTGGAGTTCTTGCCAACGGTTTCAATATCCTTGCGCCGGGTCAGCAACCAGGCCGATTCGAAGCGGTCACTTTCGAACCAGTAAACAGGGCTGTCCTGACGCAGTTGTGCCAGCAATTCGTGCGGGGCGCCGTGTTCCCCCCAATACTCTGCATCAAAAATTACGCTATACGAATGTCCTGAACCCAAGGTCGCCTCTCCATCGATTGCCCACGCATTATAGAATATGCAAAGATCGTAGCCATGCTGGAATTCCGGCAGGCGTAAACAAGGACCCTCGCAATCCTATGCAATTGTTCTCCTACCGCAATCGACCGGTACATATGGGTCCTTACCCGACCGAAACACTGGCCAGGGAATCGCGCTCAGGCAAGCCTGATTTTGGCGACCTGCAGCCGCTGCAGCAACTCGAACTGGCAGACAGGGATGAACCGACTTCGATTCACCATGCCATGGATGACTATTTCTCCTTGCTCGATACGCTCCGGGACGGACCGGTCAACCAGCAGCTTGCCGAGATTCCTGAATGCCCGAACGAACGTGCCGACAACCTCAAAGCGTCTGGCTATTTTCTGGATGCCACCATGGTTGGAACCTGCCAACTGTCGTCCGAACTGTGGTTGGAGAATCCGTTTGCTCATCCGCGCATAGCCGAGTGGTCTGAAAAAAGCGCGGCGGTGACTAAAAAGCCGCTGCCACCAATGATGGAAATGGCGTATGGGCGAATCGCCATGGCCCGGGCGGCTGACAGCAAATCGATCCAGCACCATGGTCACGCCATTGTTTACGCTATCGAATTCCCCCGGGACCCGGCGGAGGATGAACCTGGAGCAGACTGGATTCGGAATCTGCAACCGCATCGCGCCAGTCTGCTCGTGGCAGAAGTCGCTGTTGCCATCGCAAACTACTTGCGCCTGCTGGGCTACGAGGCACGTGCGCATACCGGTACAAGCTCCGACATCGATCTCAACAAAGCGGCGGTCGCGGCGGGACTATGCAGAACACGAGGGCGAAAATTACACAATCCTTTCGTCGGTAGCCGCTTCGCTCTCGCGGCAGTAACGACGAGCATGGCAGTGAGCGCCAACACACCGCTCGCGGAACCGACCCTGGCCTCTCGATTTCGCAGCAAAGGTCCGGCATGGTGGCTTGGGCTGGCGTCACACAAGAATGCGTTTGACCACGTACCCTTCAAACACCGGCGTTTCAGGGACAGTCGCTTCCCAATGGAGAAGATCCGCACTCAGGACGAGCCCACCACACTGGTCGATGCAGAACGCATTCCACGCCTGCCCAAGCGAGCCAGTTTTTTCAACCGTGCCTTTATTGGCGACCTCGGCAAGGGTCCTCGCGATGCGAGTATCGACGGAGCCGTCGTCCTCAAACATCCTTTTGGTGCCGCGCTGACCAACATGCTGAATTCCTACTCGCTGCTGCAACGCGGCCAGCAAAATGATCAACGCGCCAACGGCTACGAAAACAAGCAAATGAATGCCGATCGAATCAAGGCAACGTTGCATTTTTTTGGCGCAGACCTCGTGGGAATTTCTGCCGCGCCCGACTGGGTATGGTACTCACATGAGCTCGACGGCCGGCCGATCAAACCCGCACACGAATTCGCTATTACCACGTTGGTCGACCAGGGCCACGAGACGATGGAAGGGGCCAGCGGCGATGACTGGCTGTCCGCGGCACAGAGTATGCGTGCTTACATGCGCGCGTCATTGCTCAATGGCGTTTTGACACTGCATCTTCGCAACCTTGGCTTCGCGGCGACCAATCACACCGCCTCCGATGGCGATGTACTGCAACCACCACTGGTGTTGTTGTCCGGACTGGGTGAGGTCAGCCGCATCGGTGATGTGATGTTGAACCCTTACCTGGGCCCCCGACTAAAATGCGGCGTCATCACTACCGATTTTCCGATGACGGTCGACAAGCCAATTGATTTCGGTCTGCAAACATTTTGTGCGAACTGCAATAAGTGCGCTCGCGAATGCCCGTCCGGAGCGATCAGCGTCGGTGAGAAAGTCATGTACAACGGTTACGAAATGTGGCGCTCCGATCCGGAAAAGTGCACTCGATATCGCATGACCAATAGCGGGGGCTCCATGTGCGGCCGCTGCATGAAGACCTGCCCGTGGAATCTCGAAGGCATCTTCAAAGAAACACCCTATCGCTTCCTGGCTACCCGTTTCCCGTCCAGTGCAGCGCTGCTCACCCGCATCGATGACTGGCTCGGTAACGGTGAGATCAATCCAGTCAAAAAATGGTGGTGGGACCTGGATGGTGGCGCCATCGGTCGTGCAACCGTGCCGCCGGAAATCAACGCGCGGCCTCTGTCCAAAGACCTGCGGATCAAGGCACAAGACCAGACACTGGCGTGCTATCCCGCCGACATCGCGCCCTCGCCTTATATGGAACCGCAACCACTCGACCGTGAAGCAGGCATCGCGGCGTATCAGTCCTTACGATCACCTTCGCAGTATCGACAGAAACTGACGAATGGTGCGCTCGAGGGACTCGCGCCGAAATACTGTGTGCCTGAGGGACCACCGCCGGTGTTCCCGGTAATGGTCAAACAGAAAACGACTGTCTCGGCGGACGGGATGGTTGACCGTTTCGAATTCGTAGCGCCGGGTGGAGCGCCCTTGCCCTCATTCGAGGCGGGTGCGCATATCGACGTAATGATTGCACCGCAATTTATTCGACAATACAGCCTGTGCAGCGATCCCGGTGATCCAGGCGCCTACGTCATCGGCGTACTGGCCGAAGAAGACGGCACGGGTGGCTCACTGCGAATTCATCAACGACTTAAGCAGGGAAAGATCGTAATGATCTCCCGACCACGAAACCATTTTCCACTCGTGGCGAATGCGAAGCGCTCGCTGCTGCTCGCCGGTGGCATTGGCGTCACCCCGCTTATGTCCATGGCCCATCAGCTTCATCGTCAGGGGAGTGAATTTTCTTTCTACTACAAGGCCTCCACACGCGCCGGAGCGGGATTTATAGATGAATTTTCCGCTGTCCCCTGGAGCGATCGTGTGCAGTTTTTTTTCAGCGACGAAAATCGTCTGGACGTTGCCGACGTGTTGCGTGATTTCCGCCCGGGTGACGAACTCTATACCTGCGGTCCCTCCGCGTTCATGGATGCTGTTTTCGACACCGCTTTGTTGCACGGCTGGGAGGAGGAATCTCTGCACCGGGAATACTTCACCGTGCCCGACGATCTCGAGTATGAGAATTTCGAATTTCGGCTCAGATTGCAGCAATCGGCTACGGATATTGTGGTTCCCGCGGACCAGTCTGCCGCCGACGCGTTGACGGAAGCGGGCTATCCAATCGATACGAAGTGCTCGGACGGGCTATGCGGAGTCTGTGTGGTGGACTACCTGCAGGGTGAGGTCGAACATCGGGATTATGTGCTCAGTCGCGCCCAGCGTGAAAGCAAACTGGCACTGTGCTGTTCCCGGGCGGCGAAACCTGACGAGCAAATTGTGCTGAATCTGTAACGGCGCAGTTACACATTAGTAACTGGTGCAACCCCTTTAAATGCATCCTCCAGCAAGACTCGCAACCGCTTCTCCGTAACCGCCTCCGGATTCTCCGGCGGAGCTTCCAGAACCATCGCCACCACCCGATCAAGGTCGTCGTGGCCAACGCCGATATCCTGTAAAGCCTGGGGTGCACCAACTTTTTTTGCCAACTCGTAAATGCCTGTCGCAGCATTCCCGACGCCCATCGCCTGCGCAATCCTGCCGGTCCCGACGGGCGTAGCCGCCGCGTTATACGCAATGCAATGAGGCAACAAAACTGCATGAGTCTGCGCATGCAGCGTGCCAAAAGTGCCACCGAAAATATGGCATAGCCGATGATGCAAACTGGACGTCCCGGCGCCGATCGCGCCTCCCGCAAAACAGGCCCCCAACAGAACCTCAGAGCGCGCCTCAAGATTATCCGGCTCCGCCATGATGATCGGCAAACCGTGAGCGATGGCCCGAATGGCGTCAAGCGCCATCGATGAGACGAACGGGTTTTCGGCTTGTGACGCGACATTGACGACGGCCTGTGCCATCGCGTTCAAGCCGCTGGGTCCGGCGAATTCCGGCGGCATCGTCAAGGTAAGCTCCGGATCGTAGATCGTCAGGACCGGTAGCACTGTGTCATCCCTGCCCGTCCTCTTTTCACCATCATCGGTAATGCCCCAAATGTTGGTCATCTCGGAACCGGCATACGAAGTCGGGACAGCTATATTGGGAAGCGCGTGTTTTAGCGCCAGCGCTTTTCCCAGTCCGGTAGTCGATCCGCCGCCAATCGATACGGTGCAATCAGCGTGATGGTCTCGGGCGACCCTTGCGGCCTGCTCGACAGTGGTCTGTGGGACGTGCATCGCCGCTCTGTTAAACAAACCCACGCCACGATCACCCAGATTTCCGAGGACCTCCCGGGCCTGACCCGCCTGTTCCGGAGAAGAGATCAGCAATGCCCGACTAAAACCGAGCTTGTCCAGCTCATCGGCGGCGTTCCGAATCGCGCCGATACCAAATACAATATTCCATGGCAGTGAATGCTGCCGGAAGTTCAGCAAAGCCATCAACCTCTCGTCAGCGTCAACAGAACAAGTCAGCTTGTAAACAGCATTTTGTTGATTTTATCGATTGCATCTTTCGCATTGAGTTTGAGCTTCTGGTCCTCACCATCGATATCCGTGAAAAACCCATGATTGGAGCCCTTGTACAGGTGCAGAGTCAGGTTGCCATTCTCACTCACAACGTTTTCCAGCTCGCGGATATTGTCCGGACCCGCCAGGTGATCGGCACTGCCCATGAAAATAGTCACCTTCGTCGATAGCGTTGGCATGTACTCGAAAGCCGGGGTGATCTCATCCTGATTCTTCATTCCCCAGGGCAGAGGATATATGGCGATGAGGGTGCCCCGAAAACCCCGCCTCGCCAATTCGAAAACGAAATTTCCGCCCAGGCAAAAGCCTACTACCGTTTCGATTTTTTTGCTGGAAAGGAATGTCTCCAGATGATCGCAATGCTCCCGGTCTTTGAGCTTTCCGCGCCGCTCGTAGGCGGCTTCACGTGTGCTTTCCGCCAGCTCACCAAATTCGCTCCATGGATTGGTCAAAAAAACCTGCGCACCGAAATCGGCGAGATAGGATGCATACCCTTTATAAAAATTGGTTAAGCCGTAGATATCCGGAAGCACCGCAACCCGGCTTGCGGCAGCATCCTTGCCGAAACTGAGCCCATCAACTGTGTCGGAAAATTTTGTGAATTTCTGGAGTCGCCCAAAAAATCTGACCCCATCTTTGTGGCACATGATCAATACTCCAGCAGCAAGGTAACGGCACAATCGATGATCAGCCGTCTCGCCACACAATAAACGAAACTTGAACAAGTTGACATGCCCGGTGTGGCTGGTTAGCGTCGATCTGTCCCACCGACTGACACACCGTCAGGCCACTCCAGTCGAATGCACAAAGGGAGTAAAGTTTTGTTGATCCGAACAACGTCCCGTCACTACGGGGGCATGATTGTATTCGCGTGCGCGATTGGCATGGCGATGAGCGTCCCGATTTTCATTATCTATGGCTTCGGCATATTCATCGATCCACTGGCCGAGGCATTGAATACCGGGCGCGGCGAAATTTCACTGGCGTTGACGATCGGTATTATGGGCAACCTGGCCGCTGGCCCGGTCATTGGTATCTTAAGCGACCGTTTTGGTGCCCGACGAATGGTTCTGATCGGCGTCGTTGCTTTATCCCTGATCCTTGCATCGTTTTCTTTAGTCCAGTCTGTTACGCAACTGTATATGGTCTCCCTGGCCTTGGTGTTGCTGGGCGCGGGGACGGGACCCATTACCTACACTCAAATCATCGCCGCCTGGTTCAACAAGCGACGTGGACTGGCGCTTGGCATCGCGCTCACGGGCATTGGCATCGGTGGCGCCCTGGTGCCAATTGTCGGCCAGTCCCTGATCACCGATTTCGGCTGGCGTGCGGCCTACCAGTACCTGGCCCTGATGGTATTCCTGGTGTCATTTCCACTCCTGTTCCTGGTACTGCGGGATCGACCGCCAGTCGCCGCCGAAAGTAGAGAACTTGAAACATCGGCACAATTAACAAGGGCGCAGGCGGAGGGCCTTTCGGTACGGGACGCCATGAAACAGAGACGCTTCTGGTATCTGGCCATTGGCTTCTTGTTCATTGCAATCGGTAATTCAGGCGTGCTGGTACATCTGCCACCGCTACTGACTGATGCAGGACTGACGCCGGAAAAAGCGGCACTGTACGCGGGCGTCATGGGAGTCGGCGTCACCTTCGGCAGGGCCATCGCCGGATATCTTCTTGATATCTATCACGCACCCTATGTAGCCATTTTCTTTTTGCTTGGCCCGTTCATCGCCTTCTCATTTTTTCTGGCCGGGCTTGACCCGACCTGGGCGTTTATTCCAACGTTTCTTTTCGGCATTGGAATGGGGGCGGAGTTTGATGTCATTCCGTTTCTGGTCACGCGGTATTTCGGTTTGAAGAATTTTGGAGCGCTCTATGGAATCCAGATTTCTACGTTTAGTGTTGGAACAGGACTCGGCGCTGCCGTCATGGGCTTCGGCTACGACAAATTTGGCAGTTATGATCCGACGCTGGTTGTCGCCATGGCGGTGCTTTTGATCGGTTGCGCATTTATTGCCCGCCTTGGCAGCTATCGGTTCACCTGACGCACATCCTTCTCAACGCAGGCACCAGTACTTCGCCGATTGCTGATCCAGAAAATCCTCCGCTCCCTTGCCCTGCAACATTGCCAGTGTGGCCAGCATTCCAGCCTGGGTACAAGTATCGGATGCGACGGTGACAGAGCGCGGGGCGGCCTCGACCGGCCAGCCCGTCTTCGGGTTCAGAACGTGGCCGTAGCGAATACCGTTTCTGACCACAAATCGCCGCGCATCGCCGCTCGTTGCAAGCGCACCCGCAACCATGTGAATCAAACGCTCTGGTTGGCTGACTTGCTCGTCCACGGATTCGATCCCGACGCGCCAGCCACCCGCGCTTGACTCCCCGACAACCACCAGGTCACCGCCAAAATTGACCAGCGCGCCGGCATCCGTTCGCTGTCGAACCAGTTCGGCGGCGCGATCGACCGCGTACTCCTTGCCGATTCCGCCCAGATCGATTTGCATGCCGCTCTTGAGCTTGAGGAATGGCCGCTCCCAGCGCACATTGTCCCAGCCTATGGTTCGCCGCACCTTGTTGACATCCGTCCGGGATGGAATGGTGCTGCCACCGTCAAAGGTCCAGACGGTTCGTAGCACACCGGCAGTGATATCGAATAAACCGTCGCTCATGTGAAACAAACTATCGGCAAAGTCCAGCAGTTTAGCCGTCTCATCGTCGACTTCGATAGTCCGCTCGTCGCCTGCATTGATTTCGGCAATAATGTTGCCGGCGACGTAGCGACTGAATTTGCTCTCGATGCGCCAGGCTTCCGCGGCAACGGAGTTTAGTAGCTCAGTTGCGTCAACCTCAGTGCTTGTTTCCGTCAAGAGCTGGCACGGACTCGCCATGGCCTCGAAGTCGCCTCGCCAATGGCCGCCATCCCGTTGCAAAACGGGACGGTGAGGTGCGCCTGCCGGGGCCATTGCCGTTTATATACCGAAGCGATAGCCGAAATTGAAGATAACGGCATCCAGGTCCGGATACAGGTCCCGTTGCTGTTGGTTGCCGATGATCTGATCAGCCGGCACATCACCACGTTGCATGTAATACTCAAGACGCACGCTCAGATCATGGCCTGAGTTCGTTTTCCAGCCGTACTTGATGCCAACCGTAAGCGCATCAAAGTTGCCAAGACGATAGTCGGACGTCGCATAGCTCGGCAGTGGGTCCTCATCGATGAGACTCGCTCGATAGAATTCCGCTTCTGTTTGCGTATAAAAACGGAGGTGCGGTTCGAGAAAGCGGCGATCGCCGATTGGAAATCGGAGTCTGGCATCGATGGTGTGGGAATTTATATCCCAATCATCCGTCATGTATCGATAGGACAGGTCGACAACCCGGCCGTCCCAATAGTATTTGGTCTGCCCGTAGAAACTGTGCTTGGCACGTGCATCCGGCCGGCTCTCAAAAACGAACACATGCGATGGCCCGTTAGCGCCGGAGGGCGGTGTGTTTTCTATGGTGTCGCCGGTGACCGGGTCGACGACGCTCAGGACCTTGTATGGATCATTGAGGTATCCGCTGGAGTCGCTATAGGAATAGTTTAACTGCACCAGCAGGTTCTTGTTAATAATCTGGGTCAGGCCCAGCAGGATATCGACGACATCCTTATTCTGGTCACCCGTTTTGTTGGACAAGTCGCCAACATCGAGCATTCTTGCCAGCGGAATCGGAGCTCCGCCAACGGGATCAATGGTATCGCGTGCGAACGCGAGACCCGCACTAAGTGTCGTATTGCGCTTGTTGAAATCCCGCGACAGGCCAAGATTACCGCCGATGTGGAAGTAGTCCCACTCATTCGACGCTGAAATTCCTGCATTGACTTTATAGAGTCTTCCGAAAGGCTGTTGCCAGCTCGCGCCCAACGCGTAGCGGGTATCGAGAAACGTATCGTCAAGAGGTTGCTCGCCAGCCGCCGTCGTGTAGGTGTTCTTGCCGGACGGACGCGTAAATGTCTGCGCAACGTCCATTGGCGTTGCACCACTTGCCGATGCGCCCGTCAAACTGTCAACCGTTAGTGTCAGCGACAGCGCTTTGTCGTCAACAAACAAACGTCGCGCCAGCAAATTGAAGCTCGCATCCTGCACCCGATTATCGCTCTCACCGTAATACAGAAGTGACATGTCAAAATCCCAACCGGGGTCTTCCTGGGCATTCACAGGGCTCGATGGTGCGCTACCCAATAATGTGCCGGTAGCCGCCGCAAGAGAAATGGCAACGGTGCTCTTATCCTTGATCATAATGTCTTATTCCTGTGCCTGAGCCGCTCAGTTACAACCACAGCCACCACCGCCAAATCCGCGGCCGCCACTCGATGCTTCCTTGCTAAAATAGATATGGTCATCGAGCCCTGATTCGACCGGATCGGTTACCAATTGCATCTCTTCTTTCGCCAGCACGTCTCGCTCCCAGGGTTCAACTCCCATGCTGCTACAACCCGCTGCCAGCGCTATCAGGGACAGCAGGGTCATTCTCTTTATCAGGCTCGTGTACATCTGTATTCCTGTTTTGGTCGGTTTCGGACTGCTTGTTCGATACTCTCGCAAGCGAATTTCATTGGCTGGATGATTCTGTCTTGTCTTGCAGCAACTGCACCAGGAGCGCTTCATATTGCGGCTCTCGGGCCACCTTGAACCCCAGGTGCCGCGCGGCGATTTCGCCATCCCTGTTGATCACATAGGAACTCGGCATGGCGATAACGTCGTACTCTCTGGCCAGCACCCCATCCGGGTCGCGGACAATACGAAAGTTAACCGGATATTTCTCCAGGAAATCCTCGGCGGCTGAGTCATCCTCATCCATGTTGATCCCGATAACGAGCAGGCCGTCCTGACCATATTTCTCCTGCATCTCTATTAACCACGGAAATGAGCGTCGACATGGCACGCACCAGGATGCCCAGAAATCGACGACAACGACCTTGCCGTGATAGTCGTTCAGGTTCAGCGTCGAATCAGCCCCGGCGGGAGTGATTGCTAAGAACAGGGTAGACATCAGGATGAGCAGCGCTTGCACCGGGCGGGCTATCAGTTTCACGGAAATCCTTTTCAACATTGCGACAACGCACGTAGGATGGAGCCGGTGGGGAAAATCCTTCGCTTATCTTGTTTTTTTTTCGGTAATGAATCCGCATTAGCTGTGGTCTATGTGACGATAGCGGCGGTCGCGCCGCAAAACTGAGCCGACCGACTCTGTGTGGCGTGTTCGGGGAAAGATCAGAGCTTCACCGCATACCAACTTCGGAGTGCCCCTTGGCCGCCAAGCAACGACCCTATCAATACTACGATTCCACGATTTCGCTCTGCAGCACCTGCCTCTCCCGCATCGACGCCAAGATCGTGTTTCAGGATGGCTGCGTCTGGATGTTGAAACGCTGCCCGGAACATGGACCGGAACGCGTGCTGATGGCAGACGATATTGCCTACTACAAACTGGCGAGAGAAACTTTTATCAAGACGCCCGAACAGGTTCTCGCCGCCAACACCGCCACACACTACGGCTGTCCCTATGATTGCGGCATCTGCCCGGATCACGAACAACACGGTTGCACACTGCTGATCGAGATTACAGACAACTGCAACCTGCGGTGCCCCACCTGCTATGCGGGCAGCGGTCCGGAACGACAAACTCACCGCAGCCTGGAGCAAATCGAGCGAATGCTCGATCGCGCCGTGAAAAACGAAGGGGAGCCGTCGATTATTCAGATTTCCGGCGGTGAACCCACGTTGCATCCACAATTCTTCGAGATTCTGGATATGGTGCGTGAGCGACCGGTCGGTCACCTGATGGTCAATACGAACGGCGTACGCATTGCCAACGATGCCGAATTCGCCCAAAGACTGGCCGGATATTCACCGGGGCTGGAGGTCTATTTGCAGTTCGACTCGTTTCGCGCCAATGTCCTGAAGGCACTCAGGGCGACCGATCTGCGTAACGCCCACAAACGGGCTATCGAGCGACTCAATGAGCTGAAAATTCACACAACACTGGTCGCAACCATCCGACGTGGCCTGAATGACGATGAGATGGGCGAGATCATCGAATATGGCACGCAGCAACCCTGCGTGCGGGGTGTGACGTTTCAGCCCGTACAAGCCGCTGGACGTCTGGAGGGCTATGAACCGGCTTACGACATCAATCGTGACAGGCTGACACTGACCGAAATCCGCCGCAAGATTCTTGATCAGTTCCCGGTGTTTGCACCACAAGACCTGATTCCGGTGCCCTGTCACCCGGACCATCTGGCCATGGCCTATGCGCTGAAACTGGAAAACGGACTGGTACCGCTGACCGGTCTCGTTGACCCGGAGTTTCTGATCGAAGCGGGCCGGGCAACGATAACCTATGAGGCGGAACCCGCCATTCGCGAACATTTTCTGAATCTCTTCTCGACGCATCACTCCATTTCGTCCCAGGCGGAAGCCATGGGTGATTTCCTGCAGGGCAGCGGCAACCAGGACGCAGCAGGTCCCGGTTACGACAAAATCTTTCGCGTCCTGATCGTTGAGTTCATCGATGCGCATGCCTTCGACTTGCGCGCGATACGCAAAACTTGTGTGCACATCGTGCACCCCGATGGCCAGCGGGTCATTCCGTTTGATACCTACAACCTCTTATACCGGGACGGCCTGGAATCACAGCTACTCGAGCCTCTGCGCAAACATCGCAGCGAATTACTGCATGGACCGATTTCTTTAGCTCGATACGAAAAAACCGTAAGCAGCACTGCGTGACGGGTTATGCGAAACGAACGAGCACTTGTTGCTCGGAACTCTATGAATTACCGATCGTCGAGTACCTGCTCGGACAAAGTTTTCATCCGGGCGGTCCCAGGCTGACCCGGCAACTGGCAAGCACGGTTCTGATAGCTAACGACACCGAGGTCCTTGACGTCGCCTGCGGCCTGGGGAACTCTGCACGAATCGTTGCAGCAGATTGTGGTGCATCTGTGACGGGTTGCGACATTTCTACACTGAACACCAAACGCGCCGCCGTCACATCGATCGATGCCGGTCTGGCGAATCGCCTTGCTTTTGTGTGCGCTCACGCGGAGCGATTGCCGTTTATGGACCGATCCTTTGATGTGGCGCTGTGCGAATGCAGTCTGTGTCTTTTCGAATCCATGGATATCGCACTGGCTGAAATTTTTCGGGTATTGAAACCAGGTGGCCGAATTGGCATATCTGACTTCTACCTGAATGCATCAGTACCCTCGGTGCTCAATGACCTGCTCGGAAAGGCCCTGTGCATTGCCAGTGCAGCATCGGAAAGTTCTTTGCAGCACGCATTCATGTCAGCCGGATTTGAGCATGTCAGAATGCAAAGAGTAAACTGGGCACTCGAAGAAATGATTGCCCGAGTACGTCGCAACCTGACCACGCTAACCAGGGCGGCTCCCTCGGGTTTGACACTGCCCGGCACGTGGGGTGACCCGGGTACAACGCTGATCGCTCTCGAACAATTCATCGCCAGCAATGGAACTGGCTACCTCATCGTTAGTGGCCGGAAACCTCGGTAACCGGTAGTCGACTTTTTATATGCTGCTATGGCTGCCAGAATAACGACATAATGAGATTCCGACCCGGCTCGTTCAAACCTGAACCGTGGATACGATAGTTTTCATCAAAGACATTTTCCAGCGACAACGCCAGTTGCAAGTGCTCTGAAATCGTCCAGCCTCCACGCAGCGTCAAGGTTGCATAGCTCGGAGTGCCCCCCGGAGGAATACGGTCCGTATCAGCCTTGTCTCGGGTGGATAGTTTGTCTTGCTTGTCAGCAACCGTCACAAGGGCCTCTATCCAGCCGCGACTATCGACGGGTTGCCAGCGGCCTCCAAGATACACTCTGGTCGGCATGAGTCGATCCAGTGGTTCATCGACAAGAGGGCTTGTTGCCGTCGGGAACGTTTCAACCTCCCCGTCAACCCAGGTCACGTTACCGAACACAGACCAGGCATCATCCAACTGGAACCGCCCCTGGGCCTCAATACCCTTGACGAAACCACCGCCCGCATTCTGTTTCCCCACCTCATTCTCGCCGTCGATTATACGGCCGGTCGGTGTGCGAATAATGAGATCATTGATTTGTGTGTAATACAGGGACAATTGTCCGTCGAAGCGCGTACGAATGAACTTCAGCCCCATTTCGAAGGTTACGAAATTCTCGTGATCAAGCCCGGCAGTCGGCGTTTCGATCTCGTTACTCCTGGCCGAATCAAAACGGGTCAGGTCGGAAAGATTCGGCGCCCTGAAGCCTTGCGATATGCCGCCGAACAAACGGGTCTGTCCTGCCGCATCCAGCTGCTGGCTGTAACGGATGCTGCCGGTCAACTTGCCCCAATCTTCGACGATCGACATGACCCCGCCGGTTTGCGGGTCCAGCACCGTGGGAGCATCTGCTTTCGACCAGGTATAGCGGATTCCCGTCTGCAGTGACCCCCTGCTACCAATGGACAGCTCGTTTTGCAGGAAGGCAGCAGCGGTCAGGTAGCTCGAATTGTCAGCAACAGGACCCTGGATGGCCGTGCTGGTCAGATTCCCCTCTCCATCGAAATTTTTCCGAAAAGAATCTACATCGTCGCGATAGAACTCCACGCCGGTGATCCAGCTTCCGTAATTACTGGGCACCGTAATTTGCCCCCACAATCCCAACGTACCAACATCCGTGCCCTGTCGATCGATGCGGTTCGCGTCTCGCTGCCGAAAACGCTGTTCGTTTTGCTGTTGATAGGAAAGACTCAGCGTCAGATCACTGGCCCACGAGCTCATGTTTGTAGCCTGGTACTGCAAATAGGCGAGTGTTCTCTGCTGGTCGAGTGAACGCTGCAGTTCTCTGCCGGTGGTGGTTCCGCGCCAACTCTTGGCGAAGATGGTCTTATGGACCCGCCACGCATCGTCTAGATTGACATGCTCGACGGCAATAACCAGGCGACGATCGTCGTCGAGGTTAATGCGCACCGCGAGGTTGGCATCCTGCTCGTCGTAACCCGTCTTTGGCTGATCACCCGTACCGGATCCTGCGCTAAGATCGCCAAAGCTCTTGAGACTGATACCCCCGTACACCGCCACCCGGTCGCTTGAGTAGTCCATCTCCGAGCGCAGGACAAGCGAGTTTTCGGCAGACGCGCCGCGTACCACGAAGCGAGTTTGCAGGCCTTGCGCGGAGGGTAGGTCACCGTAAGCTCTGCTGATCGCATTGACCGTACCGCCAATTGCGTCGCTGCCGTAAAGTACGGACGAGGGACCTCTCACGAGTTCAAGTCGATACACGCTGAACGGATCGACCGTATTCCAGTACTGATTCGGTCCATCACGAAATGTAGAGTTGTTGAGGCGGATTCCATCGATAAGGAACAGAGTGCGCATTCCTGTAAACCCACGAATATAGGGCGAGCCTTGACCATGCCCTGTCTTTTGGACCATGACGCCGGGTAGTTCGCGCAGCGCTTCCGGAGTCGTACGCACTTGCCGAATTTCTTGTAGTTCGATCATGCCCTGAACGTTGACCGCATATGGCACGGCATACGCACTGGCAGAGCGACGTGATGCGGTGACCACGATTTCCTCCAGGTCGTAGGCATCCGCCGTAGCTTCGGCGGCGACCGCGGTGCTTCCCGGCAGGGATCCGCCAGCAAGGCACACCAGAACTACCACGCCAACCCCACGTGCCCTCGACACAGAGGAAGTTCGTCTGGAGCGACAATTAATACCGTCTAGAACAACCATCTAAGACCCAGCCGCCCCCGGACTCCCGATGCCGGAAAACCGATGGCCTCCTCAAAGTCTTCATCAAGAAGATTGTCAACAGACAGCAACAGGCTAAGTTTTTCCGAATACCTTAGCGTAACCGTGACATCCACTCGATTGTAGCTGTCGAGGAACATGTCGCCCGTTGGAATTGACGAATCAAATGTCTCGTCAACATACAACCATGATGCGTTAACCAACCACTGGTCGGACGGCGTCCAGCGCATGGAAACGCTGCCACGCCAGTCCGGCCGCTGGCGCAGCGACTCATCGCTGTTCTTTAACTCAAGATCCGTATAAGTAGCCTGCAAGGACAAAGTAAGCTGGTCATTTGCCGTGTAGTCGAGCTGCAGTTCCACTCCCTCAGCATCGACACCTTCCCGATTCACCATCATAAAAATCGTTGAATCAAAATCAATGAGATCCAGGAACTCGTTGCTAAAATAGGTCAACGTCGCGGCAACGTTCCTGTCGGCAGACCAGCGGGTGATACCCACATCAAAGCTGGTGCTCGTTTCGGGGCGCAGGTCCGGATTTCCGACCAGTGGACTTGCCAATGCAAAAAATCCCGGCAAGCTGAATCCCTGGCCCCAGTTCGCACGAACACTGGTCTGGCCACCCGAAAAATTATGCAGCAATCCGAGCTTTGCTGTGGTTTCACCGGACTCATTGTTTGGCTCATCGCGCCTCACGCTGGCCAACAATACCGGGCCAGATGGGATCTTGTAATGCAATTCTGCAAATCCACCGACAACATTTCTGTCTAATTGATAATCTGCGGGAATGACGAACCCCGGGAAAAATTCGACGAATCCCTCAGAGTCGCCATCCTCGTTGTAGTAATCGAGACCGAACGAGGCCTTGAGCGCATCGTTGATTTCCACAACAGCGTTTACAGCAATATTCGCTCTCTGCAATTTCGCATCACCCCCGTTTGGTGGCACGAAGCCGCGGACACCCGCAGCCACACCCGGAGACAGAAAGCTTGAGTCATGGTCATACCAGGTGGTAAGCA
>CAYUOY010000073.1:0-18500 GCA_964446495.1 uncultured Woeseiaceae bacterium | reverse complement strand
GCATCGTCGGCTACAACCTGACCTCGGTGGCGGGGGATGACAACCGCGCAGACGTAAACAAATTTTTCTTCCAGCCTATCTGGGTCAGTCATTTTGGCTGGG
Source organism: uncultured Woeseiaceae bacterium (assembly GCA_964446495.1). Taxonomy (GTDB): domain Bacteria; phylum Pseudomonadota; class Gammaproteobacteria; order Steroidobacterales; family Woeseiaceae; genus JAADHU01. The sequence continues at coordinate 18,398 of CAYUOY010000073.1, read as the reverse complement.
GCAACTTGGGTTGGACCGACAAGATTGCTACTATCGATTGGGAGGATGACAATGCATTGTCATTTCCGGTTGGGCCTCGGTTCGACAGAGTATTCGCCAGCAGCAAAAAACGAGGAACACGACCATGAAAAAATTGGGAGCGATCACGATCGGGTTGTTGCTATCTATCAGTAGTCTTGCAGACTCACTGGGTGAACCAGGACGAGATGCAAAGGGTGCGAATCCTCTGAAAAACGTTTATTTCGGTGAGCAACATCTGCACACGGCGGATTCACCCGACGCGTTCGCCATGGGAACGACCAATACCCAGGACGATGCGTTCAACTTCTGCAAAGGCAAGCCCATTAGGAAATCGACTGGTGGCGGCTACACAGTGCAGAAGAAAACACCCTACGACTGGTGCGCAGTAACCGACCACGCGGTGATGATGGGCCTGTTACCGATGACGCTCGACAAGAGCAGCCCATTGTACAAGACCAAGGTCGGGGAGTTGATCCGAACCGGAACGCCGGAGAACATGGACGCCGCTTTCGGGATTCTTATGAGTTCCGTCCAGAAGGGAGCCCCGCCCGCCGGTTTCGACAATCGGGACCTGCAGCAATTTGCCTGGCAAGCCAAGAAGAAGAATGCGAACAAGCACAACGATCCCGGAAAGTTCACCACCCTGATCGCCTTCGAGTGGACTTCGATCCCCTACGGCCAAAACCTGCATCGCAACGTCTTTTTCCGCGATGATGTCGGCCCCGAGATGCCCTTCTCGACGCTGGACTCGGACCGGGCCGAGGACTTGTGGACCTACATGGAAGTTCAGCGTGACTTGGGTCACGAGACTTTCGCGATCCCGCACAATTCTAACCTCAGTAACGGCCTGATGTTTCCAACCCGCAACTCCTATGGCCAGCCAATCAACGTGGCCTGGATGAAACGACGCGCAAGAAACGAAATTGCGATTGAAATTCTGCAAACCAAGGGCACATCGGATACTCATCCGGCGATATCGCCGAACGATGAATTCGCGGACTTCGAAGGTGAGTTCAAGCACATGCTCGGCACCGGTGGCGTAGTCGGCAAGATCAATAACAGCTTCCTTCGCGCCGCCCTCATTGACGGTGTCGGCTGGCAGGAATCCGAAGGTGTGAATCCGCACAAGTTCGCTGTCGTAGCCGGTGCCGATGCACATACCGCTTTTTCCGATAACGAAGAATTCAACTATACCGGTGTGCATGGGATAAATGACGCGACCCTCGAGGCCCGCCTGTCGGGAGCCGGGCAGACCGCCGGTGAAGCGGCCATCATGTTCGGCACACCGGGCGCGACGGCCGTTTGGGCGCATGAGAATACACGTACCGAGATATTCGATGGCATGGTGCGCAAGGAAACTTACGGTACTTCCGGTCCGTTAATCCGCTTGCGTTTTTTTGGTGGTTGGCGTTATGAGAACAATTTGCACCAGGACAAGGATTTCGTGGAAAAAGCCTATGCCGGAGGCGTGCCAATGGGCCAGGATTTGCCGGCCAAGCCCGACACTGCCAAGGCGCCAACCTTTGTCGTATGGGCGTTAAAGGACCCGGATAGCGGTAACCTGGATAGAATACAGATCATTAAGGGCTGGTATAAGAACGGCTACCCTTGGGAACGGGTCTACGACGTTGCCTGGTCGGACGGCCGCAAGCCGGCAGGGTCGAAAGGGGAGTTGGTCAAGATTGTAAAGACCGACGGTCTCCACATATCAACGGAATATCGCACGGTACCGCCTGGCAAGCTGCCTCCGGTAGGAAACACGGTGGACGTGAAGAACGCGACCTACACTAACAGTATCGGTGACAACGAGCTGAGCGCCACCTGGACTGATCCGGATTTCGATCCATCGTTACACGCGGTGTACTATGTGCGGACGATCGAGATTCCGACACCACGCTGGTCAACTTATGACGCCAAGGCGAAGGGTATCCCACCACTGGGCATGGTTCCGGCGACGATCCAGGAACGCGCCTGGTCATCGCCGATCTGGTACACGCCGGACCCGAGCCTGGTGAAAAAAGCAGTGTCATATCCTGGCCTGCGTGATTATTTGCCTGAATAAGTTCACTTCTGGCAACGCCGGTGCCGGTGTTAGCTTATCGACTTAATTGAGGGAGTCCCCCGCATGCGAAATGTATTGAAGAGGATGGCGAGAGAGCCACTTACACAGTTCCTGCTGATCGGTGTAGCAATCTATGCGGTGTACGGCTATTTCGGCACCTCTGACAATGCAGACAATGAACGCACCATAAGCGTTACGTCTGGTGAAATAGAGGCAATGGCCGACCAATGGCTGAAATTGTGGAATCGGTCTCCGACAGACAAGGAATTGTCAGCGGTCATACGTGAACATGTGCGCATAACGATTCTTGCCCAAGAGGCGATCGCAATGGGGCTTGATAATGGTGATGTCGTGATTAAACGCCGGCTTGCTCAGAAACTGCAGTATTTGTCTGACAGCCTGTTTACGCCTGAGGAACCGACGGAACAGGAGTTGATGGAATGGTACGCCGCTAATACTGAAGAGTTCATGCAGCCGGATCTCTATACGATTTCGCACGTATTCTTTGACCCCGATATACGCGAAGCAACTGCGCTGGGGGATGCAGAGGCGTTGCGCGATCAGTTGAATGCGCTCGACAGCGAACCCGAGAGCATAAGCGCGCTCGGTGACCGTTTCATGCTGCAAAACTATTACCCGGGTCGGACGGTTATGGAATTGTCAAAACTTTTCGGTAGAGGGTTTGTTGATCAGGTGGTCGAGCTTGAGCCGGGTCCGTGGTTCGGCCCGGTTCTCTCGGGATACGGCGTCCACGTGGTCAGACTGGACAACCACTGGACAGCTCCCAAGCCGAATTTTACTAAAGTCGAGGAGCAAGTTCGGCAGGAGTTTTTGGCGGCAAAGGCCAGGGATTTGAGCGATCTTTTCATCAACAACATAATCTCCCGTTACGAAATCGTCGTTGAGGAAACCGACGTGCCTGTTACGGTGCCGGTTGCCAAAGCGGCGTTATGAAACCTTACGTACGCAGATTTATTGTACTATTCGGCATTCTCTGGATGCCTTTTGCGCTGGCCGACGAATTTCGTCCCGCACTGCTTGAAATTGAGGAAACGCAGGCTGGCTGGTATTCGATTACCTGGAAAGTGCCAATGCAGGACGGGCAGCCGCTGGCGATCACACCGGTACTGCCAGATTCGCTAGAGCGTATTGGACCGGTTGCCTCTCGCATTGTGCAGGGGGCCGTTGTTGAAGAATCGGCTTTCCGCGCGGAGACCGGATCGTTGCTCGGCGAAACCATTACGATTGACGGGCTGGCGAGTGTTCCGATTGACGTGATCGTGCAGATTAGCCTGGCAGATGGCGCCCAGCACTCCGGCATACTGCGGCCAGCGTCGACATCTTTCGAAGTGCCGGAACGAGCGTCTTTAACAGCGGTCGCCTTGTCCTATTGGAAGATCGGTACGATCCATATTCTTGAAGGCTTTGATCATCTGTTGTTCGTGTTTGCATTGTTGTTGCTGGTCCCCAATCGCTGGATGCTGTTCAAGACCATTACGGCATTCACCGTTGCACACAGTATAAGCCTGGCACTGGCAACCCTGGGCGTTGTCAATATGCCGCCCGGGCCAACCGAGGCAGTGATTGCCCTGAGTATCTTGTTTCTTGCTGTCGAGATCATTCACAAGCGGCAGGGGAAGCACTGCTTTACCGCCCAGTATCCGTGGGTGGTGGCATTCGCTTTCGGACTTTTTCATGGGCTCGGTTTTGCCGGAGCGCTGGCCGAGGTCGGTTTGCCACAACAGGCGATACCGTTAGCACTGCTGATGTTCAACGTGGGTGTCGAGACAGGGCAGATCATGTTCGTCAGTGCGGTTTTGCTTCTGATGGCAGTCCTGAACCGTTTGTCGTGGCGTTGGCCGCGGAACAGTTGGCGACTGGCACCGTACGCTATTGGCAGTGTGGCAGCATTTTGGACAATCCAGCGAATTGACACGTTTATTTAGGCATATCACGGCATCGGAGAGCTTGATTTGAATCAATACCTGCAGGGAATCATGACGATGCTGTCACTGGTCAACCCGGTGATTTGCGTCGCAATATTTTCGAAATTGAGCGCCGGAAAATCGAGTGGCGCGAAAATCGCTGCAGCCACACAGGCGACAATTGCAATCGTTGTGGTCCTCGGCGCGGCTGCGTTGGGCGGTGCACTACTGTTGCAGACGTTTGGCATCTCGCTGGATGCATTTCAGGTTGCCGGCGGAATGGTGCTGGTCTGGATGGGATTTATTATGTTACGAGGCGACGCGTCACCGACATCGGCGAATGGGCCTGGGGCCGATGACGATATCGGGGCTGCTGATTCCTCGTTGACGCCATTGATTCTTTTCGCTGCCAGTCCGGGAACCATCACCGGCGTAATCACTCTTTCTGTCTCCCATGCGAAATCGGGAATTCCGGTGACGGCTTTGGTCGCTGTCGTCGTCACGCTATCAATCACATGGTTGATGATGATATCGACGTCGCTTAAGTCCGGGCACAAGAAACCCGGATTGGTCCACGAAGTTACGACACGATTCATGGGCTTGATTGTCCTGGCTATGGGCGTGCAGTTTGCCCTTGCTGGACTGCGGCAGTTTTATTGATCCGGGACCTAATTCCGCAATGACGTTTTGCACATGGAGTCTCATGGAATAATGTGGTGGCAGGCATAATAATCGGCGTAGTCATTAATCTGCTGATTGTGCTCGCGTTAGTTGTTCGCGTCATGACTCGGCCGCACCGCGATCCGGCCTCGCGCATCGCCTGGATCGCGGTTATTGCCGCACTACCGTTGATCGGAGTTCTGGCCTATATCTTGTTTGGTGAGACGAGCATCGGTCGTCGACGGGTCGCTCGTATGCAGCAGATCATCCGCGGGATGCCGTCGACAGAGGAGGTCGCTGAGGGTCAAGAGAAAAACGCCGAAGCTAATGTGCCGGAACGATATCGGCATCTATTCCAAACCGGAAAATCGATCAGCGACCTAAATGTGATTGGCGGAAACACGGCCCAGCTGATGGCTGATTCGACTGCCACGATTGACTCGATGGTGGTGGACATAGATGCAGCCAGGGATCATGTGCACTTGTCGTTCTACATTTGGTTGCCCGATAACAACGGTTTGAAGATGGTCGAAGCGCTCAAGCGGGCTGCGGCGCGCGGCGTTCGATGCCGGGCCATGGCAGACGATCTCGGTTCACGGACCATCATTCGCTCGCAGTTCTGGACGGAAATGCAAACTGCCGGCGTTCACGTCGCCAGCACCCTGCCGATCGGCAACCCGCTCCTGCGGCCATTTCACGGTCGCATTGATTTGCGAAATCATCGCAAGATTCTGGTGATCGATGATTCGATAACTTATTGCGGAAGTCAAAATTGCGCCGATCCGGAATTTCTCGTGGAAGCAAAGTACGCCCCCTGGGTCGACGCGATGATGCGCTTTGAAGGACCCATCGTGCGACAAAACCAGCACCTGTTTGCCGCCGACTGGACGGCCAGTACGGACGAGAATATCGACGACTTGTTGCGGCAGCCGATTGCTGCGCCGCAGTCTGGATTTCCGGCGCTGGTTATCGGCACCGGACCGACTGTGCGGCATTCAGCCATGCCCGAAATATTCGAATCCCTGTTTCATGCCGCCCGTCGTGAATTGGTCATATCCACACCATATTATGTGCCGGATGAGTCAATGCAAGATGCCTTGTGTGCGGCCGCATGGCGCGGCGTCAGGACGATTATTATTTTCCCCGCCAGGAACAACTCGTGGATAGTTGGCGGAGCCAGCCGAAGTTACTACGCGGACTTGTTGGAATCAGGAGTGGAAATCCACGAATTTGTCGGCGGTCTGCTGCATACGAAGTCACTGACGCTGGACGGCGAGATTACATTGATCGGTTCAGCGAATATGGATCGCCGCAGTTTCGATTTGAACTATGAGAACAATATTTTGTTTTGCGATTCTAGTCTGACGGCCGATATGCGAGAGCGGCAGCAAGAATACATTCGAAGATCGCATCCGGTGACGCGTGAAATGGTCGAGTCGTGGTCTCTTGCCACTCGGCTCTGGAACAACACCCTGGCAACTCTCGGACCGATACTATGAGTTCGCGAGCCCGATCATTTTCCCAATGATAGTTGTCAAACCAGCAGCGATACGTTTTTCAGATGGTGCCGATGCAGCACTGGTGACGAAAAAGTAACTAGCAGGAGAAAACCTGCACTTATGCGAATATTCATTCCAACTCTTCCGAGAGTCGCCAGTCACTGAGCTTTGTCAAAAAAATACCAAGCTTATTTGAAACGGGCAATAGGACCTTGGTCCAATACAAACGTAGCCGGCCAATTTGATAGGATTACGTTGGACGATAGTCAAGTTACCGAGCTACGAATTTCGAATGTTGCTGGAAGAACAATTTGGTGATAATCGTCACGAGGCAAAACAACCGGCATCGAATTCCGCCAGCACAATTTCTGTAATTTTGTTCTAAGAAAAACAAGAGGATCCGACCCCTTATCTCGCTTTTTCTATGCTAAGGGGCTTTTGGCGAAAGGAGAAAGTTTATGGGCGTTCTCGATGTTTTTGCATTGATCGTAATAGCGATAGTGATTGCGCTGGTTATCTGGCTGGTTGTATTGTTCGGAACCCTGCCGGGCAACATAGCCAGAAAGCGCGGCCATCCACAGGTCGATGCCATAACGGCGCTGGGCTGGATCGGCGTCATCACGATGGGTATCAGTTGGTTCATCGGTATCGTTTGGGCCTACACCACTCCCGTCGGCACTGGCTCAGCGGATCTCGCGCTGGATGCCAGGATAAAGGCCCTCGAAAGTCAGCTTGAGCAACTGCGGGCCGGGGAGGGCGCGTCATGATAGCGTTGCTAATAATTGTCTACGGTTCGTTCTACTTCTTTTTCTTCAAGAAACTCAAAATCTTCGCAGCAAGCGCCCGCAATATATCAGTATTTGTCGGTGTCGGAATTATCATGATCGGGGCGATAGTGTACACATGGCATACCGTTGCGCCGATGACCAAGGACGGCCGGGTATTTAACTACGTCATTCCCATCGTGCCCAATGTTAAGGGTCAGGTCATTGAAGTTCCGGTCCAGCCCCTGGTCGCCCTGAAGAAGGGTGACGTGTTGTACAGAATTCTTCCTGTGCCTTACCAGTTCGCGGTGGATAATCTGACCGCGGCAATTGATCAGGCTAAGGCGCAACGTTTGCTGGCTGAGATCCAGGTCAAGCGAACAACAAAACTGGTGCAGGCCACCGCCGGCGCGCAGTCCGAACTGGATCAATGGAAGGCACAACTGGCCGGCGCCGAGGCGGCGATCGTTGCTCTGCAAGCACAGTTGGGGAGTGCCCAGTGGCAGCTGGATGAAACAGTAGTGCGGGCGCCGCACGATGGTTACGTCGTCAACCTGGAGTTGCGCCCCGGTAACTATGTCACCACCATACCGATGGCCTCCGCTTTGGCCTTCGTGTCCGACGAAACACATGAGGTTATCGCGAGTTTCAGCCAAAGTGCCATTCGGAAAATCAACATCGGGGACGCCGTTGAAATGGTTTTCGCAATGAAACCCGGTGAGGTATTCAGCGGGAAGGTCAGCCATATAGTCAGGGCATCCGGGGACGCCCAATTGTCGGCCAGCGGAGTGATTCCGACCGCTACCGGCGCGCGGGCCTCTGGCCGCTGGGTTGTCCGGGTGGCGTTCGACGATCCGCTAGCGGCGGCGGAAATTCCGCAAAGCGCGGCGGCAACCAACCTGGCTGTCTTCACTCAGTACGGCAAGCCGGTTCAAGTGATCAGCAGAGTGGCCCTGCGGATATCTGCCTGGTTTGGATACCTGACAGCACCATAGTACTGACGCGAGGAAGATCATCATTGTGAATGGTAACTTGAGACCTATTGTGATCCCGCTGGCGGCAACCATAGCAATTTTGCTCCTGTCCGGCTGCGCCGCCGTGGGGCCTGATTTTGAGAGGCCGGACACGACGGTTGCGGATGACTGGCTGGAGGCCAACGATGCCCGCGTTGATACCTCGAATATCGAATACCAGCAATGGTGGAGTATGTTTCACGATCCGGTACTCACTCGCCTGATCGACACGGCCTACCAGCAGAACCTGGGTTTGCAAGTGGCAGGGCTCAGGGTTCTTGAGGCCCGCGCACAGCTCGGTTTCGCCGTGGGTCTGCAGTACCCGCAAGCTCAGAGCGTCGGTGCAGGATATGTTCGCAGCCGATCCAGTAAGAACGCACCGCCATTTTCGAATTTGCCAGACAGCCTTGACGTCAAACCGACTGTCAATGTTTGGAGCACGAGCTTCGACGCGACCTGGGAAGCCGATGTTTGGGGCAAGTTCCGGCGCGGGATTCAGGCCGCGGATGCCAGCCTGGCTGCGAATATGCTCAATTACGATGCTCTGCTCGTTACGTTAACGGGCGATATCGCCTCGTTGTATACGAGTATCCGCACGTTCGAAGAACGATTGAGGTACGCGCGGCAAAATGTCCGACTACAAAAAGAGGCGCTGGACCTGGCCCAAACTCGCTTCGATCTCGGCGCGACCTCGAAACTCGATGTCGAGCAATCGACGGCATTGTTACGCAACACCGAGGCGCTCATTCCGGCGCTCGAACTGGGCCTGGGGCTTAGCCGGAATACGCTCAGTTTCCTGCTCGGAATGCCACCGAGTGATCTGCAGGTAATTCTTGGCGGCGCCGGCAACATTCCCCGTGCCCCGGAAACTGCCGCGGTTGGAATTCCAGCGGATTTATTGCGCAGGCGTCCGGACGTACGTGCGGCGGAGATGGCCGCCGCGGCGCAGAGCGCAGGGATCGGTGTCAGCAAGGCAGATCTGTACCCTCATTTCGTCATTGCCGGTTCGCTCGGACTGGCCGGCGAGACATTTTCTGATCAATTCAAGTCGGGCAGCAGCACGGGCTTCCTCACGCCTTTCCTCAGTTGGGATATATTTAACTACGGACGCATCAAGAACAACGTACGCGTGCAAGATGCTCGTTTCCAGCAGCTGGCCGTCGCCTACCAGAATTCCGTACTGAGCGCGGCGCGCGAAGTGCAGGATGGCCTGCTCGGATTCCTGCGTACCCAGGAGCAGGTCGGGTATCTGACAGACGCGGTCGCTGCCGCCGAGCGGGCCACGAAACTCGCGATAGAGCAGTACCGGCAAGGCGCAGTTGATTATACCCGCGTACTGAATACACAGACTTCGCTGTTGCAGGGGCAAGATGCGCTGACTGCGGCGAGGGGCGCAGTCGTTACCAATCTGGTGGCCGTATACAAAGCACTCGGTGGTGGCTGGCAGCTGCGGCAGGGAAACAACTACGTCGATTCCGTGATCCGCAAGAAGATGGCCGAGCGCACCGACTGGGACGAGATGCTGGAAAGCACTGAAGTGCCTGCCCAGGGCTCGATCGAACAATAGGGACAGCAGCGGTCCATCGCCTGCAATTTAATCAGAGTCGCGTAAAAACTAGAATCTGTAGACGCAATGGCCCCAGCTAGTTGTGTACCGGCAGTCTGATGGGCTTGCCCGGATACACGTCTTTCAGCACCTTGGAATCCTTGACCACAATTGTGCCGTTGACCACCACATAGGGAATTCCTGCCGAAGGCAATCCTCCATTTGCGGGAGTTGCAACCTGTTTAACTGTGGCGGGATCGAAAATCGTAATGTCCGCATCGGCTCCAACTTTAATGCGGCCCTTGTTGACCATCTGTGTTATGCCGTTGTCTTCCAGGAACCTGGCTGGCATGTACGTCATCTTTGAGATCGCGAGCATCAATGGCATGAGGTTATCCTCACGTACCTTTTGCAGTATCACGGCATGGGTCCCCGCGCCCCGCGGATGGCCGTTGACCGAATCGTACGGCGTATCCCAATCATAAATCATAGAGCCATCTGATTTCGCATTATAAGGAAACGCATCGCTGCCAACGAGGCTGGTCGGATGCGCCAGTGCCCTGGCCAGAACCTCCTTGGTGGCGTTCTTGAACGTGACACTGGTGAACGGTGCATTCTTCACCAGGTACTCATACCGTTCTCTTGTCAACGGTTTTAACGTGGCTATCTCGACAATGTCGCTATAGGTATGGCCCATGTTGTTCTTGTAATTGTCCGGATGGAGATAGTCTGCAGCCACAATGGTTGCACCGTATGTGTACGGGTAAATCTCACTAATGACCTGGTGGCCGTTGGCATAGGCTTTGTCGACCATTTCCTGACAGTATTTCGTCAAGTCAAGGCACTGCGCCGTCATATGCTGAACAATCAAGCCGCCACCGCTCGCCAACACTGCACCGAGCTGCTCATCCGTCCCCAGCATGCCACTTGCACTTCGATTCTGGCCGGAGAATCGTCCGTGCAGCCCCACAAGAAGATTGTACTTGCCGGCGATAACCTGAGCGCCATAAGTCTCTTTCTGGGTAATGCCGTCGACCATGTAGCCCGTCGGAATGCCGACGCCAAGCGCTCCTTGTCTCACTCCCTGTTCCACTTTGGACAGGATCGTGTCTATCTGGGCGTCCGTCGCTATACCGGTAGACCAATCCATCGTGGCCCCGGATGTTTTGGCATCTTCGAGGTCAAACAGGGATGCACCGACCGGCGACTTGAAGTTAGGGTTCAGGGTGGATTCGCGGGCGCCCATTATACTGGCCGTAGCGCCATAATTTGTTTGCGACTGACCTTCCATACTGTCGTACCACACATCGACTGGCAGGACTCCAACCTCAAGCTCCAGCGGTGTCGTGATCCCGTCCCGAAGCGCCAACTTTCTACCGAAGGGCACTAACATCATGTGGTGGTGCGTGTCGATGAAGCCGGGCGCGACCACGTGCCCACTGGCATCGATGGTCTCCGTGCCTGAGATCTGACGCTCCGTAACAGCGGTGATTTTTCCGTCCCTGACACCCACGTTACGCACGGCATCAAGCCCACTTTCGGGATCCATGACCCGACCGTTCAGGATCACCAGGTCGAAGTCCTGTGCCTGAGGCTCTTCTTGTTTCACGCAGCTGACACTTGCCATCACTGAAATGATCAGAAGTCCAGCTGTTCTCGCCAGGTACTTGTTTGTTATCAACATGGCTCTGGTTCCTTCATTGAGGGATATATCGTTGGCCAGTTACCTGCAGAGAGCGAATGGGCGTGTTTGGCAGGCGCACTCAACAGATGAAGGCAAAACGAAGATATCAACGTGTTTCAGAGTTGTATATCGGACCTTGGTCCTAGTTGTCCGCTGCGGTGGGCGACATATCCGTGCTGTTGGAACGCTTCGAAATACCACAGTTCGAAGTACATCGCGCCGACCGGATAGGACTAAGGTCCAATGGACGGTATGTGAGGGGCGTGGCTAAATTCAACAACAACGATGAGGGACAAGACGATGAGAAACCAGGTAATTGTATTTATCTTTTCAATTTTATGTTCGGCACTAGTTAGTTCTAATGCGATAGCGGCAGATTCCATCGGCGAACCCGGTCGCAGTTCGGGCAAAGCGAACCCACTCAAAAACGTCTATTTTGGTGAGCAGCACATGCACACGCAAAATTCGTTCGATGCCTACACGGTTGGCGTTCGGGGAACCTGGGCCGAGGCCTACGAATTTGCTATTGGTAAGCCGAGCAAGCTGTCCACTACCGGCGAAAAAATGCAACGCAAGACTCCCTATGATTTCGTGGCGATTACCGATCACTCCGAATACTACGGTGTCTTTAAAAATATGGCCGATCCGAAAAACTCGCTGTCCAAAAGTTCCCTTGCAAAGCGGATGGCTTCATCCGATCCCAAGGTGGTCCAACAGGCAGCGATTGACATCATCGCGACTATTGCTGCCAACGATCCGGTCAAGGCGTTCATTGATCCCGTGCTTCTGAAAAACAACTGGCATGATTTCACTCAGGTCGCTGACAAATATAATGACCCCGGCAAATTCACCACGCTTTATGCCTATGAGTGGACCTCGATTCCGGGTGGCCAGAACATGCACCGTAACGTCTTTTTCAAGGATAAAGCAGCAGTGATGCCGTTTTCGTCATTTCAATCCGTCCAGCCAGAGGATCTCTGGACCTATATGGAAATTCAGCGTGCTCAGGGCATCGACGTTTTGGCTATCCCTCATAACGGCAACGTTTCCAACGGCTTGATGTATGCACCAACCAAGATGAACGGTGATCCCATTGATGCTCGTTATGCGAGGCGCCAGCAGGAAAATGAGCCGTTAACCGAAATTCACCAGACCAAGGGCAACTCTGAATCTCATCCCTTGCTATCCCCTAATGATGAATTTGCCGGTTTCGAGCCGTTCAACAACCTGATCAGCCTCGATCATCCCAGCCAGGTCACCAACGGCTTTATCCGTCAGGGTCTGATTATGGGTATGAAGCTTGAAACGGAAGTCGGCTATAACCCCTACAAAATGGGTATCGTGTCGGGTGCGGACGTTCACTCCGGTTATCAGGGTAATGAAGAGTGGGATTGGAAAGGTGCCCACGGTAATCAGGACGACACACCTGAAAAACGTCTGAGTTCTTCAAATAATGCTTCGGGTGAGGCCGGTTATGTGGTTTCCAGCGCCGGCACTACAGCGGTTTGGGCCAATGAAAATACCCGTGAGGGCATCTTTAACGGGATGAAAAGCAAAGAGACCTACGGCACAACGGGTACGCTTATTCGCTTACGCTTCTTCGGCGGCTGGGACTATGACGATGACCTGGTTGAAGACAAAGATTTTGTAAAGGAAGCCTATGAAGACGGTGTTCCCATGGGTAGCGATCTACGTAAAAAAGATGGTAAGGCTCCTACCTTCGCTGTCTGGGCGCAGAAAGATCCCGAAAGTGGCAACCTTGATCGTATTCAGATTGTTAAGGGCTGGACCAATCCAACGACCGGTTGGCCAGAAGACAAGGTCTACGATGTCGCATGGTCCGATAAGCGCGAGATTGACAAGGCAACGGGCAAGCTGCCACCCGTAGGTAACACTGTCGACGTCAAGACGGCAACCTACAAGAACAGCATCGGCGATAATCTGTTGAGCACTGTGTGGACAGACCCGGACTTTGACCCAAATATAAAGGCCGTCTATTACGTACGTGTTCTTGAGATTCCGACACCACGCTGGAGCACTTACGACTCGGCTCGCAATAATTTGCCGTTGCCAACTACAGTGCCGGCAACCATCCAGGAGCGCGCTTACTCATCGGCGATTTGGTACACGCCGGCTGGCATGAAAACTGGGGCTAATTAATTTGAGCCATATATATAAGTGAAGAAGAAGCATTACCACCTGTCAGACCATCAAAAGATAAGGCGTTATGATCGATGATCACCGACCAACCCGTAAATAATGACGACGACCTGCGCAAGGTTACCGACAACATACTTCGCGATGTCGGCATGACTATCGAGGACAGTGGCGGCATGACTATCGAGGACAGTGGCGGCAAGGTGACCTTTGCCGGCAAGGAACCGGTGCGCAAGACCGTCATGAAGGTCGGCGCGGCGACCGCTGCCGTCCTGGCGGCCAATGCGGTGACCGAGGCTGCGATCTGGAAGGAGCGTAGTGGCGAGGGTCAGGACATTCACATCGACCTGAGGAAGGCATGGATCGAGCAGAGTCCTTGATGGGCACACTTGTAGCCCCGGCAGTGATTATAGCCTTCGTTATATCGCTGCTTACCACAAAAACCACCATCAAGAAACGAGTTAAAGGAGAAGTAACCCCTTCATTGAGTGACGGAGCTACCTGGGTAAAAGGTGCATGGGAAAAAGGGTTGTTCTGGGCCCTAATTAATTTTCTCGTTATTTATGGTATTGGTGGAATCATCGTACAGATATCTCCAAACTTAGAGGTCTCACGGGTAGCCGCAGCTGTCATCGTAGGTGCCATAGCAGGTATAATTGCTTATATTGAGTCAGTAAAAGCCGTTCTTGCTACCAATAAACTTGCTGGAAAATAGTCTTATTCTGATTTGACAGATGCGGAGCGCGGCCAGTTATCTTCGCGTTTTAAACGCGAGATTTACGTCCAGTACTCGCGGCCTGACCATCTCCTTACGTAGACCAGCACCTGAAGCTACGTAACGCGTGGGCGAGCCCGCCCATACTGCGGGAAAACAATAGGTTAACAAACGGTGGGCAGTATCCATGTGTTATCTGTGGGGATAGCAGCCAGACTGCTGTTGCCGAATTCCTAACCTGATTGATTCTAAGTGCGGATCGTTAAAGCATCCACAAGAAAATCACAGTGACTAGCCGGAGCTACACCGTCGTCGAATCACGTTGTATGGGACCAAGGTCTCATAGCCGGGAATAGCGGGGGGGGGTACATTCATCGTGGAGAATTCATTGACGCCGGAGTCAGAAGAGTGAATAACCATGAATAATCAAGCTATCAGAACAAGGTCTTGGATCGGAATTGCCGCCACACTGTGCATGCTGTCAGTGTCGCCGCTGGTCGTTGCGCAGGACAAAATAACGCCGGCAGAAGCCCGGACCATCGCGAAGGAAGCCTATACCTTTAATTACTCAATGGTGATGATGTATCGCACCATGTACGTGCAGGCGATAGACACCAAGTCCGACTCGTATCGGGGCGGCTTCGGCACCTGGTTGCACCTGGGAACATCGTCGCCGAAAGACACGGACATCGTGTCGCCAAATAACGATTCACCGTATTCCTATACGTGGGTGGATACTCGCGCTGAACCCTGGGTACTCACAATGCCGAAGATAGAAAAGGATCGTTTCTACACCAGTCAGTGGGACGACCTCTGGGGCTTTGTGATTGGCAATGCCGGATCGGTTGATGACGGCAACGATGGGGTAAACGTATTGTTGGCATCACCGTCGTGGAAGGGTGAACTGCCCAAGGGAGTGAAACGTGTTATTCAGGGTGATTCTGATTTCCTCGGGTCGCTGACCCGTACACAATTGCTCGAGCCGAAGGACCTGCCCAACGTGCAGAAAATTCAGCATGAATACAAGGTGCAACCCCTTAGCGCCTATCTGGGTAAGCCTGCGCCAAAGGCCGCACCGGCGGTCAAATGGATGCCATGGAAAGAGGGTGCCGAACTGACGGACGCGTTCTGGACCTACACGAATTTTCTGTTGACCTACACAACGCCGAACGCACAGGACAAACCGGTGCAGGACCGCATGGCCAGGATTGGTCTCGGGGCGGGCAAGACCTGGAATTCTGCAGCACTGGGTAAGGACGTGCAGGCCGCGATTGCCGCCGGAATGCAGGATGCTCTGGCAGACTTAAGGAAGGCCGAGAGCAACATCACGGACCCCAGCTTGTTTTTCCGATCTCGTAAGGATCTGGACAAGGACTATTTCGACCGCGCATTAGGAGTCATGGTCGGAATATTTGGTAATGTTAAAAAAGTATCGGTCTATTTTGCGGTCGCAACAGACGAGAAGGGTGAGTTGTTCGACGGCAGCAAACATAACTACACGATAACTTTTTCAGCGGACCAGATACCACCGGCGAAAAACTTTTGGTCCTGGACCATGTACAAGCTGCCGCAGCGCTTGCTGGTTGATAATCCGATCGACCGCTATTCAATCGGTAGCGCAACGCTTGGTTTGAAGACAGCCGCGGACGGCTCGATCACCCTTTACATGCAGGTTAAATCTCCTGGCAAGGATAAGGAGAGCAACTGGCTGCCTGCGCCTGAAGGGCCTTTCTGGCCAGTGCTGCGCACTTACGGGCCGGGTAAAACGATTTTGGATAAGACCTGGAAGGTGCCGCCGATCAAGCAGGCAAACTGAAATATCTATAGCGCACGCGAATGTTTAAAATCAATGAGGAATTCACGATGTTTAGTTTTCGTCAGATAATCTTAAGACGCACGATTCTCGTTGGCCTGTTTCTTAGCCTTTCCGTAACGGCGTGTGCACAAGAGCAACAGACATCCGCGATGTCGAGCGATCCAGCATCGCAACAGGCCTATTCGCTCGGAGTCACCGCCTATATCTGGGGTTACCCGATGGTGGTCATGCAAAAGAGCCGCGACGCGATGACCAAGGGAGGCGACGCGCCGGTTACTCCCGATGTGTTCAACAAATCCGGCCTGCTATTTGCGCCGGTAAATCAGGTCGCGAATGCCTGGGGAATGCTTGGACCGAAGTTTTCGGCGGTCCAGTCAGGCAACAGCGACACACAGTACTCGGTAACATGGTTCGATTCTTCGGTCGAACCCTACATCCTGCATATCCCGAACTCCAATGGACGCTATTACACCTTCCAGTTTATCGACGCTTACACGAACAATTTTCACTATGCGAGCACTCGGACGATGGGCGCTCAGGATCAGAGCTATGCGCTAGTGGCGCCGGGCTGGACCGGTAAGCTGCCCGATGGTGTTATTCGAGTAGACACCCCGACACCGACCGGCTTCATCATTGGTCGATGGTTTGTCGCGTCGCAGAAGGACGTTTCAACAGTCAACGCTATTCAACGACAAGTAACCATGACACCTCTTAGTCAGTCCGGCACGTCGTATACGCCGCCGAAAGTAACGGTCGTCCCGGCCAAGAAATACACTGGCGATCTGGCGTTTTTCGAGCAATTGGGTGACACGCTCGCACTCAATGGGGCTCCGGCTTCGGATGATGGTTTGTTGGGCCTGCTCAAGAACATTGGTATCTCGGTCGATCATGGCTTCGATCCGTCCGCCCTCAGCGATGGGGAAAAGAAAGCCCTTGCCCGGGCAATAACAGATGGTGAAGCCATGCTCGACGCGAAGGCGGCAAGTATGGGCAAAGAAGTGAACGGTTGGCAGCTCTCTCCAGTGTTGACCAATTATTTTGGTAATGACTACTTGTTTCGCGCGGCGGTTGGGTTCGAAGCAATGTTTGTGAACACGCCGATCGAGGCCTACTACCCGGGTGTATTCAAAGATACATCAGGGAATGTACTGGATGGTTCGAGCAGCAAATACACGCTGACATTTGCCAAAGGACAAACGCCACCAGTCGGCGCTTTCTGGTCAACGACGATGTACGACGCCAAGAAGCGACTGATGACTGAAAACTCGATCAACCGCTACAAGATCGGCAGCGCTGACAACCTCAAGGCAAATTCGGATGGTTCGACTACGATCTACATTCAGAATGCTTCTCCTGGTAAAGATAAGGCGAGCAACTGGCTGCCGGCGCCGGCGGAACCGTTCTACATGTTGTTCCGCATGTATCAGCCTGATATCGAGGTTCTTAACGGGCAGTACGAACTGCCGGGCGTTGTCAAAGCGAAGTAAACCTTGCGATGCCATCAAAGCCGGAGCTGGTCATTCAGCCCCGGCTTTTGATGGTTGACCACAGATCGAATCAGGAGCATGTGTATGTTAGTGAAGCCGATGATTCTTCTTGGCCTCGCGTTGCTCATGTCAAACGTCGCCGCGCAGGATTCGGACGATCCGGCGCAAGCTAGTGGGACCAGTGACCTTTCGGCAGCCGAAATCGCCAAGGAAGCGCACAATCCTCTGGGAGACCTGAGGGAGATGATTCTTCAAACGGACATACTTCCAGATGTCGGGGTGCTTGGAAAAACCGAAATAGTAGAAACTGTTCAAATAGTATTCCCATTCGCTGTCGGTGAGAAATGGAAAGTGATGACCTACGGAATTATTCCAGTGGTGTCTCAACCGGCTATGAATCCTGGAGATGATCGGAGTTTTGGTCTTGGTGACTCGACATTCTTTGGCTACTTCGTGCCGCCAAACGAGGGCAAGCTGATTTGGGGCTTCGGGCCGGCCCTGCAAGTACCAACGGCCACGGGAGATATCAGTGGCGCTGGTAAGTGGGCAGCCGGTCCCGCCCTGATCATCGGTGCTCAACCTGGCAATTGGTCGATTTTCGCCTTGTTCGACAATGTGTGGGATTTTGCCGGATCCGGCTCGCAGGAAGTCAATGAATTCAATTTGCAGTATCAGGCGGTTTATTTGTTGCCGGAAAACGGGTTCTTCATAACGAACTGGACGATCGAGGCAGACTGGACTGCGGCGAGTGACGACCGCTGGACCGTTCCGATCGGCGGAGGGGCGGGTCGTCAGTTCATGATCGGTAAGCACACCTATCAAGCCTACGGACAGATAGGCTACAACGTTACCAGGCCCGATGGTGCCTCCAGCTGGCGTGCAATCGCGGCTTTGTCTTTGATCTTCTGAAAGTTCGGAGGCCAAACAAAAAGGCCCCCTAAAAGGGGGCCCTGTTTATTTGGTGCCCAGAAGAGGACTTGAACCTCCACCAACATACGTAGACCAGCACCTGAAGCTACGTAACGCGTGGGCGAGCCCGCCCATACTGC
>CAYUOY010000072.1:0-18532 GCA_964446495.1 uncultured Woeseiaceae bacterium | reverse complement strand
GCGCGTAAACAGGATATTATTTTCGCCATTCTCAAGGCGCACGCCAAAGCCGGGGAAGATATCTATGGCGATGGCGTGCTGGAGATTCTGCAGGACGGTTTCGGTTTTCTGCGAGCCGCTGACAGCTCCTATCTTGCGGGTCCGGACGATATCTACGTATCGCCCAGCCAGATCAGACGCTTTAATTTGCGCACCGGCGATACGGTTTCCGGGCTCATTCGGCCGCCGAAAGATGGCGAACGCTATTTCGCCTTGTTGAAAGTCGGTGAAATTAATTTCGATGCGCCCGAGAGCACCCGCAGCAAGGTATTGTTTGAAAACCTGACGCCGCTGCATCCCAATCAGCGACTCATACTTGAACAAGGCAATGGCAGCACCGAAGATCTTACGGCGCGCATCATCGACATGATCGCACCTATCGGCAAAGGGCAGCGCGGTTTGATCGTATCGCCGCCAAAAGCCGGTAAGACGATGTTGTTGCAGAATATTGCTTCGGCCATTTCAGTCAATAATCCGGATGTGTCGCTGATCGTATTGTTGATCGACGAGCGTCCGGAAGAAGTCACCGAGATGTCGCGCAGCGTGCGTGGAGAGGTCGTATCCTCGACCTTCGATGAGCCGGCGAGTCGCCACGTGCAGGTGGCCGAAATGGTGATCGAAAAGGCGAAACGGCTGATTGAGCATAAGAAAGACGTCGTCATTCTGCTGGACTCGATTACACGACTCGCGCGTGCCTACAACACTGTTGTTCCGTCATCCGGTAAGGTTCTCACCGGTGGTGTCGATGCAAACGCGTTGCATCGACCGAAGCGATTTTTCGGTGCAGCCCGTAATATTGAAGAAGGTGGCAGTCTGACGATCCTGGCGACGGCGCTGGTCGATACCGGTTCGAAGATGGACGAAGTCATCTATGAAGAATTCAAAGGTACCGGCAACTGGGAGATTCATCTGGATCGCCGCATTTCCGAGAAACGCGTTTTCCCGGCCATTAACATCAACCGCTCCGGTACGCGTAAGGAAGAATTGCTGACCGACGCGGACGAGTTGCAGAAGTTGTGGGTGTTGCGGAAGGTCTTGCATCCCATGGATGAACTGGCCGCCGTTGAATTCCTGCTGAATAAATTGCAGGACACGAAGACGAACGCAAAATTCTTCGAGGCAATGAAGCGCTAAGACTTAAGTGCCAGGACAGTCGCATGAGTTCGGAACTCTCCAGGACAGATAAAACGACCATGACGCGGCACGATGAACGTGCGTCTTATGAGCGCGACATCGCCAACGCCATTCTCGACGAGGGTCTGGTGGCGCACGTGGGTCTGGATGCCGGCGATGGCGTGATGGTCATCCCGATGACCTATGCACGCATGGAGAATGACCTGATTCTTCATGGTGCGGTCGCCAGTCGCTGGCTCGGTCGTCTCGAAGCAGGGCTCGATGTCAGCGTTTGCGTGACCTTGCTCGATGGCCTGGTCCTGGCTCAATCAGCTTTTTCACATTCGATGAATTATCGTTCCGTGGTGGTGTTTGGCAAAGCAACGCTGCTCGTCGATCCTGAGCTGAAGCAAGCTGCGTTCAAAGCGTTGCTTGATCACATGCTACCGGGTCGATGGGACGACAGCCGCCAGCCAGATCAAAAGGAGATTGCCGCCACCACGGTGATCAAAGTGCCGATCGATGAGGCGAGCGTCAAAGTCCGTTCCGGGCCGCCACAGGATGCCGCGAAGGATCTCGGGCTTGGTTTTTGGACGGGCGTGCTGCCGCTGCAACTCACGGCAGCCAAAGAGATCCCGGACCCCGCCATGAAAGAAGAGCGATCCGTGCCATCCTATATCCCGAACTATAGACGCGGCCGGTAGTTTTCTTTTACGGCGTATCCCATCGATGCAGGGGTAGCACGCTCCCGGCCTCGAACGTGGTCTGTTCCATGGCAAGTTCAATATAACCGTCTGTATGGCTTAGTGCCGCAAAATCACCTGAGGTATTGGTATTGACCGGTGTCGCCAGGCGCATGCCGTTGGCATCCACTCGCACGCTGACAGGCAGGAAATTGGTCAATGGCGGCTTGAATACGACCGTCTCGGCGAGGCTGGCATATTCGACCGGGCGTTTGTGGCGGGCACTCGCCAGATACAGGGCAGGTAGTACGTACTGTCGGCAACATACAAGAGCGGAGACTGGATTGCCCGGCAAGGCGAACACAGCCTGCTGACGCGGCCCTGTTCCAAACCACATGGGCTTGCCAGGCCGCTGGCTAATCTTGTGAAACACTTTAACAACGCCCAGTCTTGCGAGCACCTCTGGTACGAAGTCGGCCTTGCCCATGGAAACACCGCCGCTCAATATGAGAACGTCGGCCGCCGCCAGGTGTGCCCCGATTCGATTCGCGAGCAACTGCTCATCATCGGCGAGGTGGTCGTGAATACACTCTGAGAAACCCTGGTCTGCCAGCATTGCGACCAGCGCTGGCCCGTTGGAAAGTCGTATCTGGTGTGGCTCGATGGGCCTGCCAGCGGCGACGAGTTCATTACCGGTTGATATCACGCGGACGCCGGGCAGGCGGCTCACCTCGATGCGCTCAATTCCGCAGGATGCGACAACGGCAATATCTGTTGGCGCAAGAACTTTTCCCGGTGTCAGCACCTCGGTTTCCGCCGGGAAATCGGACGCCTGTCGATGTATGAAACGATAGCGTTGGGTTGCGTAGTTGTCTTCGATAACAGCGACACCTTTTGTTACCTGCAGTCGTTCGACCGGAATGACGCAATCGCATCCCTGTGGTAGAACCGCACCCGTCATCACCTCGATGCAGTTATCCGGATCGCCGAGTGCCAGCGCGGGGTCGCCCGCGTGCTGTGCTGCCGCAATGCGGAAGCGCCGTTGCCCACCATCGATTGCGGCGAAGCTGACCGCTATGCCGTCCATCATCACGCGGTCAAAGGGCGGCTGATCCCGCTCGGCACAAACCGTCTGCCGCAAGACCCGTCCACGCGCCTGTGCCAGCGCAACCCGCTCAATGCCCAGCGGCGGCATTGACTCGGCGATCATCAGGCTTGCTGCTTCAGGGCTTAGCATTTTCAGTTACCGGTCTGGTGATTTTTCGCGACGGACAGCACGATGACCGATGTCATGGCGATGAAATTCGCCGGCCCATCCAATTTGGTCGACCATTTCATAGGCTCGGCTTTTTGCCCGCGTAAAATTATTTCCGAGGCCCACGACACACAATACACGACCCCCGGTTGTCACCACTTTTTCGTCGTCAATCATCGTTCCCGCATGAAAGACCTTACCATCGCCTTGTTCAACGGACGGTAGTCCGGAGATGACCCGATTCTTGGCGTAGTCACCGGGGTATCCTCCGGCGGCCATGACAACCCCAACCGCGGCACGGGAGTCCCATTCCGTTTTCTGTACATCCAGTGTGCCGTTGAGCGTTGCCGCACATAGCTCGACCAGGTCTGATTTCAACCGGCACATTATCGGCTGAGTTTCCGGATCGCCAAAACGACAGTTGTATTCAAGAACACGGGGGGTCCCGTCCGCGGCAATCATAAGTCCGGCATAGAGGAAACCGCGATAGGGCATTCCTTCTGCCGCAAGCCCGGCGAGGGTCGGGCGAATAATGGACTCCATGATGCGATCCTCCATGGCCCCGGTGACGACGGGTGCCGGGGAACAGGCGCCCATGCCGCCGGTATTTGGCCCGCTATCCCCGTCGTCGCGGGCCTTGTGATCCTGCGATGTTGCCAATGGCAGTGCGGTTTCACCGTCGGCTATTACAATGAAACTGGCTTCCTCTCCCTCAAGAAACTCCTCGACGACGATGCGGCGACCAGCGTCACCGAAACAGCCAGCACCGAGCATGTCCTGTGCGGCGGCGACGGCCTCGTCGAGGGTCCGGGCAACCACGACTCCCTTGCCGGCGGCAAGACCGTCTGCCTTGACAACAATAGGCGCGCCCCTGGATCGAATGTACGCAAGCGCGGGTTCGAGCTCGGTGAAACAGGCGTATTCAGCGGTCGGAATGTCGTGTCGGTACAGGAACTCTTTGCTGAATGACTTGGAGCCCTCCAGTTGCGCGGCGGCGGCGCTCGGCCCGAAGCAGGCCAGATTCGCCTGTTCAAAGCGATCAACGATACCGGCTACGAGCGGCGTCTCCGGCCCTATAATGGTCAGATCGATGGCTTCCCGCTCCGCGAAATCAACCAGCGCATCGATATCATCCGCGGCAATGGCGATATTTCGAACATCGGTTTCCAGGGCTGTTCCCGCGTTGCCGGGGGCGACGATCACCTCGTGCACCTGGTCCGATTGCGCACATTTCCATGCCAGGGCATGTTCTCGACCACCGCTGCCAACGATCAGTACTTTCATCGCTCGACTAGTGACGAAAGTGCCGCATGCCGGTGAATACCATGGCCAGACCGTGTTCATCGGCTGCCGCGATAACTTCATCGTCGCGAATGGAACCGCCGGGCTGGATGATGGCTGCTATGTCGTGCTCGGCCGCGGCATCGATGCCATCACGGAACGGGAAAAACGCGTCGGATGCCATTACCGCACCACTGATCGACAAACCCTCATCGTGTGCTTTGATAGCGGCGATCCGGGTGCTGTAAATACGGCTCATTTGCCCGGCGCCGATGCCAATGGTCATGTTGTCTTTGCAAAATACTATCGCATTCGATTTGACGAATTTGGCCACGCGCCAGGCGAACAAAAGGTCGCCCAATTGTTGCTCATTGGGTAACTTCCTGGTAACAACGTTGAGGTCATCGATGCCAATTACGCCATCGTCGGATGTTTGTACGAGCAGGCCGCCGGAGACTTTCTTGAAGTCAAAACGCAGGCCAGCGCTACTTTCCCAGGGTCCGGTGCGAAGAACGCGCACGTTCTGCTTCTCGCTCAGTACGGACTGGGCCGCCGCTTCGATTTCCGGCGCGATGATGACCTCTACGAACTGTTGTTCAACAATGGCCCTGGCCGTGGACTCGTCCAACGGCCGGTTGAAGGCGATGATGCCGCCGAAGGCCGACGTCGGGTCGGTCGAAAATGCGCGTCTATAGGCATCACCAATGGAAGCGTCGATAGCGACGCCACAGGGGTTCGCATGTTTGACGATGACGCAGGCGGGTTCCGCAAATTGCTTGATGCACTCGAGCGCCGCATCACTGTCGGCGATGTTGTTGTACGACAATTCCTTGCCCTGTAGTTGTCTTGCCGTTGCGAGCGAGCCAACAACCGGTGCCTGATCGCGGTAGAAAGTCGCTTCCTGGTGCGGATTTTCGCCGTAGCGCAGTTGGCTGATGCGACCTCCGGCATGCAGAAATCGCTCTCCGAGCGTCTGGTTTCCGTCCGGATCTGACAGATAGCGCGTGATCGCCGTATCGTAGCTCGCGGTATGTGCATAGGCCTTCGCGGCCATACGTCGACGCTGCAACAGGGACATCTCATTGGTGCGCAATGCTTCAAGGACGTCCTCATAGTCATCCGGATCGACGACAACCGCAACGCCGTCGTGGTTTTTTGAGGCGGCGCGAATCATGGCGGGACCACCGATATCGATGTTCTCGATCGCATCAGCCAGCGACACGTCTTCCCGACTGACGGTTTCCTCAAACGGATAAAGATTGACGGCGAGCAGATCAATCGCTTCGATGCCGTGTTCGGCCATGACCTCTTCGTCCTGACCTCGTCGGCCGAGCAGTCCGCCATGAATAACGGGATGCAGGGTTTTCACTCGTCCGCCCATAATCTCAGGAAAGCCCGTCTTGTCCGCGACCTCGATGGCCGGAATACCGGCATCGATCAACTGCTTGCACGTTCCCCCGGTCGACAAAATCTCGACACCAAGTTCATGCAGACCCTGAGCAAAAGGAATCAAGCCGCGTTTGTCCGATACGCTGATGAGCGCCCGGCGCACGGTCAACATGAAGGCATCCCAGACAGAGATTCCCTAGCCAATGGAGTAGGTTTTCAATTTCTTCCGCAGCGTACCGCGGTTAAGGCCCAGGATGCCGGCGGCCTGGCTTTGATTGCCCTGGGTGTAGTTCATGACAGCTTTGAAAAGAGGCTCTTCGACCTCGCCGAGCACTAACTGGTAGAGGTCGCCCGGTCGGCCGCCATTCAGATTGGCGAAATACTGGTTCAGGGCTTCCTCAGTGTGCTGGCGCAACGGTTTACTATTTTGCCGGGCCTTCAGACCCGGATTCCTGGTGTTTGTTTTTTTGCCCACGTTGCGAAATTTCCTGGCAAGCCGTTGTTATTTATGTTGTATCCCGCAGGTCACGAGTGACTATGCGGCGACGGTCTCCTGTGCAGCCTGACAGTTAAAATAGTCCTGTGTAAGGCGTATCTGATCAGATGCGTTGTCAACGCGTATGACCTGTGATCGAAACGTGTCTGATTTTGCCAGGCTGTTGCAATACCATTTAAGGTGTTTGCGAGCCACCCGAACTCCGGTCGTCTCCCCGTAAAACCGGTACAGGCTGTCAAGGTGGCCGAGCATAATATCACGGACTTTATTTATAGCCAGCGGTTCGACAATTTTGCCGGTCTCGCGAAAGTAATTCAGTTCGCGAAATATCCACGGTCGACCTTGCGCACCTCGGCCAATCATCAAAGCGTCAGCGCCGCTTACGCGCAAAACCTCAAGCGACTTCTCCACCGTTGTGATATCGCCATTGGCAACAACTGGAATCGAGACCGAGTCCTTGATGCGCGCTATGGTTTCAAATTCTGCGCAACCACCGAAGCGACAGGCACGTGTGCGGCCGTGGATAGCCAATGCCGCAACGCCACTTTGCTCGGCAATTTGCGCAATCTCCGTACCGTTCCTGTTATCGGTATCCCAGCCTGTACGCATTTTCAGGGTGACCGGAACATCGACTGCCGTTACTACGGCTTTGAGAATCTGCCGGACCAGCGCCGCATCACGCAGCAGGGCCGACCCCGCCGCTTTTTGGCATACCTTTTTCGCTGGGCAACCCATATTGATGTCAATGATCTGCGCACCACGATCCACACACAGGCGGGCCGCCAGGGCGAGTTGGGCCGGGTCAGAACCGGCGATCTGAACAGTTCGGGGTTCACTGTCCATGTCCAGATCAAGTCGCCGACGTGATTTGGCGGTGTTCCACAAGCTGATATCCGCCGTAGTCATTTCCGAGGTGGTCATACCGGCACCAAACTGGCGGCATAATTTGCGAAAAGGCGCATCTGTGATGCCAGCCATGGGGGCCAGCAGGAAGGGGCTATTCAGTTGGTATGGGCCAATTTTCACAGGGCGGGTAAATCCAGGTAAACACGATGGGTCAACGGAGTCGTAGCTCCTGCGCGCCATTATTTACTTGAAATCCTCTATCGCGCAACTCAATTGCTCTGGTCCGACCCGGTAACACACATTCAATTTGAATCCGGTCACCTCTGCGGGCGGGGCCGCAATGCTTATCACGGCAGTGAATTTGTTGCCCGGTGCCACCGGCTTGCTCGGGTCAGGATTGCCGGCCAGGTATTCATCGGGTTCGAGCACCCGGCTACCGACAATCTCTTCCCAGCGGTCTGTCAGGGACACATAAACCAACGGGTAGGGCAGTGCCTGGCTGGAACGATTGGAGACGCTTGAATATATGGTCAGGAGTTGCTCGCCTTCATCCGTGCTGCCGTTGGTGGTTTCAAACTGCCAGCCCTTGATGTCCCATGCGGGCCTGACCGGCCGGCCAAGGGCGCGGTAAACCGGGCCGATAGTCTGGTTGAACATACCGTGGGTCGCGAGGTATTCGCGGGAGGAATGAATGTACTGGCCAACCAGAACCAGCAGTAATACAACAATGCCTGCGGCTGCGCCCTGTCCGGGCATTCCGAAAAAACGCGAGCCGGTCGCGCTGCGACGACTCAATACGTAGGTGTCGATCAGAGACTTTGGTTCTTCAAGGTCACCAGGCAGGACGGTTTCGGCATCGTCCTGGGCCGGCTCGATCGAGCCCCGAACGAAATCGCCCTCCATGATGATGGTTTCAATCATCGGCGAACCGTCCTCTCCCACCATGGTGGCCGCGAACTGTTCATCCTCCATCGCGCGACGCATATCATCGTGAATCTTGCTGTTCATGGTGTGGTCAGGCGATTCCGGGGCCAGCTCGTCGTTACGCGAGTCCTGCTCAAAAGGTGACAACAACTCCTTCTCAATCTCGTGCTCTTCTACCTCGGTCTCTTCAATAACGATTTCGTCACCGTCGTTATCCTGTGCCGATTCATCATCCGCGAGCAACTCATCCGCCAACGAGTCCTCAATGAGCGCGATCTGGCTGCGAAAATCATCAGCCGGAATTTCCTCATCCTCGCCTTCCGAATTTTCAGTGTCCTGCTGATCGTCGGCTGGCTCGTCTTCTGAGCGTTGCGCCTCGTCTCGATCTTCGCTGCTCTGTTCGTCACGGTCATGGTCATCGACACCGTATTCGTCCTCTGCCGGATCCTCCTCCAGTGCTTCTTCCTCCACGTCGGCGGCGTCTTCATCCTCCTCAAGCTCATCTTCCTCCGCGTCGGCGGCGTCAACATCCGCTTCCAGCGCATCTTCTTCCGGGTCGATGGCGTCTACATCATCGTCCAGTGAATCTTCTTGCGGATCGATGGCGTCCACATCATCGTCCAGAACATCCTCTTCCGGGTCGACGGTGTCCGCATCCGCTTCAAGCTCATCTTCTTCCGCGTCGACGGCGTCAACATCCGCATCCAGCGCATCTTCTTCCGGGTCGATGGTGTCCGCATCATCGTCCGGCGCGTCTTCTTCCAGGTCGGTGGCCTCCGAGTCGTCCTCAGGCTGTTCCTCTTCCGGATTCACAAGTTCCTGTTCGTCGTCAGCGCCGTTCTCTTCCCCGGTCACTATGTCGTCCTGCGTCGCAATCGATTCGCGTTCAGCAGACAGTAATTCGACATCACCCGAACCTGCTTCTTCTTCACTCAGCGTATTCTCGTTCTCCGCAGTTGCTGCGAGGGGTTCCAGTGTCGATGACAGTTCATTGTGAATGGCCGCGAGTTCTTCCTCGGCCTCCATTCGCAGGGCCGCGTTGCTGGTGTCGTTCAGCAGGTCGCGTTGCTGGGAAGCTGTTGCCATATCGTCGTCGGGAACCCGTGCTTTCTCGTCAAGCGCATCGTCAAGCAAGTCAAGCCATTCGTCCGGATCTTCCAGCGTCAGGTCAACCTGGGCATCCTCAAGTAACGGCAGTTTCTCCGGCTCTTCACTGGAACCGTCTGCTGAAGGTGACCAAAGGGCGGACGCGCTCGGCGAATCATCGTGATCTTCCTCACCAAAACCCTCCGGTAACGGCGTGCTGTCATCGTATCGCTGTTCTTGCGGTGCCTTTGTCTCTTCCTCAGCACCATCCGCTAGCCCCTGTCCCTTGCCCAGTACCCGCCACTCGATACCCGTGTCCTCTATTCGAAGTTCTTCCTCCGGTCCGGCAAGTTCGTCGAGTGCTTTGAGAAGTTGCGTGTTACGTTCTTCGAAGCTGGGTGCTGAATCGTCTTCACCAGCCTCGTCGGTAACTCCGTCGCCTTCGTCCGCCAGCGCCTCGCTGGGGATCGGCGAATTCACAGAGTCAATGTCGTGCTCCGCGTCGGATGTCGGTGGTTCATCGGAAAGATAGTCCACCGCATTAAAGGGGTTGTTACAGCCACCGCATTGGACCCGGCCACCGGCTTGTTGCAACACTTGCACCGTGACGCGAAATGCGATGTGGCATTCAGGACATTGCGTATACATGGCCTTACCTCACCGCCTTGTTCCGGTCAGCAGCACCCAACCATCGTCAACGACGGGGGTTCCCAATTCAATCCAGGGTTCGTAGGCTGTACGCACGGCGTCGGCTTGTTCTTCCAGGATGCCGGACAAAGCGATCATCCCGCCGCCACTGACTTTTGCGGACAGATCGGGGGCTAGTTCAACGAGAGGCCCGGCGAGGATGTTCGCGACCACAACGTCAAAGCAGCCGGCACATTCTTCGTAGTTCAGAGTGGTGGTCAGGCTATCCGCAACATGATTCGCCGCCGCATTGCTTGCGGTGGCGGTAATCGCCTGTGAATCAATATCCATGGCGGTCGCCGTCTCGGCCCCAAGCAGCAAAGCGGCGATGGCCAGAATCCCCGACCCGCAGCCCATATCCAGCAAATGTCGAGAGTGCAAGTCGAGTGAATCGAGCCACGCGAGGCAAAGAGCGGTGGTTGGATGGGTGCCGGTACCGAAAGCGAGTCCCGGATCCAGTCGGATGACAACGTCGTCATCGAATGGGCCGCTGTGGCCATGCGGGCTTACCCACAAGCGGCGGCCAAATTTCATGGGCTTGAAGCCTTTTAGCCATTCACGCTCCCAAACCCGATCTTCAAGATCCTCAACGCGATGACGCGGTAACTCGCCAAGGTCGAAGGACTCCAGGATATCCTGCCTCAGCAGGTCCAGATTCAGGTTGTCAGGAAACAAGCCTGTGATGCAGGTGTCGGCCCACAACGGTGTTTCACCCGGTGCAGGTTCAAGCACCGGTGCGTCTCCGGCATCGCTCAATGTCACGGCTACCGCTCCGTGGCGGGTAAACACGTCTTCGACCTCGGCGGGATGCAGTGATTCCAGGTTCATGACAAATTGACGCCAATCCATTCGATCAGTAGAGCTGACAGCGGCGGTTTCGACGGGTCTTATAGTCCAAGTCGCTTTTCCAGATAGTGAATGTCGGTGCCGCCGGCCTGAAAGGCACCGTGTTGGCAGATTTCCTGGTGTAGCGGTATATTGGTTTTGATTCCCTCAATGACCATTTCCGAAAGCGCACATCGCATACGTGCGATCGCCGTTGGTCTGTCGTTGCCGTGCGCAATCACCTTGCCAATCATCGAGTCGTAAAATGGAGGCACCCGATAGCCACTGTAAATGTGGCTTTCGACGCGAATACCAGGACCGCCGGGCGCGTGCCATAACTGGATCAATCCGGGCGAGGGCATAAATGTCTTCGGGTCTTCCGCGTTGATGCGGCACTCAATGGCATGTCCCTGGATGCGGATATCCTCCTGGGTAAAACTGAGTGCTTCGCCGGCAGCGATGCGCAACTGTTCCTTCACAATATCGACGCCAGTAATCATCTCGGTGACAGGATGCTCAACTTGCAGGCGCGTATTCATTTCGATGAAATAGAACTCATCGTCCTGATACAGGAACTCGAAGGTTCCTGCACTGCGATAATTCATGTCTTGGCAAGCTTGTACACACACCGCACCTATGGCTTGCCGCTGCTCTTCTGTGATTCCTGGTGCAGGCGCTTCCTCAATAACTTTCTGGTGACGTCGCTGCATCGAGCAATCACGTTCGCCGAGGTGTATGACATTGCCGTGGTTATCGGCGAGCACCTGAACCTCGATGTGTCGTGGATGCTCGAGAAACTTCTCCATGTACAGAGTGTCATTGCCGAATGCGGCTCGCGCCTCGGCGGCTGTGACCGTGATGGCACTGCCCAGTGATGCCTCTGAATGCACAACACGCATGCCCCGGCCGCCGCCGCCAGCCGAAGCTTTGATAATGATCGGGTAGCCAATTTCCCGGGCAATGCGCTGGTTTTCTTCCGCATTGTCACCCAGTGGCCCATCGGATCCGGGCACCGTTGGTACGCCGGCATCTTTCATCGCCTTGATGGCGGAAACCTTATCGCCCATCAGTCGAATGCACTGCGACGGCGGACCAATGAAAACGAAACCGGACGACTCAACGCGCTCGGCGAAGTCGGCATTTTCCGACAGGAAGCCGTAACCAGGATGTATGGCGACGGAATCGGTAACCTCGGCGGCGCTGATGATGGCCGGCATGTTGAGATAGCTGTCTGCCGAGGCGGGCGGGCCAATACAAACCGTCTCGTCGGCCAGTAGTACGTGTTTCAGGGTATCGTCTGCCGATGAGTGGACGGCGACGGTTTTGATGCCTAACTCACGGCACGCGCGCAGAATTCTGAGCGCGATCTCTCCGCGATTGGCGATGACAATTTTATCGAGCATGATGTGTCGACCCGCTCAAGCGGAAGCGTGTTGGTCGATAACGAACAACGCCTGTCCGTATTCAACTGGCTCGCCGTTCTGCGCTTTTATCGATTTGATGGTGCCGGAGATTTCAGACTCGATTTGATTCATCATCTTCATCGCTTCGATAATGCACAGGGTATCACCTTCCTTCACCGGGTCTCCGACTTGCACGAAGGGGGCGGCGCCGGGTGAGGTGGACGAATAGAATGTGCCAACCATCGGCGCCGTGACGGCATAGCCATCCTCTTCCACCTCAGCGGCCGTTGCAGTTTCAGGAGCAGCCGTTGCGACCGTGGGAGCTATCGGTGCCGCAACCACCGTTGGAGCCTGTGCGATCGGAGCCATTACGGCGGTTTGCGACATCCCCGGTGCGTAACGAGAGATACGAACCGAATCATCTCCTTCCGTAATTTCGATCTCGGCAATGCCTGACTCATCCAGAAGTTCTATTAATTTTTTTACTTTTCGTATGTCCATTATTATTCCTTAGCATGCCCGCACTGCCGAATGGCGGCGCGAAGTGCGAGTTCATAACCGAAAGCGCCAAGACCAACAATGCAACCTGCCGCGATATCACTGAAAAAGCTTTTGTGGCGAAATTCTTCCCGTGCAAAAGTATTACTGAGATGAATTTCGATAAAGGGGATGGCGACGCCGAGCAGAGCGTCCCGAATCGCGATACTGGTGTGAGTGAATGCACCCGGATTGAGCAAGATAAAGTCAACCCTGTCGGTACCCGCTTGTTGCACCCGGTCCACAATTTCATGCTCTGCATTGCTCTGGAAACACTGCAAGTCGTGACCGTCTTTCTGGGTGGTCGCAGACAGCTCGGCCTCGATGTCGGCCAGACCGGTGTTACCGTACACGCCGGGCTCACGTGTACCCAGGAGGTTCAGGTTGGGGCCATTGATAAGAAGGAGGCTGGCCATGCGGGAAGTTTTCGCTCATTCACCGAAGATGGCCGCAATACTACCTCTTTTCTCGGGATTTACGCCAAATTTAACGTAAAAACGCCAGTTTTTCTGCGGAAACTGTGATCGGCTTCGCGCGGTTCCGGTGTGGTCGCGGGTGTTTGCGTCAGTTATTTCGGCGAGATCTGCGTATTTTACAGTGTTTGCAATGCGTTGCGCGCGCCGTCGAGGTCCAGCTCGCCACGCTCCATCTGTGCGAGCACCGTCGTGATCTTGTCGATGTGATCGGCAACGATCTCGCCGACATGGGTCTTGATCAGATCGCCAGCGGGTGAGATCACCATGGTAAATGGCAGTCCGATGAACTCGACACCGGATGATTCTGCAACGGCCATGGCGTCTTCCTGTCCAACCAGGATGGGGTAGTTGAATTCGGCTTCCTCGGCGTAAGCGGCGACTTCGTCCGGGAAGTCGACCGCGATACCGATGACCTGCAAGTTGTCAGCGGCAAATTTTTCCTGGGTGGCTATTAACAGCGGAATCTCTCGTCGGCAGGGAGCGCACCAGGTTGCCCAGAAATTAATAAGTCGGGCTTTGCCGTCCCATTCAGACGATTGCCTGAGAACGCCGTCAACGTCCTTAAGCTGGAACTGAAGCTTGTTGTCCCCGGTGGCCAGCGAAGCATTGGCGCTCTCGATTGCAGGGTTCGATTTCTCAGCCAGATTCGATTGCAGTAAATAACCGCCGAAACCAATCGCGAGCATCCCGATGCCAATCATTACAAGTTTGTTTTTCATGTCATAGTTCTGTTTTTGCCGTGGTAAAGACTGCGGGCGTTGATGAAAATGCCTGCTTAATGTGCGCTGTGAAGGCTTCTGCCTTCATGTAACCAACGACTTCATAACCATTTCTCTGCAGGCCATCATTGCCAAAGAAGATGATCGTTGGCGGACCAAAGACGCCAAACCGTTGCAGCAGTTCCTGATCCTGCTCATCATTTGCCGTGACGTCCGCCTGTAACAAAACGGTGTTCGACAGGGTTTGCTGAACATTGGCATCGGTGAAGGTATAGGCCTCCATTTCCTTGCAGGACACACACCAGTCGGCATAGAAGTCCAGCATTGCGGTCTTGCCCTGGCTCGAGGCATTGGCGAGCGCGCGATCAAGATCGCCTACGGTCTTAATGCGCTGAAACTGGAGTTCATTATTGGTGTGAGTCGCGCCCGTTCCGCCGACGCTTAAGGCAACCAGTGGCTGCAGCGGGTTCTGGCCGCCTGACAGGGATCCCAACAGCATAATGGCGCCGTACAATACGGCAATCAGACCAAAGCCTTTGCCCAGCTTGTCGGTGCCGCTGGAACCGGACGTAATCGTGGTCAGGCCGCCCAGGAATACGCCAGCCATCAGGGCCAGCACACCCCACAATGCGAGTGTCACGGTGCCGGGGATGATGCGTGACAACATCCAGATGGCGAGTCCCAGCATCATAAAGCCGAAACCGTTCTTCACCGCAACCATCCATGGACCGGCCTTTGGCAGCAACTTGCCGGCCGACGCTCCGACGAGCAACAGCGGTGCGCCCATGCCCAGGCTCAGTGCAAACAGAGCAGTGCCGCCACGCAACATATCGCCCGATTGACCGATGACGGTCAGGGTGGCTACCAGCGGTGGCGCGACGCAAGCCGTGACAATGAGTGACGAGAGCGCACCCATGATGAATGCGCCGATCACTGTGCCGGTTTTCTGATTGCCACTAATCGAGGACAGCCGGGTTTGCAATCCCGAGGGCATTTGCAGTTCGAACATGCCGAACATGCCGAGTGCCAGAACCACGAAAAGTCCGGAGAATAAAATCAGGATCCAGGGGGCATTAAAAATCGCCTGCATCTGCAGACCGACAGCCGCGGCTATAATTCCGGCCGCGGTGTAAACCAGCGCCATGCCCATGACATAGCTCAAGGCGAGTCCGAAGCCACGCGCTGAGCTGACGTCGTCACCCTCGCCGGCGATGATGCCGGACAGGATCGGTACCATAGGCAGTACGCAAGGGGTGAAGGCCAGCAACAGACCCGCGCCGAAAAAGGTGGCAATGACCAGATAGATGCTTGACGCGGAAATAAGTTGCGCCAGTTTCGCCTGTTCTGATACGGGCGCCGCGCTGGCCGCTGCCAGAGTCGTCACAGCCGTTGCAGCCGGCAGCGAGACCGTCAGGTCCCGGACCTGCGGCGGATAGCAAAGGCCGCCATCAGCACATCCCTGATAACCAACCGCCAGCGTCAACTCCATCGCATCGGATGTGCCGCGCGCGATGGGCTGGGTGGCGAAAACGTCATCGTGATAAACCTGCATTTCGCCAAACCATTCGTCGAATTTTTTCTCACCCGCGGGCAATTCAAGACGGCCGAGCTGTGCGACGGTCGATGCGGTGTTGACAGAAATCTTGTCACGGTAGAGGTAATAACCGGGCGTGATCTGGAAGGCGACCTCAACCGTGTTGCCATCGGCGGCGATCAGGATCGGTTTGAAGGCCTCATCAACTGGCAGAAACTCTGGACTGCCGCCGGCGCCGCCGAGCGTCAGTTTAGGCAAAGGGCTGGCGGCGGCAATCAGGCGCACATCGCTGGTCCAGGTTTGCGGTGGGTAGCAAATCCCGATGTCGGCACAACCCTGCGATTTAAGTACCAGTTGCATCGAATCCGGACGTGCTCCCACTATTTCATAGGGGATGCTGACGAAAAAGCGGTCACGGTAGACTTGCTGCGCGCCAAAAAACTCGTCCTCGTGATCCAGGCCTTCCGGCAATTCGATGTTGCCGAACCTGACGCTGTCGGTATTACTCTGGAACGAGAGTTTTTTCCGGTACAGGTAGTAGCCGTCTTCGATGGCCCAGTCGATCTCAATAGCAGAGCCGGTGTCGCTGACGGCATAGCGATATGCCTCTTCCGGGTGCAGGATGTCCTCATCCTGTGCTGTCGCGGGCAGGCTCACCAACAAAATGGCCGCCATGGCCATCAGTCTCGCTATTTTTGAAAGGGTTTGCATCGTTTTCCGTCTTCCCTGGCTGCAAATGGATTTGCACGTTATGGGTATCAATCAGACCGCAATCAAGGGTCATTTGTTACCACATTATGTGAACAACTTGCCGGTGTGCCATTTGCGACCGGCAGGCACTTGTTTATGCGGCTGAAGGATACCGGCCAATGCCGGTCCTGTCACCGAACCAGCCCCCATTTCTTCCGTCTGGCGGCGGTCCTGGAGCCGATACGGGACAGTTGCTTCACTGCAGCCCTTGAAATTTATTTCTCTGTCCCTATCATTGGCACTCGTTGTGGCCGAGTGCTAATAATTCTTGGCCCAGATAATTGCAACATTAAGTTATAAATCAATAATTTATAGGAGAACTAACCGATGAATATTCGTCCGCTCCATGATCGAGTCATCGTAAAGCGCATGGAAGAAGAGCGCACATCCCCCGGTGGCATCGTCATACCGGATGCGGCCGCCGAGAAGCCCATCAAGGGAGAAGTCATTGCCGTAGGTAATGGCAAGATCCTGGATTCTGGTGAGCTGCGGGCCCTGGATGTGAAAGCCGGCGACAAAGTGCTGTTTGGTAAATATAGCGGCACCGAAGTCAAAGTAGACGGTGAAGAGCTTCTGGTAATGAAGGAAGACGACATCATGGCCGTTATCGAGGGCTAGTCGTTCAACCCATCTGATTTTGAAGAATTCTGTTTTATTAGAGGAAAAGTAAATGGCTGCTAAAGAAGTTCGTTTCAGCGACGACGCGCGCCAGAAAATGTTTGCAGGTGTGAACGTTTTGGCTAACGCGGTAAAGGTGACCCTGGGTCCCAAAGGTCGCAATGTAGTGCTTGACAAGAGTTTTGGCGCACCGACCGTCACCAAAGACGGTGTTTCGGTCGCCAAGGAAATTGAGCTCGAAGACAAGTTTGAAAATATGGGCGCACAGATGGTTAAGGAAGTTGCTTCCCAGACCTCTGATGTCGCGGGTGACGGCACGACCACAGCAACAATTCTGGCCCAGGCGGTTCTCCGCGAGGGTCTGAAGTCGGTTGCCGCTGGCATGAATCCTATGGATCTCAAGCGCGGTATCGACAAAGCAACGATCGCTATCATCGATGAGCTGAAGAAGCTGTCCAAGCCTTGTGAAGATCACAAAGCGATTGCACAGGTCGGCAGCATCTCCGCCAACTCGGATGTCGAGATTGGTGAGATAATCTCCAATGCCATGCAGAAAGTTGGTAAGGAAGGCGTCATCACTGTTGAGGAAGGCTCAGGCCTTGCCAACGAACTGGATGTGGTAGAAGGCATGCAGTTCGATCGTGGTTACCTGTCTCCTTACTTCATCAACAATCAGCAGAGCCAGAGTGTTGAGCTCGATAATCCGCTGATTCTGTTGTTTGACAAAAAGATATCCAACATTCGCGATCTGCTGCCGATTCTGGAAGGCGTTGCCAAGTCTGGGCGACCTTTGCTGATAATCTGCGAAGACGTTGAGGGCGAGGCTCTTGCTACTTTGGTCGTGAACAACATTCGCGGAATCGTCAAAGTTGCTGCCGTTAAGGCTCCGGGCTTCGGTGATCGTCGCAAAGCAATGTTGCAGGATATCGCCGTACTGACCGGTGGTCAGGTTGTTTCCGAGGAAGTGGGTCTCTCTCTTGAGAAGACCGCAATTGAAGATCTGGGCGAAGCGAAGAAAGTTCAAATCACCAAGGAAAACACCACCATTATCGATGGTGCAGGCCAAGCTACAGACATCCAGGGTCGTGTTGAACAGATCAATGCTGAAATCGAAGAGTCCAGCTCTGACTACGACAAGGAAAAACTGCAGGAGCGCGTAGCCAAGCTCTCCGGTGGTGTTGCCGTAATCAAGG
Organism: uncultured Woeseiaceae bacterium; assembly: GCA_964446495.1. Lineage (GTDB taxonomy): Bacteria > Pseudomonadota > Gammaproteobacteria > Steroidobacterales > Woeseiaceae > JAADHU01. The sequence goes on along the minus strand of CAYUOY010000072.1, from coordinate 678 downwards.
TCGGTGCCGCAACTGAGATCGAGATGAAAGAAAAGAAAGCACGTGTTGAAGACGCGTTGCATTCAACTCGAGCTGCTGTTGAAGAAGGCGTTGTTCCTGGTGGTGGTGTTGCACTGATTCGTGCAGTGGCTGCCATCTCGAAGCTCAAGGGCGACAACGACGACCAGAATGTTGGTATCAACATCCTGCGCCGTGCCGTCGAAGAGCCTCTGCGACAGATCGTCATCAATGCCGGCGGCGACGCGAGCGTTGTTCTGAACGAAGTTGCTTCAGGCGAGGGTAACTACGGTTACGATGCAGCCGCCGGTGAATACGGTGACATGATCGAAGCCGGCATCCTTGATCCGACCAAGGTCACGCGTTTCGCATTGCAGAATGCAGCCTCTGTCTCTGGTCTGCTGTTGACGACCGAAGCAATGGTTGCCGATGCACCGCAGGACGATGCAGGTGGTGCACCAGCGATGCCTGACATGGGCGGCATGGGCGGAATGGGCGGCATGATGTAAGTCATTCGCTCTCGCCAAGCAGTACTAAGAAAGCCCCGATTCGTCGGGGCTTTTTTTTGGCTGTCGCCTGGAGGTGGTTGGGGTTGTGGTGCTACGGACTCGTGTGGTGAGGTTGGTCTCTGAGACCCGCTGCGAGTACGTCCATGTAAGCTCGGGCCCCGCATCCCTGCGG
>CAYUOY010000071.1:0-18676 GCA_964446495.1 uncultured Woeseiaceae bacterium | reverse complement strand
CCTGCTTCGGACCCCCGCGATAGAGGCGATTCCAGAACTCTGTCGATCGTGCGACCGGAGAACTGATTGTCTTGGTGCTGGTGATATTTGACGCCGCAGGGTCAGGCACTCGTCCAACCTGATCGCGCGTCAGGCCTCACAACTAACTAATTGCTGATAGAACCAGCCTGGATCATGAGCCCAGGTACGACCACTTCGAACAGGCAGAAGTTACCTGCCAGACTTTTGAAACAACCACGGCTTGTTTTTTCAACAAACTGCTAGTCAACATCCTCTAAATCGGCAGGCTCCATCGCCTCAAGCTGCTCCAGCAAGTTTATTGCTACGCCGACAAAATCGGTGTCCGTGATAATGCCGCGTAGCTCACCGTCGGTAACGACGGGCAGGCAGCCAATGTGGTGCTTCTCAAGAAACAATGCCGCCTGACGGATACTCGCATGTTCATCGACAGTGGCAAGATCGGTAATCATAACCTCCTGCACTTTGATATCCCGCGGAGGAAGACGACTCTCCTCTTCCCTCAGGAACGAATCCGTAGCGGCGAGCAGATCGCTCAGCGACAGGATTCCCAGCAGTTTCGCTCCGCTTTCGACAACAAGAAGATGATGGATACGATGGTTATGCATCAATGCGCGCGCCGTTTCCAAATCATCATCCGGTGGTACCGTAATCAGTTCGGTACTCATGATCGATTCGATGTCTATCATTTTCCTTTCCCGTGAGAAGCGCTTGAATCCATTTTAGCAATTCCAGTGTGCCCATCTATTGCGACATTCACCTATGGCAACGACGAGACCGCCCTCTTCCACGCGTCGTGAAGACCTTGTAATGCGTCACTGGCCCGGGTTAGTGCTCCGGTTCCACATGTACCGAGATATCAGCAACCTCGAACTGTAACTCGAGCAAATGTTCGACCGCATCCGCGATGGCATGTGATTCCACCGTCGAAAGAGAAGGCGATACCGTCACAATGACGTCAACCGCGCGATCCGAACCCACCCAGCGAGACCGGACCCGGGGCACCTTGATCACTCCTTGCACCGTGCCGATCGCGGTCGTCAGTTGTTCCGGCTCAATGGCCATTTCATCGACGAGTACCGGTACGACGCTCCGAAAAAGTCCCAACGCAAGATAGAGAATCACTGCGGCGACACCCAGTGCACAGGCCGTATCCAGCCATGGATAGCCGCGCACCGAAAGTTGCCAGCCAATGATGACGACGATCGTTGTCAGCACGTCGGCGAACGTATGACTTGCGTCAGCCAGCAAGATGGGTGACTCAAGTTTCCTGGCCCAGTAGCGTTCCCAGGTCGCTATGGTGATATTGATAACAAGGACGCCGATCATCAGGTACAAACCCCACGCACTCGGCTGCGGTTGCAATGTCTCGCGTGTTAACGACCGAATAGCGATTTCAATCGCAATAGTTGCGAGCAGCGTCGCCAGCACAAACACCGCCAGCATTTCGAATTTCTTGTGGCCATACGGGTGTTCCCTGTCCGCGGGCTCATTCGAGGCCCGAACGACTATCCAGGCGATGATGTTATTGATGACATCCGTTAACGAGTGAACCGCATCGGCAATTACGGCCATCGACCCTGTCGAGAATCCGACCAGTGACTTCAGTGCCAACACAAAGAGGTTTGCAGAGCCCTCGAGAATCAGCACTCGCAGGATTTTATCTTCACGACTCGCAGCATCTTTCACGCCACTTCTCCGATTAGCCGGCCTTGACTTGCCATTCAGCACCTTTCATTCGGTATGATGGAAAAAAGAAAAACACGTGAGTTGATCGTGCATCACGACGCAATGGCGATCTTAAACGTATTTGGCAGGGGATGAGAACTTCATGAGTACACTGACCTCGCTGGATTGGCTGGTTATCGGCGTCTACTTTGCCATATTGCTTGGCATCGTTATTGCCGCCACCCGGCATCAGAACACGTCCACTGACTACTTTCTGGCCGGCAGGAACATGGGGTTTTTCGCTATTGGAGCGTCGATTTTCGCCTCCAATATCGGTTCCGAACATATCGTCGGGCTCGCCGGCCAGGGCGCATCGACCGGCCTTGCTATGGCCCACTATGAACTGCATGCCTGGATTGTGGTCCTGCTTGCCTGGGTATTTGTGCCGTTCTATTACCAGTCCAGGGTATTAACGATGCCGGAATTCCTGGAGAAACGGTTCGGCCCCGGACCACGCTGGATCCTGTCCATTGTATCGCTCGCGGCATACGTCCTGACGAAAGTATCGGTGACCGTGTATGCCGGAGCGCTGGTGTTCCAGACTTTGCTGCCGGATACATTCGGATCGCCGGAAAACGCGTTTTGGGTCGGGGCCATTGCGACGGTCATCCTGACCGGACTCTATACGGTGACGGGTGGCTTGCGGGCGGTCCTCTATACCGATTCGGCACAGGCTGTGGTTCTCCTGATCGGTTCTGCCGCGATAACTTATTTCGGTCTCGAGCGCCTCGGTGGCTGGGGAGAATTGCAGGCATTTACGAGTGAAAATGTCGCCCAGTACGCGCTTTGGCGGCCTCTGTCCGATCCCGACTTTCCGTGGCTCGGCATTCTGATTGCCTCGCCTATTGTCGGTATCTGGTACTGGTGTACGGACCAATACATTGTCCAGCGAACACTGGCCGCCAGGGATTTGAAATCAGCTCGGCGCGGCGCCCTGTTCGGTGCCTTCCTGAAAGTTTGGCCCGTACTGATCTTTCTGATACCCGGCTTGATCGGAGCCGCGTTGAACAGCAAGGGTCTGCTTGCTATTCCCAGCAATGCCGAGGGCGATCTGGTCGGCGATCAGGTTTTTCCCACCATGGTCGCCTCCCTGTTGCCGGCTGGTCTGCGTGGGCTGGTCGTCGCAGGAATCATGGCCGCCCTGATGAGTTCACTTTCGTCGCTGTTCAACTCGGCGGCCGCCCTGTTTACGATAGATATCTACGAGAAAATTCGGCCCGGAGCGACTGAGCAACGCCTGGTCACGGTAGGCCGACTGGCAACTGGAGTCGTCGTGGTGCTCGGTCTGCTCTGGATTCCCGTTATGCCGATGATTTCGAAGGGTGGCCTGTATCAATATTTGCAAAGTGTGCAAGGTTACCTGGCTCCGCCCATTACGGCAGTTTTCCTCTTTGGTCTGTTCAATAGCCGCATCAACAATCGTGGTGCCGTCTGGGGTTTGGGGCTTGGTTTTGCGCTGGGCATGTTGAAATTGACGATCCAGGCTCTGTTTGGCGCGGGCAAGATGGAAAATCCCGCTGTTCTCGCCGCCATTGGTGACTTCAATTTCCTGTATTTCTCGGGCGTGCTGTTTCTGATCTGCAGCGCAATCATCATCGTCATGTCGTATACCTCAGAGGAGCCCGATCAGGAACAGATTCGGGGACTCACGTTCGCCTCTATCGATCGAAATGTCGTGCGTGAGAGTTGGGATAGAAAAGACGTCATCGCGACTGCCGTTATTCTCAGCCTCGTGGCGACAATCTATGTTTATTTCTCTTTTTGGGTATAGAGTGCGCGTGCTCTTAACCGACACCGCGGAGTAAGCACCTTTGGCCGTCAGCGTTTTTGAACTTTTCACGATAGGCATTGGGCCGTCCAGTTCCCACACGGTGGGTCCGATGCGTGCCGCGCATCGCTTTGTCACACGCCTTCACGAAGGCGACTTGCTGGACAAGGCGGAGCGTGTGGTTATTCGATTGTACGGTTCTCTTGGAGCAACAGGCCGCGGTCACGGTTCTGACAAAGCCGTCATTCTCGGCCTGCAGGGCGAGAAACCTGAAACAGTTGATGTCGAGGGTATCGATGCACGAATGGTCACCATCAGGGAGCAGGCATCGATAATGCTGCTGGGCAAGCGCTCGATAGGCTTCGATCTCCACAACGATCTTGTATTCGAAAAGCGTGAGTCGCTACCGGGACACCCGAACGGCATGCAGTTTGTCGCGCGAGCCGCGGATGACAGCGAATTGATGTCACGAATTTATTACTCGGTTGGCGGTGGTTTCGTTGTCAACGAGAACAAAACAGACGGCCCGGTCATTGTCGAGTCGTCCCGAAAATTGCCATTCGCTTTCGACAGCGGCGAAGAGCTGCTTGCGTTGTGCGAACAGAATAATATTTCCATCAGCGAGTTGATGCTAAGAAACGAACTCGCCTGGCGGGACGAGGAAGAGATTCGGCAGCAGTTGCTTACTATCTGGCAGGCCATGCAGGACTGCGTTGCGAAAGGCTGCAAAACCACCGGCTTGATGCCGGGCCTGAAGGTGAAGCGGCGCGCGGCCTTGATGCACCAACAGTTAAGCAGTCAGGCGGAAGCCGCCCTCAGAGACCCTTTGACCATCATGGACTGGGTCAATCTGTACGCCCTTGCTGTCAACGAAGAGAATGCAGCAGGTGGCCGTGTGGTGACTGCACCGACCAACGGCGCCGCCGGAATTATTCCAGCCGTTTTGCACTACTACGATCGATTCTGTGCCAACTCATCCGTGGATGGTGTTGTCCGTTTCTTGCTAACCGCGGGTGCGGTTGGCATGTTGTTCAAGCGCAATGCGTCAATCAGCGGCGCCGAAGTCGGTTGCCAGGGTGAAGTTGGCTCGGCCTGCTCGATGGCGGCTGCCGGCTTGACCGAAGTGTTGGGCGGCAGCCCGGCACAGGTTGAAAATGCGGCGGAAATTGCAATGGAACACAATCTTGGTCTCACCTGTGACCCAATTGGCGGCCTGGTACAGATCCCCTGCATCGAGAGAAACGCCATGGCATCCGTAAAGGCCATTAACGCGTCGCGGCTGGCTCTTCGTGGCGATGGCCAGCATTTCGTGTCGCTGGACAAGGTCATTCATACGATGCGTGAAACGGGCCATGATATGCAGGAGAAGTACAAAGAGACTTCTCGCGGTGGGTTGGCGACCAATGTCATCGAGGTGCCGGTGAATTTTATTGAGTGCTGACCACTGCTGATCTGAAACTGCCCCGCCTGACCGCTCGTGGAAAACTATCCGCAGTATTTGTAACACCGCCATTCCAGAATGACAGTACACCCTTGTACTGTACGCAGCCCATCGAAAAGAGGGTTTTCGAACAGACTGTTAGTTAGTGTCGCTCACCTCATGCGGTGCCGGGGACTCCGGCAACATTTCCGGATTTACCATCCACTCCCGCCCTTTCAAGACGAGGTGCCAGTAGATATCGGGAAGCAATTTTTCTTTCAATATCCACGCCAGACGCGACGGCTCATAGCTGTTTATGAACCATTGCGGGAAACTTGGCAGGTGTTTGCCACCATAGCCAAACTCGGCCAATACAATCTTGCCCCGTTCCACGGTTAGCGGACAGGAACCGTAGCCGTTGTAAACCGATCTTGGCGTCCGCGCATTCAAAACCGAAACAATGTTTTCGGCGGCAACGGGTGCTTGCACCCGAACCGCCGCGGCGGTCTTGGCGTTGGGTGTCGAGGCGACATCTCCTACCGAGAAGATGTTGCCGAACCTGGTGTGCTGCAGCGTTTCCGGTGATACGTCGACCCAACCCGCTTCGTTCGCTAGCGCGCTTGATCTGATGAAATCAGGCGCTGTTTGCTTCGGACAGACATGCATCATGTCGAATTCAACTTCGATACGCTCGCTACCGCCACCTTCAGTGGCCTTGTCAAACCAGGCTTTTTTCGCCGGTCCATCCACAGCAACCAGGTTCTCGCCGAAGCAAAGACCTATATCGTATTTCCCGACGTACTCCATTAAAGGTGGCACGTACTCGGCAACACCAAACAGACTCGGGCCAGCATTGTGGAACTCTACCGAAATGTTTTTGAGTCGATCATTCCGCAGCCAGTGATCGCAGGATAGATACATCGCCTTCTGCGGAGCACCCGCACATTTGATTGGCATGGCGGGCTGCGTGAACAACGCTCGTCCGTCGCGCAATTCCTGTACCAGGTCCCACGTATACGGCGCCATATCGTACAAATAGTTGGACGTGACACCGTTCTTGCCCAGTGTGTCCGTTAAACCTTCAACAGCATCCCAATCGAGCTTGATCCCGGCTGATACGACCAGAACACGATAGGCAATGCGATCACCGTCCTCTAGAATCACACAGTTATTCTCAGGCTCGAAAGTGGCAACGGCACCACGATTCCAATTGACCGCTTTCGGCATGACCGAAGCCATCGTTCGCTGAGTTTTCTTGCGATCGAAAATACCGCCCCCAACCAGGGTCCAGCCAGGTTGATAATAATGTGCGTCACTCGGCTCGATCACGACGATGTCCAGGGCAGGATTGCGCTTAAGCAAGCTCGATGCTGTTGCGAGTCCGCCCGCACCGCCGCCGACGATGACCACATCATGTCGCGCCGGCGCCGTATCCATCTGGCTGTCAGGAACAACTCCAGTCGATTGTGCAACCAGTGTGGACCGCATCCCCGACAGGTCGTAGCCTGCCTGCGATGCCGCCGCAAGCACCGCGTCGGCATCGAGTGTTCTCGCTTCTGCCAGGGCCCACAGCGATATTGAGCGTGTACCGGACCGACAGAACGCCAGTATCGGCCCCATCTCAGTGGCATAGGCTTGCGAAAAGTCCTGGACATTTTCGTCTGTAATCGTGCCAGGTACTATTGGCAGGTAGATGTAGGCAAGCCCCAGTGCCTTGGCGGCGACCTCTATATCTGCCGATGCGGGCTGACCCTGCACCTCATTGTCCGGTCGATTGTTAATGATCGTCTTGATGCCTTGCGCCGCAGCGATACCAAGATCCGATACCTGCAGTTGCTCGGCAACCGAATAGTGCGGGGAAACTTTTTTGATTTGCATGCTCGTCTAAGCTCCGATTCAGGCAGCGAGCCCGAGTACGTCTGGTAGTGAACGCGCGAGAATATAAATGCCCATTACAATGAGAAACAGGCCAAATCCCTTCTTCAGTTTTTGCTGCGGCACGCGATGCGCCAGCCGGGCACCAGCGAAACTACCTGCAATACCCAGTCCGGTCACGACCAGTAACGTGTTCCAGTCAAGCTGCAGATTCTGATCGTCCAATACACTAATGTATTTGTAAAAACCGCTATACGATTTCATCGCGATGATCAAAAGACTCGTCGCGACGGCTCGATGCATCGACAATCCGCCCAGCAACACCAATGCCGGGACGATCAGGAAGCCACCGCCAACACCCACCAGACCGGTCAGAATGCCGACAATCAAACCATCGACCCCGATCTTCCAGGTCGCTCGAGGCGCGGGTACCGTTACCTCCAGATCGACCGGGCGCAACATCATGTAAGACGCCAGTAACATCACAACAGCGAATAGCGCGAGTTGCACGATGCCCGGAACGAAAGCCGCAATCATTGCCCCCAGGTAGGTGCCCGCCATGCCAGGCAAGCCAAAAATGAAAACGTTGCGCCAGTCAATCAGCTTCGCCCTGAGAAACTGCAAACTTCCCACCAATGCGATGGTACCAACGATAAACAACGAGCCGGCGATTGCGACTTTCTCATCCTGCCCGATCAGATAGACCAAGACCGGAACCGTCAGGATCGAACCGCCGGAACCCAACAAGCCGAGGCTAACACCGATCGCAATTGCGCCGGGCCAGGCGAGAATTGGTACTGGCATTATGCGACCTCGACTGGCTGAGCGGTTGTTGCGGACCTGACCATAATTTATGTGTTTTTCACAATGCCTAGAGTGTGTCCAGCGGTATCTTTATGTAACTGACATTGTTGTCTTCAGCCGGCGGCATTTGACCGCCACGTATGTTCACTTGAATTGAAGGCAATATCAGTTTCGGCATACCCAGCGTGGCATCCCGGTCGTTACGAAATGTGACGAACTCTTCCCTGGTTACTCCGGCATGAATGCTGATATTTTCAGCTCGCTCCTCGGCGACGGTGGTTTCCCAGAGAAACTCGTCCCGCCCCGGTGCCTTGTAGTCGTGACACATAAACAATCTCGTATCGTCCGGCAACCCAAATAGTCTCTGAATTGAATCGAACAATGTGCCTGCATCACCGCCTGGAAAATCACAGCGCGCCGTCCCATAGTCGGGCATGAACAATGTATCGCCTACAAAACAGGCGTCACCAAATACATAGCTGCAACAGGCTGGCGTATGTCCCGGAGTGTGCATCACATGACCGTTGACGTTGCCCAGAGAAATCGTTGCGTTGTCAGCCAGCAGTTCATCGAAATGGCTGCCATCGGTGGGCACGTCGTGCAAATTGAATACGCCGACAAATACCGTTTGAACCAGTGAAACATCGGCACCAATTCCAATTTTTCCGCCCAGCTTTTTCTTGATATGTTGCGCACCGGAGAGATGATCGGCATGCACGTGCGTATCGAGAATCCTCTCGAGCTTCAATCCGTTGGACACCACGTAGTCGATCACGGCATCAGCCGACTCGGTTGATGTTCTTCCAGACGCCCCATCGTAGTCCAGGACCGGGTCGATCACGGCGCACTGCTTGCTGTCAGGGTCCGATACGACGTAGCTCACGGTGTAGGTTGCTGCGTCGAAAAAAGCTTTGACGTCTGGATTCATACCGGATGCTCTTTATCGGCCTGTGTATCGAGCCGTGGCCCGACAGGTCTCTTTTTGTGGTTATATTAGAAAATTCTAATATAAATCGACCCCACAGACAACCCCGCCCGCCCGTGGAGATTGCGGTTGGTACCCGCGCTACGATAGCATCACTGCGAGAATTGGCGGCCACGAGCAACGAATCGAAGCACCGAAAATGCACAAAACGACAAGAATCTTACTTTGGATTGGCCTGATTTGTACCTCACTGGTGCACGCCGATCAGTTTATCGATGATCAATACCCTGGCTCTGTTCTGTATGCCAAACCGGTTGAATTTATTCCGGGTGTCTGGTCGGCCATTGGTGCCACTGCACCGCCCACCTATGAAAATGCTGGCCACAACAATAACCTCTCATTTATCGTGACAGGCGAGGGGGTGATTGTGTTCAATAGCGGCGCCAGCTATCTGCTAGCCAAGGCGCTGCATGAAGAAATTCGCAAAATCACGGATCAGCCAGTGACCCTGGTTGTTAACGAAAACGGTCAGGGACACGCCATGCTTGGCAACGGCTACTGGATTGAGCAGGGAGTATCTGTGCTGGCGCACGAGGCGGCCGTTGTGGCGTTTGAAGAAAGTGGCCACGCCGCACTGGCGCGGCTTAGGGAATATGCCAAAGAACGCGCGCTGGGCACCACGGTTGCGCTGCCAACCGAAACAATGAGCGATTCTCGCATTATTGATTCCGGAGAGTTTCGAATCGAAATACTCTGGCTGGGTCTCGCCCATTCTCCCGGAGATCTCATTCTATGGTTGCCGAAACAGCGATTGGTGATCAGCGGTGACATGGCATTCAATGAACGTCTGTTGCCGGTATTTGAAGACACTCAAACGGCTGAGTGGTTACGGACGTGGCAGCGTTTTGATGACTTGCAGGCATTGTATGTCATCCCCGGGCACGGCCACCCCACCAACATGGCCCAGGTTCGACGCTATACGCGAGACTACCTGCTTTTCATTCGGCAGGCGGTGCAGGAACTTCTGGATGCGGGCGGCGATCTGCAGGACGCGTACGAGATCGATCAGTCCGCATACGCCCATTTACACACTTTCGACGATCTTGCGAAGAAGAACGCAGGCCGTGTCTTCGAACAAATGGAATTCGAATGACCTCGTCTATTACTATGGACAGAACGTCTGAGCGAAGGAGCCAATCCTCCCGTTGAAGAGATCAACGGAAGAATTTTTGACCGATTTCTACAACTCTTCCAGTGCGTCCTCTATCGAATTTACAATGGTCCCCGGCACTCCCATGTTGGCGGTAAATGCCCGGTAACCAGAATCCCAGAAATAAAGCTGCATACGCCACATCTGTCCATAGTGCAGCACTAAGGTTTCGTCGCCGTCGCGGATCACCAGCACTTCAGTTGGCAACGCCGTGACATGATCGACGCCCGGGAAAGCCACATTCTCGGTCTTGCCATCCTTGCGAAATCGGGAATTGATACGAATCATGTTGTCTTCGATGTACGCATTGGTTAAGCCGAAGTAAATACTATCCTTGCCAATTGGAATCTGCGCCAGGACATTCCAGCCACTGGCATCCTCTGCGCCACCAACTTCTCCTGCCGTGAGCAGGCCCGCAACTCGTGCAACGGTTTCATCAAACTCATCGGCTGGCGCGGTTCCAATTTCCAGTTGGCTGCTTTGAAAAGTGCGAAACTTCGTCATCATTCGCGCCGGCCCATCCCCTTTGTATTTTCGATAGTGATTCTCGGTACGCATCGGACCGTGCTGATTGGCAAGGGCCTCGCCCGGTACCGCCGAAACTGCATCGCGTATTGTTTGTGCTGCCTGGTCTGCGGCCAGAAGGAGATCGTCGTAATGGTCGGATCCGGCGTAAAAAACCATCGCGTGTGGGCGAGGGCTGGCCATATCGACATAAGTCTGCAAATCTTCACCGAAGGTATAAACCGCCACCCTCAGTATTTGTGCGGATACGGTTCGTGGAGATTCATTGCTGGCCGCCTCCAGGTACTCCGGTGATGTAAGCACATAGATTCGCGCCTTCTGTACACCGTCAGGCACGCGTATGTCGTGCATAACATGCAACTTAAGCCCCGACGCGCGTAAACCGGTTTCCACGGCCGTCGCTGTTTCCTCGAATGACACGGTCGAATGGTGGATCGTTTCGAAAATCCCGAATTCCTCCGCCGCATTTACTGCTCCTGTAGCAAACAGGAATCCTGCGATCGCGAGCGCGATCCGAACAGTCTTGTTGCCCGTTGTCTTCATATCGATCACCTTTCTGTTCGGCCGTCGAGAGATTTCAGTGGCCCTATATTAGTTTTTTCTAACATAATATAAGGCGGCATGACAACGTTTGCTGCAATGCCGCATGAATATTAGCTTTACCTTATATACGAAAATGCTAATATACGTTGCACAATTTTGGGGGGAACCAAACATGCCGAATGAACCCGTCCTGTCCTGGAAAGTAGCCGGGCTACTTTTGGGCCTGTTGCTCGTTACCGCGACCGCGCTCGTCAAACCCGTCGGCGTATCCACTTCCTACGTGGTCACAGACGCCGTCGTTCTGCACAGCGCCGCACCAAACATGGCCGAATCCAATGAGTACCTCGCCAAATACGGCGAAAAGGGTGACTGGGCCATCGATTATGGCTGGATGTTCGTTATCGGCATGTTTCTCGGTGGCGGCCTGTCCGCATTCATCACCAAACGCATTCGCCAACGCGAAATACCCGCCCTCCCACCGATGTGGAAAGCGCAGTTCGGCGCCTCCTCGCCGCGACGTCTGATGCACGCCTTTGTCGGTGGCGCGCTATTGTTATTCGGCGCCCGCCTCGCCGGTGGCTGCACCAGCGGCCACATGATGAGCGGCATTTCGCAACTCACCATCGGCTCATTCGTCTTCGGCATCTCAATCTTCGCCTCCGGAATATTCACCGCTCACATACTCTACAAAAAGAGGAATGCCGCATGAATCTTCTTATTCTCGGACTCATTCTCGGCATGGCCTTCGGTGCCATCCTGCAACTCGGCGGTGCCTCCAGCTACCACAAAATCATTGGCACGCTCCTCCTCAAAGACATGTCCATCATCAAGCTCATTCTGATGGGCATCGCCATTGCTACCGTCGGTATCTATGCGCTTGATCTGGTCGACATGGCCAACCTCAGTATCAAGCCAACCTATATCGTCGGCATTGCCGTCGCCGGACTCATCTTCGGTGTTGGCTTCGCGGTTGCTGGCTATTGTCCGGGCACTTGTGTTGTTGCTGCTGCTGAGGGGAAGACGGATGCCGTCGTTACTATTGTGGGTGGGCTTGTTGGGGTCTTGATTTACTCGTTGGTTTACCCGGCGTTGAAAGGGCTGATTAGTGTCACCAATTATGGCGAGGTTACGGTTCCAAGTGCCTTGGGCATCACGGGGTTATGGATCGCGGTTCCGTTTAGTGCGGTTTTGTTTTTGTTGGTTTTCAAAGTCTTGAAGGATCGGTACGACTGACTGCTAATGTTAGATCGTCGTGCTACGGATTCGTGCGGTGAGGTCAGGCTCTGAGACCCGCTGCGAGTACGTCCATGTAAGCTCGGGCCCCGCATCCCTGCGGGGCACGGTCTCAGAGCCTGACCTCACCGCACGAATCCTTGATTGTGGTAGCCACTATCTATCTTTATGGATCAGCTCATCAGGTCCTGTTCGGTGCGGGAGCATACTTCGGTAATCGACTCGTCGAGTGCGGTTACGATCAAATCCATCTCGCTTTCCTCGATGATGAACGGCGGCGCTACGTTGATAATATCCCGGACTGAGCCGGTACCGCCAAAATAGGTAAACACACCTCGTTCAACGGTGGCCTCCATTACTTTGAATGTCACCGCTGCATCGGCCGGGAAAAGTTCGCGACTCTGTTTGTCCCGCACGATTTCCATGGCGTAGAAAAAACCACTGCCCCGCACGTCGATAACGTAGGGATTGTCCAGCAGTTTTCTGAGTTTCTTTTTCAGTACCGGGCCCAGCTCCTGCACGCGTTCGACAAGTTTTTCCCGATCAATGATTTCAAGTACTTTGTTAGCAGCGGCACATTGGCTGGGATGACCGCCATAGGTATGAAACATGGGCGCGAGGCCTGCGGCGGACATCGCCGCAGTTATATGCTTGCGTGCGGCTACGGCAGACATCGCCGCATAACCACCGCTCATTCCCTTGCCCAGCACTATGATATCCGGCTTGATATCCCAATGGTCAATTGCCATGCGTTCGCCGGTACGTCCGAAGCCTGTGAGCACCTCGTCCATGATCAATACGATGTCGTGTCGCTTGCAGATCTCAACTATTGTCGGCCAGTAATCGTCCGGTGGAATAAGTGCGCCACCGCTGGTCCCGGTGATCGGTTCTGCCTGGAAACCGGCGATCGTCTCGACCCCCTCACGCTCGATGAGCGCTTCGAGTTCCGTTGCGCAGGCAACCGCGCAGGATGGGTAGGTTTTGCCAAGTGGGCAACGCAGGCAATAGCATGCCGGTACGTGCGGCATCATCTGCGTCATCGGTTCGAACCCTTTGCGGCGCGAGTCGTGTCCACCCAGGCCCAGCGTCGCGAGTGATGCACCGTTGTAGGAAACATCTCTGCCGATAATTTTCCAGCGCGACTCACGGCCTTTTGCGATCTGGTATTGACGCGCGAGGCGCATTGCACCCTCGTTGGCTTCCGAGCCGCTGCCAAAGAAACTGATGGCGGGCATGCCCTCGGGCAACCAGTTCCTGCTGAGTCGATTTGCCAGCGCCAGACGGTCTGCCGTTGCGAGCGGTGGCAGTACATAGGTCAGATTCGCGAGTGACTCGGCCGCCGCATCGACGACTTCCTGCCTGCCCCAACCGATATTGCCGACAATGGCGCCAGCCGAAGCGTCGAGAATCTTCCGGCCATCGCTGGAATAAAGGTAGGCGCCTTTTGCGCTGACGATTTCAAGACCGTCAAAAACTTTGCTCCCCATGGGCACACTCGGCCAGTCAACTTCTCGGGATTGCTCTTCCATGACAGCGCTATTGGGTACCGTTTTTCAGAATCCTGGGTAAACCGATGACCACGATGGGAATGGCGTAGATCGCAAAAAATGCCCAGGCGATCGTGCCGTACCCGGAGGCGATAAGCGTGGTAATTCCCACCAGGGACAATAGCGAACTGACCGTAACCGCGGAGATGGCAATAGCGGCGTGCATGGGCCGGCTCAGGCTGGTGCCACGACTCTCGGTCAGGTAGGCATCAAGACGATCATTGATTCCCTGCAACATGCCGGCTCCGGTCTCGATGAACGTGCCGAACAACATGATTGAATAGACCATTAGCAGCACACCCGTGCCAAGCTTGAGCATCATCCAGTAGATTGGGATCGATTCCTGCAGAACTGCCGGGTAATAAGCCTGAAAGGCGATGTGAAAAATCAGACCCGGGGCCAGGGCGATGACCGCCGCTACCACGCCTGACACCAATGCCTCCCTTTGAGTCTCGAAACTCCGTACGACATACAACAGCAAAGGTACCGAGGCGATGTTGTAGGCAGCGTATTTGAATCCACTTGTCGCCCAGCCCGAAACGATTTCACCCTCGGTGACTTGCCGCAAGATATCATCGCCGGACTGCGAAAAGACGATGACAAAAAATGTGATGAACACCACATAGAGAAATAATGACCAGAACGTAAGGACTTTCGCGATGAGTTCCCGTCCGTAGAAAGTCAAAACTCCGATGAACAGCAACATCGCCGCAAGACCGGCAAAATACGGTATATGCAGGTGATCCTGCAATATGTTGCCAGCCGCCGAGGCGAGCACGGCCAGCACCAGCACGAAGAAGATGATCATCGTGACTTCGTAAGCCACCCAACCCCGACCCAAAAGCAACTTGAAGAAATTTCGATAGTCGTAAACGCGATTCATACGCGAGAACTCGAAAGTCAGGCTAAACACCAGCGCCATGAAAAGAAATGCGACACCGATACCGAGAGTTCCGCCCAGCAATCCGAAGTTTGTGAAATATTCGACGGTTTCGCGACCCGTGCCATAACCGCCACCGACCATGACCGATTGCACGACGGCGCCGGGCACTATATAGACTCGAAACCAGCGAGCGGAAAACACGCCACTCATTCGAATACCCCTCCTGAAGCCGAATCGATCACACTGCGCTCAACCCCAGAATGACGAGTCGAAGACCTGCACCTCGGCATCCTGATATTCCAGACCACCGAAACGATCGTATTTCAGCAGCAACGGGCCGTCGATATCGACGAAATCGCAGAGTTGTGCAACGACGAATGAGGGTGCCATGCTAATTGACGTCCCGATCATGTTTCCCACCATCAACTTGCAACCCTTTTCTTTGGCCGCGCGAGCCAGTCGCAATGCTTCCGTCAAACCGCCGGTCTTATCAAGCTTGATGTTGATCATGTCGTAACGGCTGCTCGCAACCTCAAGTTCGCTGGTGTCCAGACAGGATTCGTCGGCCGCGAGAATGACGGGGGATTTAAAGCCTTCCAGTGCTGCATCATCACCGCGTGGCAGGGGTTGCTCCACCATGCTGATATCCAGTTCTGCGCAACGCGGCAATACTTCCTGCAAAAGGTTGAAATTCCACCCCTGGTTGGCATCCACGACCAGTTTTGCATCGGGTCGTGCCTGTCGGATCGCTTCGAGCCGCTCCACTGGCCGGTCGTCATTCAGCTTGATTTTCAACACGGGGTAACGGCTGGCCGCCTTCGCGTTCGCACCCATCTGTTCGGGTGTATCCTCGAGTCCGATGGTATACACAGTCGTCACCGGCTTCGGATCAATGCCGACCAGTTCCCAGATGCTCTTCCCGGTTCGCTTGGCCTCTAAATCCCACAGGGCACAGTCGACGGCATTGCGCGCTCCACCGCTTGGAAGTAGTTGCAGCAAGTCCTCCCGTGATATCCCATCGCGTATCCGATCAGCAATGCCGTCAATTTGCGCAACCATCGTCTCAATGGTTTCACCCACGTAGTAGACGCGATGCCCTTCTCCACGACCGATACAGCCGTCCGCTTCGATCTCAACCAGCACGCATCTGGCTGAACGCCATTCCTGTCCACTGATGCGAAATGGCTGCTGAAGGTCCCATTCTTCTATATGTGTACTTAGTTGCACCGCTCTTCCTCTCTAAAAGTTATCTCTGATGTTCTCGGCAATTGGCCTTGCGCCATCGACCATTGGGTCGCTACAAGGCAAACCGGTCTCTGCCGCCAGTTCGGCAAGGTACTTGGCGCGCTCATCCGGCCCCAGCTTCGAGGTGTTGATGCTAAAGCCGCCCATGCGCACTTTTGGATTGGTCAGCCTGGCCATACGCAGGCTGGTTTCCATGCACTCGTCCAGGGCCGGAATGGAATAATCCGGCCAACCCAGGATTTGTGTCAGCGTGGCCTCATGGCAAAGTACCAGGGCATCAGGTTGCGAGCCATGTATCAACCCCAGACTCACACCCGCATAGCCCGGATTGAAAAGGGAACCCTGACCCTCGATTACATCCCAGTGATCGTCGTCGTTATCAGGTGACAGTGCTTCCGCCGCACCGGAGATGAAATCGGCCACCACCGCATCGACGGCAATGCCGGTACCGGCAATCATGATCCCGGTCTGACCGGTCGCACGAAACGTCGCCTTCATGTCCAGCTCTGTCAATGCGTGTGCCAACGCCAGCGCCGAATACTTTTTGCCGACCGCACAATCAGTACCCACCATTAGAATTCGGTTGCCTGATCGTTTCCGACCGGTTCCCACCGCAATTTCGGCTGGTGGCGTTCGTATGTCCACTAATCTGGCACCGGATTTTTCTGCCGCGGCGACGAATTCAGGTATGTCGACCAGTCTGGAGTGCAGCCCGGAGACAATGTCTATCCCCGCATCGATGGCCTCAAGTACCCGCGGAAACCAGTGTGGCGGTAACTGCCCACCAATGGGCGTGATGCCGATGATCAGGCTTCTGACGCCTTTCTCAGTTGCCTCGGCCATCGACAATTCAGGGATTTCCAGGTCGATCGTGCCCCCGGGAAGTCGCATTTGCCCGGCGACCTTATCCCGTCGCCAATCAACCAGGCCCCTGCCGGTCTTGCTAAAGGATTCATCGTCGCAATCACCGGTAAATATCAGGTACGGCGCGTCTATGCGCACGATTTTTTGCCGATCCAATTGAGCTGAACCCCAGAAAGAAGTGCTGAACAGCAACTCTATCAGAATTGGATCGTGTCAGGGCTTCACCAGCGTGAATCCTTCGGCAACACTGTCAACGAGTTTTGCAACGCCTGCCGGTACCGGCAAGGCGAGCGGATTTACTTTCGGTCGGATACCGCTTTTCCGTTCCATGGCATCGAGTGTATTTTCGCAGATATAGAACCGAACCCCGTTGTCGACCAGGCTCGCGATGCGAGACTGGTATTTCCCATCCTCAAACAAAAGGCGCACACCGGCGCCAAAGGTTACGATTTCGATATCGACAAAATCCGGACCGCCGTAGTGCTTGATGAGGTTGTTTGCAACATCGAGAACAACCGACTCCCTTTCCTGGTCACTCAGTTGCAACACAACGTGCACATCCGCAAACGGTTTTTTGTCTGACGCATCCTGCGACCAACTCAATACCGGTTGTATCAAAAGCAGCAATATTGCCAACCCTGTTTTCGTTCCTGAATGGATGCACATTTCTCTTACTCCAGCGGAATTGAATAGTCGGCGATGCCCGCATTATTGGCAACATTCAACAATTTCGGGGTGTTTACTTTGTCCACCGTGATGGTCTTGCGGTCTTTCAGGTATTCGGCCACAACGTCCCACACAGGCGGCCCCTCGGACTCGGACCCGACCGTCGCCCATCCCGCAACCTTATATTTTTTCGTGGCATCCAGCATCCGCCCATCGTCCAGCGTCAGATCGGCTATGCGAGCATTCATTTTCGCTGTCGGATCACAACTGAAGTTCAATCCGCCAAGGCGCACCATGTCGCCACCCTGCTGATAGTAGGGATCCGTGTGGAACAGGTTGTCGGCAACGCTTTCGAGAATCGTCTTCAGCTCAGCACCAGACATTTCCCGCCTATAGGTCTCGGGATAAGTCATGGCGGTCTGGTCCATCACGCGCTCCATGGTGATCGTGTCACCCGGCAGCACGGTAGTACCCCAGCGGAATCCTGGCGACAGGGATATTTCTGCGTCGCCGACTTCCCGCAATGCATCACAAATGACCTGATCGAATGTGCCATTGAAGTTGCCGCGTCGATAAAGCAGCGTCCCCGCCACGGCCAGCGGTTCGTTCAGCTTGTCCCGATAGGGTTTCCGAATGCCGTCGATGTAGGCCTGCATGCCGGCATCTGCGGGCAGCAGATTCGCGAATATCGGCAGCAAGCGGTAACGATAGCCGTTGACTTTGCCGTTGCCAATCTCGAGATCCAGTACGGCCAGGAATTTTCCGTTCGAACCGGCATTGGTCACCAGCGTTTTGCCGCCGGAATTCTCGACAACGATGGGCTCGGGTACGCCGTCATGAGTGTGACCACCCAGGATTGCGTCCACTCCGCTGACCCGGCTGGCCATTTTGACGTCGACGTCCATGCCATTGTGTGACAGCACGATCACCGCATCCGGCCTCTCGGTCTCCCGCACATGATCAACCATTTCCTGCATATCATCGTCACGAATCCCGAAGGTCCAGTCCGGAATGAAACGGCTCGGATTGGCAATTGGCGTGTACGGAAAAGCTTGCCCGATCACGGCGATTCGATGGCCACCCACTTCTCGTATGGAATAGGGCTTGAAGGCATGGCCGCTATCCTCATCATAGGCCGATGCACCGTCGAACAGCGCCTCTTCCGTCACCCGAACATTCTGCGCGATGAACTCACCGTTGAAGCGCTCTATGTTCTGCATCACCTCTTCATCGCGATAGGTGAATTCCCAGTGACCGGTCATGATGTCAACACCGAGCAAGTTGCAGGCATCAACCATATCCTGACCGCGTGTCCACAACGCAGTCGCTGATCCCTGCCAGGTATCGCCGCCGTCGAGCAACAGCGAGTTGCCACTACCCACCTCGGCGCGCTGGCGGTCAATCAGGGTCTTCAGGTGCGCA
>CAYUOY010000070.1:0-19271 GCA_964446495.1 uncultured Woeseiaceae bacterium | reverse complement strand
GGAACAAGTACACAATCTGCATCGCTGGAAGTGGGCTAACCGCACCAGCCGTTGTTATTGCCTCTAAGTTGTTCACGATGAAGAGCGTAACGTTTGTGCACGGCCTTGACCTTATCGTCAGAAGCCGGATTTACCAATTCATTTTCCTACCCTTCATAAGGCGCTCCGATATTGTAGTGGCAAATAGCCACAACACGGCCAGGCTCGCCAGGCTAACCGGTATCCCGGAGGAAAAAATCGTAGTACTCAATCCCGGTGTCGACATGCCAGTTAAGTCGTCGACCAAAAACGAATTCAGAAAGCAGTACGGCTTGGAAGGCAAATCGTTGCTGCTATCGGCCGGGCGACTGGTTCCCAGAAAAGGTCTGGCCGAGTTTATTCGGCACAGCTTGCCAGCGGTCGTCGAGCGACACGAGAATACGATGTTCGTCATTATCGGCAGCGAGCCCGAGAATGCGCTCAAGCGGGCTGACAGTGTCGTTAAGGACATCCAGTCGGCCATTGAAGAGCGCAACCTGGGAAATAATGTCGTCATGACTGGCAGGGTCGACGATGATCTCCTCGCAGCCGCGTATGAAGAGGCTGACAGTTTCGTTTTTCCTTTGCTGGATGTTGCTGGAGATGTAGAAGGGTTTGGCATGGTGGCGGTTGAAGCCGCAGCGCATGGCTTGCCCACAATTGCTTTCAATACTGGTGGTGTCGGTGATGCCATTGCTGAAGGCGAGTCGGGCTTTTTGCTGGCGCCTGGAGACTATGAAGGTTTTGGGCTTGCGCTCATCAATGGGCTGGATGATCCCGGTATGATGCCCTCCCCGGCATCGTGTCGGTCCTTTGCCGAGCGTTTCGACTGGGATCGCTTCGGCGAGAAACTGGCTCACATTATCAGCGACCCGCCCGCCGCCGCACCTCTGGAGTCCTGATGCCCGATCACGAAGAAATCAAGTCTTTCTACGATAGTGTCTATTACAAGGATGCCAGCGTTGAGATAACACCCTCGAAACACCTGCACCGACTGGCCGAAAAGTTTATCTCGTCCGGACAAAAGGTGCTGGACGTGGCCTGTGGAACCGGAGACTGGTTGTTGGCCGCTGCTGCTTTAGGCGGACATCCGAGCGGCATCGACCTGTCTGTCAAGGCTATCGATATTTGCCGGAAAAACATGCCGGAGGGTGAGTTTCATGCCGGTGCTGCCGAAACTTTACCCTTTGATGATAATCAGTTTGATCTGATCACCTGCCTGGGTTCACTGGAACACTTCCTCGACCCGGTTGCTGCGGTAAAAGAAATGGTCAGGGTTTCGAAGGCGAATGCTCGCTTTATTATCCTGGTGCCAAACGCCGACTTCCTGACGCGACGGCTTGGACTATACAAAGGAACCTACCAGACTGCAGCGAAAGAAGAGGTTCGCACGCTGGGTGAATGGGACGACATTTTCAGGGCGGGCGGCCTGCAGACCGAAAGTCGCTGGAAGGATTTGCACATGGCGTCGTGGTCCTGGATCGCACTTGAGGGCTGGAAGAAAGCGCCGCTTCGGTTGCTACAGGTGATGGCGTTAACCGTCTGGCCGTTACGATGGCAGTATCAGGTCTACCACCTACTCTCCCGCAAGTAGGGCGTTATCCGCCCTGGAGTACCATTGATTAATCTGCTCCCAGATCTCTTCAGCAGACTCTGCGAACCAAAATAAATCCCTGTCCTCCGGATCGACAACGCCCTCGTCAACCAGAAAATCCGGGTCGAAAACTCGCTGCCAGTATTTCTCGCCGACGAGGATCACGGGCAACGGCTTGATCTTGCGACTTTGCACCAGGGTCAGTGTTTCAAAAAGCTCGTCCAGCGTTCCAAACCCGCCCGGAAACACAACCAGAGCCCTGGCCCTGAGAAGAAAGTGCAGCTTGCGAATGGCGAAGTAGTGCACGCTAAAGCACAAGGAGTCCGATATATAAGGGTTCGGGTACTGCTCGTGCGGCAAGATGATATTTAGCCCAATACTCTTGGCACCTACGTCGAACGCGCCCCTGTTTGCCGCCTCCATGATGCCCGGCCCACCACCCGTCATCAGCGTCACACGGCAGTCATCTGCTCCGTTTCCGGATCGACCCACGATGGCACCAAACTCCCTGGCGATGCGGTAGTAGTCACTTTTCACGAGGACGCGCTCGGCAATGGCAAGGCTTTTGATGAGAGCCGCGTTGTCCGGATCCTCCTCCAGTTCGTGCCGCCGTTGGTCCAACTTTCTGCTGGCCTCGGCCGGCTCCGGAATTCGCGTACCGCCGAAAACGACGATAGTTTGCTCGATCCCCTCCTCTCGCAGGCGCAATTCCGCTTTCAGATAATCGAGTTCCAGGCGTACGCCGCGCGCATCATCCTCAGCCAGAAAATGGATGTCCTCATCCGGTCGTCGATAAACGTCACTGTTGACGAGTTGTTCAACTCTTTGTGCCGCGTCCGGGTCGTCCCGAGTCGACTTTACCGTTTGCCACGGCAGGCGAGTACAGCGATGCAGAGGATGGGCTGGCTCCGGAATCTTGCGGCTTGATTCTGCGTTATCACTCATTTCGACGAATACCCTGGTTCATATTTCAATCGTCTGCTGATAAGACGCAATGGAGACAGGCGCATCGAAATCAACCTTCATTTTCTCCGCCAGGGAAATCTGTGCGTGTTCTTCACCGTGCACCAGGTACACCGGCGGCCTGTTCTCAAAGGCTGAATACCAGGCAAGCAAATCAGCCTGATCGGCGTGCGCAGAGAGCCCGCCGATAGTATGCACTTTCGCACGAACCGGATATTTCTCTCCCCATAGCTTTATTTCCTCAACACCATCAACAAGACGACGGCCGAGCGTCCCGTAGGCCTGGTAGCCAACGATCACGAGATGACATTGCGGGCGCCAGATGTTGTTTTGCAGATGGTGATGGATGCGCCCGCCACTACACATCCCGCTGCCCGCGATAACAATGGCACCGGACTCAATCTGGTTGATCGACATCGATTCTTCGGTGGTCATCGTCTCATGGAAGTTCGGCAAATTTGGTAAATGAGCATCGGGACCGAATAACTTTGCCCCGTAGAGGTGTCGGTATTTCGCGTAGGTCTCTGTGGCCTCGATTGCCATGGGGCTATCAAGGTATATATGCCAATCGCGCAGTCCCCACGCTTCATAATGCTCCGCCATCAAGTACAACAGATCCTGTGTTCGACCTACGGTAAATGCCGGGATCAGAATATTGCCCTGCCCCGCGCGCGCGACCTCGAAGACACCGGCCAGTTCCTCAATGGTCTCCGCGAAGGGCCGGTGCAGGCGATCACCGTAGGTACTTTCCATCAATACGGCATCTGCTTCGCGGACTCTTGCCGGAACATTCATTACCGGTGCGTCGCGATACCCAAGATCGCCGCTGAATACGAGTCTCCTGACCCTCCCACCGTCCTGGTAGTTGAGTTCAACGATAGCCGATCCAAGTATGTGGCCCGCATCATGAAAGCGAAGTGTCAGACCCGGCACTATCTCAAGGGCCTCGTCGTAGGCCATGCTCTTGAAGTTGGCCATGCAGTTCTCAGCATCCTGCCTCGTGTACAGTGGCTCCAACAGCGCTTTGCCTTTTATTGCCCGCTTCTTGTTTTGCCATTGGGCGTCCTTCTCGTTCAGGTAACCTGAGTCAGGCAGCATGATTTCACACAGCGCTCGAGTGGCGTGTTGCGTATAGACCGGCCCTTCGTAGCCGCGCTTCGTCAGCAATGGCACTCGGCCGGAGTGGTCTATATGAGCATGACTCAGGATGACCGCATCAATCTCACCAACCGGCACCGGAAACGGATCACGATTGCGTTTCTCGTCGCGGCGGCGGCCCTGCACCAGGCCGCATTCCAGCAGCACCGTATGATCGCCCGCACGAATTACGTATAGCGATCCGGTCACCTGTTCCGTGGCACCGAAAAACTGTAGCTGAAAACTCATGCCATCCTTATAGGGTAAATTGACCCAGTACCACACTATCTCTGCAGACTGTCAGCCGCATCAATACGTATAACTACCCGTTGCTTCCGGAGCATCGGGGGACCATAACTAGGCTGGGGTGAACTCGTCAGGATGAGGTAATTATGGCTTCTTCAGTATCGATCAATGACAAGAAATACTGGATTATCGTAGCGGATGAATCCACTGCGATCATCTACACGCAAGATACGAAGCGCAGTACGCTGCAGAAACTGACGACGCTTGAGAATGCGGTCGCCCGAACCAAGATGAGCAAACTCATATCGGATAGTGGTGGGCGCAGCTTCGATAGCCACGGTCAGGGTCGTCATACAATGACCAGCGAGAAATCGGACCCAAAGAAACACGCCGCCATCATCTTCGCGAAGGACATTGCGGAACGTATCAATAAGGCCCGGCACAAAGGTACATGCCGTGATTTTGCGCTAATTGCAGCACCCCACTTTCTTGGCCTTCTACGGGATGCACTAGCGGTTTCGGGAAATTTGGTTCCTTTTCTTACCGTCGACAAAGACGTCGTTGGTCAGGACAGCGCAATCGTCGAGAAATTACTTCGCAAAGAGTAACGCCAGAGAATACTCAAAGCGCAGCTGCACTGAGCGGTCTGCAACCGTTTTCAGTGCGCACGGCCGAACAGACGCATCACTGCGACGGTTTCGTACTGTGTGACAAGGCCCCGTCATCCCCATGACATCGTTCAAGCAAGCGTCTATGCTCTTTTTGAACCACCGTGCACCAGCACACTCTTAAATTGCCGTACGATCGAAAGAGGTTGCAACCATGGGAGACTCGCAAGACCAGCCCGGCACAAAGGCCGGATTGACGCGGAGAGCTTTTCTCGGCACCACAGCCGGTGCGGGTGCAGCGACATTTCTTGGCAAGGGTGAAGATGCCGTTGCTCGACCGGTTGCCAGATCCACTACCACAGCGATCGCTGCGCCCAGCGCCAGCCAGCTTGGCAGAGACACCGGGGATGTTCGTCCACCGCAAAATATTCGAGCGGCGCAGCGAGCCGGTTCGGATCTGATGGTGCAGGTCTTAAAAGACCTGGGGATTGAATACATCGCCGCAAATCCGGCCTCGAGTTTTGAGGGCCTGCAGGAGTCGATCGTCAACTACGGCGAACCACCCAATACGATGCCTGAACTCATTTCGGCCTTACATGAAGAGTCAGCCATTGATATGGCTCACGGTTATGCGAAGTCCGAAGGCAAGCCGATGGCTGTCATGCTGCATGGAACAGTCGGTACGATGCACGCGTCGATGGCCATATATCAGGCTTATCACAATCGCATTCCGATGCTCCTGATCATCGGTCGTGACGACAAATTTTTCCTGCAGCAACAATCAGCGGACGACATCGCAGGCATCGTTCGCCCGATCACCAAATGGGACTCCCAGCCCAAGACGCTTGAAGAGTCCCTTGCAGCCATACAACAGGCCTATCGCGAAGCCATGACGCCGCCGTGCGGGCCCACCGTCGTCGTCCTCGATACCGAATTGCAAAAGGAAGAAGCGGGTGACATGAACCTGCCGGCATATTCTCCGCCGATTATTGCTGCCATTAGTCCCGAGCAGGCAAAAAGTATCGCCAGCGGACTCATCAATGCGACCAACCCACGTATTCAGGTGGGAGGGTTGCGCACGCCCGATGGCATTGCCGCTACCGTCAAGCTGGCCGAATTAACGGGCGCCTCCGTACGCACCGCCGCAACGCAAAGACCCATGAGTTTTCCACAGCGTCACCCTCAAAGTGGGCCCGGGTCGTCGACCAGTTACGACTACACACTGGGCCTTGAAACAGACGGCGCCGACGTTTCCATCATCGGACCGCATATTCGAACCGTCCGCGGACGGGATGTCACAGACATCGGCTTCGGCGGAGTGCGTGACCCTATTGTACCGGTGCGCGGCAAAGGACCGCCCGGTGCCAATGATTTGGTGGC
Source organism: uncultured Woeseiaceae bacterium (assembly GCA_964446495.1). Classification (GTDB taxonomy): domain Bacteria; phylum Pseudomonadota; class Gammaproteobacteria; order Steroidobacterales; family Woeseiaceae; genus JAADHU01. Next base: position 13,325 of record CAYUOY010000070.1, on the reverse strand, counting down.
CGACGCCGAAGTCAGCATTCCGTTGATTATCGAAGCGGTTGAGCGACTGCTGGACGCCTCAACGCGAAGCGGAATCGACGACCGCATTCGACAGCACGGCAAGGCGAACCATGCCGCCCGAATAAACGAACTTGAGAAAGCGCTGGAGTCGAAGCGCAAGGGCTGGAACGGCAGCCCGGTTAGCCTGGCAAGACTATATGCTGACTTGTGGCCGCTCATTATGAATGAAGACTGGTGCCTCGCTTCACCCACTGTTTTTTCAAGCCGGCACCATGTACAGCTCTGGGATCACAACAAGCCCTACAGTTACCTGGGCATGCACGGTGCTGGTGGTATTGGCTACTGTATTGGCGCGTGCACGGGGGCTGCACTCGCCGCGCGCGAGCGCAATCGCTTCGTGATCAATATTCAATGCGACGGCGATATCAATTACGCGCCGGGGTCATTGTGGACAGCTGCCCATCATCGACTGCCGATGTTGACTATCATGCACAACAATCGCGCCTGGCATCAGGAGGTCATGTACCTGCACTACATGGCTGGCGTTCGCGGTCGGGGCACTGACCGGTCGCACATTGGCACGACGCTGCGTGACCCATTTATCAACTATGCAAAAATGGCCGAAGCCTACGGCATGGAAAGCGAAGGACCCATTTCGGATCCGACGGAACTGGTCGCTGCGTACCAACGTGGCATCGCCGCTGTCAAAGACGGTCGCCCCTACCTGATCGATGTCCTGACTCAACCGAGGTGATTCGAATCATGCCATCTATCATTCAACGCTTTTGTAGGACAACACTCGTTGCACTTGTAGCACTGCCTTGCCTCGTACAGGCCGGCGACGTGGACCGAGGTGCCGACGTTTATTACGAACACGGCTGTTACAGTTGCCACGGCTACAACGGCACAGGTCGAACGCCTCTTGCCAATGATGTCAGCGGCATCATGGTAAACGAAGAGGTCTTTATCAATTTTCTCCGCCAAAGGGCGGATCGAAATCCTATATTGCCGGACAACAGCATGCCCAATTTCGGCGTCGAGGCCCTGAGCGATGAACAGGCCAAAAATGTTTTTGCCTACATCAAGACACTCAAGGATGATCCACCTGAAGTGAACGAAATTCCGAGCTTTGTGCAAATGCTCGATGCGGCAAAGGCTGCGGACACTGCGAGTGCTGAATAGATCAATCCTGGTCCTGACGTTTGCGATGCTCGTACTTTTTACCGGCAGCGGCCGCGTATTCGCGCATCACTCGGGCATCTCGTTCGATACCGGCAACTCCGTAACGGTCACCGGCGAGGTCACACGTTTCATTTGGCGTAACCCGCACATGGCCATCAACATGAACGTCACCAGCAGTGATGGCACAGTGGACTTGTGGAAGATAGAGGGCCCCGGATCGACCGCATTAAGCAAACTGGGTTTGAGTAAGAAGACGCTGGATGTCGGTGATCGGATTACGGTTAAGGCTCACCCGCTAAAAAGCGGCAAGCCTGGTGGCTTGTTGCAAGGTCTTACGCTAGCCGATGGCACATCTTTTGGCATCACCAACGACTATGAGGCACCGCCGCAGAGGAAGCGCGTAATCCCTGCACTGCTTGAATGGGAGCCACCACCAGCCGACGAGACCTGGCAGGCACGTGAACAGAAAACCCGCCCGCCGCAGTTACCGATCATTGGCGATAACCCGCGACAGACTGGACCGGGTGCCCTTGATCCCGAAAACCTTGCAAGATCACGGCCCGCGCCGGGCTTCGATCTGACGGGAACCTGGGAGTTTCGCGGTGAAGACGACTACCGTCCGATGTACGGATGGTACGAGTTCAAACCTCACCCGGAATTCACAGAAGAGGGCAAGGAAACCTATGCCGAGTTTTTGGACTATGCAAGACAAGGCAAGCGATACATCGAGCCGACCGTACAGTGCTACCCCGCAGGCATGCCGCGACTGATGACCCGCTACGGTCCACTCATGATATTGCAGTATCCAACGGCCATATTTATTTTGTCACGACTGAATAATGAGTATCGAGTCATTTGGCTCGATGGGCGCGAACGTGAGCCCGAAGAACATCGGGATCTGAACTGGAATGGCGAATCAATCGGCCATTGGGAAGGCGATACGCTCGTTGTAGAGACCGAGGGATTCACTGACGAGAATCACCTGATTCAACAAGGCGTGTTTACTGGTGACCAGCTCAGAATTACCGAACGAATTTCCATGCTCAATGACGGCAATACGATCAAAATGGAGTTCATCATGACCGATCCCGAACATTGGGTCGGGGAGTGGCGACACATCAAGTTCCGGGACCGGTTGCTGCGAGCAGATGTCAGGGAAGCAACCTGCCTGCCCGCCGACAGTAGCTTCTTACCCGGAATGTGAACCTTGCTTGCAAATAACAGGATATGAAAATGCGTATTAAGAAACCCGGCTCGGCCACTCTCTCTCTGGCCCTGTTATTACTGGGCTCAGTCGCCAATGCGCATCACTCGCATTCGAATCTTGATATGCAGGATGTGCGGACCTATAGCGGTGTTGTCGTTCGCTATAGCTGGACGATGCCGCATGTGTTTTTGAAGGTGAAGGGGCCTGACTCGAATGGCGACATCGTCGAATACAGTGTCGAGATGGTGCATCCGCCCGGAATGGCGAAACGGGGCTGGGACAGGAAAACATTTCAACCCGGTGACAGAATTACCTGGGAGGGTCCTCACGATAAAAACGAGTCGCGTCATTACACTGGAATGATCTGGGCAGAACGTGGGGACGGCGAACGCTTTAACATGGAAGAAGAGGCGGAAGCGGAAGTCGTCGCATCGACGGATTTCACGGGCCTCTGGAAGCGTTCCGACATAGGTGGCTTCAATCCGCATTACAACCCCCCTGAAGGCTGGCCGCTAACGGCGAAGGGACAGGACCTGGTCGATAACTTCCATCAGGACCAGAACCCGATGGTCACCTGCGGCAATCCCGGCCCGCCGAAGGCGATGATTGTCCCCTACCCGGTCATGATCACACGGCAGGACGACAACACGTTTATTTTTGAACGCGAGCTTATGCAAGACGTTCGCGTAATTCGTCTGCACAACAATCAGGAACCGGGAGAGCCATCGAAGCTCGGTTTTTCCGTGGCGAGATTCGAGGACGGCGATCTGGTTGTCGAAACGAGTAATTTCATCGCCGACAAATGGGGCTCACACACAGGCATCGATTCAAGTGACCAAAAATACTTGCTCGAGCGGTTCTCGCTGTCCGATGACGGTTTGTTCCTGATCGCCGAAATTACCATCACCGATCCGGTATATCTGAGCGAGCCGGTTACCTTCTTGCACCGCTGGAAAAAACTGGCCGACCGTGACGTTATTCAGGCACCTTGTACGCTGGAAAGTGCCAAGTTGTATCTCGAGGGCGGATAAAGCCACCCCCCTTTTGCCGGAAACAGAAGCTGTCTGTGGTGCTGGCAGTGACGGTCTGTTCTGCTCGAATAAATCTCCCTCATTCCAGCGCCATGGTTGCGATGAGGCAGCCGCAGGCAAAAACAGGAATCGGCTTGTAGAAACGCACATCACCTTTGCCGCCGGCGGCACCCGCGATGGTGATGGAGGTTCGAATTTCAAACCCGCCATGTCCGGCGATCGCCAATATATCCTCATCCCGATAAGAGGTCATCGCGACCTCATCCTGTGCCGCCCAGCGCCGCAGAAAAACGTCATCCCATGCAGCATTGATCTTGCCAGTATCAGGTGTGCACGGCCAATGCGATGTGCCACCGGTCCCGATCAGTGCGATGCGTTCGGGTACCGCGTCGAATGCTCGTCGCAGCGCCTTGCCAAAGGCGTAGGAACGCCGCAAAGGGCTCAAGGGTGGCGACTGGCAGTTGATGTTGGCGGGAATTACGGGGAAGTCGAACCGTGGTGTGAGGTGCGCCAGTGGCACCATGATGCCGTGGTCAAATTTCCACTCTTCGGCGAAGCTGACATCAACCTCTTGCATAACAATTTCTATCAGCCGTCGTGACAGATCCCGGTTGCCGGGAACCCGGGTCCTGCCAATGCCAAGCCACTCGGGGTCTTCGATCGGCCCCTCATAGTCTGCGGCCATGCCGATCGAAAACGTCGGCATATTATTGTTGAAAAAATTGGCGTAGTGCTCCGCGGATACGATGAACAACACATCAGGCCGGCTGGCCTCGATCTCCTGTCGAAGTCGCTCAAATTCGTGTTTGAGAGACCGCAGGTCGTCCGGGTCTGCCTTCTCCGGACGATTGGTAATGCCGGGCGCATGGCAGCAAATCCCTGCATAAACCAGGCTCATACCGGACCCTCCATTAACTGGTCCATAACGCTTTCCACGACGAATTCATTACTTCAAGCGGATATTTTCCGGCGTTATGCCTTCACGCGCCAGTGCGACCTGCGTTGCCGCTCTTGCTTCTATCCGCTCACGATGTGCCATCCAGTTGGGCATATCGGCAACGTGTTCAATGACATCTTCACGCTGACTCCAGATGTGAAACACCAGCAAATACGGGTCACAAACGCTGTAAGTGTCACCCAGTGCCCAGGTCCTTCCTTCCAGGCGGTGATCCACCTCCAGCAATGTCTTGCGAAGATTGGGAATACCTGTCTCATGCAGTTTCGGGTAGAGCTCAGGGTCTGCAATCAGGTAGTTCGGTCGAAACAGCGGTCGGAATGCAAGGTGGACAGTACTGGACAGAAAATTCATCCACTCGTGGGCCCGCGCCCTCTGCAACGGATCCTCTACAGGTATCAGGTTTTTTTCCGGTAACGCCATCTCGCCGATGTAGGTCAGGATCGCGTGCGTTTCCGTCAACACTTCATTGCCAATACGCAACGCCGGAATTTTTCCCCACGGATTCTGCGCCAGATAGGCGTCCAACCGGTGCTCACCCTGGCGGATCAATACGGCCTCCGCCGCAAATGGTAGCCCCGACTCCTCAAGTGCGATGTGACAGGCCAGCGAGCACGCTCGAGGACTAAAAAACAAGGTTAACTCAGGCACTCGGTGATCCTTGATAGGGTATTATTGACGGGTGAATTCTAACCTGACGATGCGCGTGATTGGAGGATACAACACGATCATGCGATGCCGCATCGCGGCGTGCGGACTCGCCGTGTTGTTTGTCTCGCTTAGTGTTGGCGCGACGGCGGACGAGTCGCTTCCGGACTGGAGCGGTGTGTGGGCACGCTATGAAGGCAACGCGGGAATGTTTGACGTGTCGACCACGGAACCAGCGGATGGGCGTGCCGGCAGTCCCGGTGTCAGACAGCATCCACCGCTAACGAAGGCCTGGGAGGAAAAGTACCAACGAACTCTCCAACTTGTGGCCGCTGGCCGTTTACCCGATCCGGTATCGATCTGCGGCACGCCTGCCGGGTTCCCGCGCCTGCTGGCGTTACCGGATGTTTATGAATTTGTCGTGAGCCCGGAACAAACCTGGATCATTACGGAAAATGGCCCGAACATCGCACGAATCTACACCGACGGCCGCGAACATCCGCCGGCTGAAGAGCTGTGGCCGACTTTCACCGGCGATTCTGTTGGCCATTGGGAGGGCCATACACTGGTCTTTAACACGGTCAGCATGATCGGTGAGCAACATACCATTCTGGATCGAAGCGGCCTTGTGTTGAGCGACAAGGCACGCATTCAGACACGCCTGTTCGAAACGGACGATGGCTTGCTGCGAGCAGAATTGATCATAGAAGACGAGAATGCACTTACCAAGCCATGGCATGTCACCCGACACTTTCGTCGCATGCCGGAGGGAACCCGTGTTTATGACTACGCCTGTGCAGAGAACAATCGCAATCCAATTACCCCGTCCGGCAAGACGCTGACGTTGGGGCCGGATGGCAAGCCTATTGACGTTGACCTGAACAATTAGATGACACCCATGCGGAATTTTTCAACATATCGAACCACTGTTATAACATTCTGCCTGGCATTGACCATGACCTCGGTGGTCTTCGCGCATCACTCAAGCGCCATGTTCGACAAGAGCGTCATTCGCGAAGTGAATGCGACCGTTATCGAATTTCAATGGACCAACCCACACGTATGGATTCAGATCGAAATTCAAGGCGATGGTGGGGGAGCTCAGGAGTGGAGCATTGAAACGCTCGGGCCCAACAGCCTGTTTCGAAAAGGATGGCGCCCGAACTCCTTTAAACCAGGGGACGACATCGAGATCAAATTCAACCCGATGCGTGATGGCTCCCCAGCGGGCGGCTTCATCGGCGCAAAATTCCCGGACGGGAGAATAATTGGCAGCTGGTAACGTACCGATGGTTGCTCTCAGCCGCCCTCTGCTTCAGCAGTTGCTTGGGCGAGGCCGTCCACAGACGGTGTCCGCGAGGGTATCCATTGCAGCGATCTCTCGTAGGCAGCCTTCGCTTCAACCGGCTGACCGGTCGCCAGCAATATATCACCATACAATTCGACCGCTGGCTTCATCGGAATGGGTGGCCCGGACGGTGCTTTCATATCCCGCAACTCCATGTCGGCCGCCTCGCGAGCCGCATTCACTGCACCCGCCTGATCGCCCGCCGCCAATTTCGTGACTGCGATCACCTCTTTTTCCAGGACCGCAATCTGCTTGGCATCATAGGACTTGCCGGCGGCCTTTGCCGCCCCACCAAGTTCGCGCAGCCTTGCCGCGGCTGCCATGGCGGTGTCCTGATCACCGCGATTCGCCGCACTCATGCCGACAACAGTCACCCAGTTGGCATTCACTCCCGCTTGGGAGTCCGCCGCATCGAGTTCAACTTTTTCCCACTCGCCGGTCTCAATCATGTGCCGCGCACGTATGCCCAGGTAACCGTCGTAGACCCTCTTTACGCCCGGGTTTCGCTCGACCGCTTCGAGTGCCAATGCCAGTTTCTCAGCGGCCTGCTCGTTCTCCCCGAGCATCAGGTAGGCGTAGGCCAGCCACGACAGCGTATGAAAATCTTCCCGGCCTTCTGGAAAACCGTGTTTTTTGATTCCCGCCATCGCCGCCGCGTAGGCCTCGATATTGGAATCGACGACTCGTTGCCACATACCCAACTGTACAAAGATATGCGCGGGCATATGCAATGCGTGTGCAGCAGCCGGCGCAATACCCGCGTAAACCTCAGCCGCCGGATATGCCAGGATCGCGTGATCCGGGTCGTCAAAGGAATGGATTATGAAATGCGCGGCACCCGGATGATGTTCGTTCTGAGCATAAACTTCCTGACTTATCGCCGCCGCCAATGCCTGGCGCCGAAAGCCCTGATCGCCGCGCCTGACGGTTCCAAGTAACGACAAAGCGTAGAATATCGAAACTTCGTGGTCATCTGGCCAGCGCTCGTGCATTTTCGCCATGCGTGCCGAATACGCGAAATCCCGGGCGAGCTTGTCGTCGGCGGAATAGTAGAGCGTTTCCACCGCATCCATGAATGCTTTTTCTTTCTCGGTTGGTGCCAGAGCAAGTCGCTCTTCAAATGTCGGAGCCAGCCTTCTCAGCGCTTTTCCTGCCGCGGCGGCATCCTGTTGTGCCCAGAGTGGATGGTTGTCACTCATCGCCTGACCCCAGTAAGCCAGCGCGAAAGACGGGTCGATTTTCTGCGCCTCCTCAAACGCCAGGCGGGCCTCGCCAAACTGAAAACTGTGCAGAGCTTTGACCCCGCTCAGGAAGGTGGTTTGTGCCTCTGCCGCACCGGAATTGGGGAAGCTGATGCTGCCCAGTTCGGTTTCCTCGGCCTGAGCCCAGGAAACTTGCATTATCAAGAGAGCGAAAGCAGCGAATGCTGCCGCTTTGATCGTCATTGGCCCACCCCAATTAGTAGTTGCGCTGCGACGATCTTAGAGCGTACCGCGGCTCCTGTCCATGGGTCGGCCCGGGGACGAATACCGGGCTTATTGCCTGCCAGTCGTAAATATCTTGTCGTCGCCACCCGTTGAATCGAACGAATAATTTGTGGCGCTATCGAAGAGGATACCGTTGCCATCATTGGTCATATGCGGATTGTCCGCTCTGCGACTTGTTTCACCATCGGGAACCGTCCCTTCGCGCAAAGGTTGACCGATCTCACCACTGACAACATTGGCCCAGAAAATCGTGTGTGTGGTCTCGGGATTCTCACCCGTAAGGTCAGCGATCGAACCGAATACAACGTATGAACCATTGCCTGAGATATCCAGCGCGCCGGGAGCCCCGCTGGTGAAAGTACCGGAGTCTCTTGCGTTGCTGGTGATCTGCGTCAATCCAGTACCGTCGCTGTTCGCAACGTAAACCTCATAATTGCCGTCAGGATTGCCGCCAGGAATCACTTCGGCTCGCGAGGTAAATACCACCCGCAAACCACCGTCAGAAATGCGTGGGGCAAAAGAATCGCCTGCAGTCATTGTTAGTTGGCCGAGGCCGGAACCATCGATATTTATAACGAAAATCTCGCGAGTGCCGTCTGCATTGGTGCCCAACGGGTCACCCAACCCGTGGTAGGCAATGGTACTGCCGTCATCTGACAATGCCAGCGCTCCTGGGATGGGGTTTCCGGTAGTGACCTGGAACAGGCCGCTGCCATCCAGGTTGATCGAAAAAATCTGCTCATTGCCTAATGGATTGTCGCCGGTCAGGTCATTGCTGGAGTGAAAGATAATGACGGACGCTTGCGGCTCAGTCGATAGTTCAGGGTCACGTAGCGAGCCACCCGTATTTCTCGTTACCTGAGTTATGCCCGACCCGTCAGTTGCGGCGAGAAAGACATTGGAGAAGTTGCCGGCGTTGTCACCGGTAATATCCTCTGACGAGACAAACACCACCTGTGTTCCGTCGTCGTTGATATCAAAATTTGCAAAGGCTACCTGTGGCGTTGCGGGTTCAGTGGTGACCTGAACCAATCCACCCTGACCTATGTCGACGGTAAAAATCTGCTGGCCGCCGTCCGGGTTTTGCCCCAGGGGATTTTGGTTACTCACGAAGATAGCCCGGCTTGCGTCACCGGATACGGCAAGATCGAATAGCACTGAACCTGTTTCAGGTTGATGAGCCAGACGCGGTTCGCTGGTGACTGTCGGTCCGCCGCCGCCCGTACCGCCGCCGCCACCACCACCACCGGGAATGCCGTTGTTCAGCCCCGTAAATCCACCGCCTTCGGTACAAGCAAAGAGCAGCACCAGGGTTGCTCCCATGAGAGAGGCTCGTGCGAGGTGATAAACATTCATGAATCGTCGCTCCAAATCAGGTGTCTTCCGAGATGGTTGCAGAGATCAGAAGCCTGTACCCGGTACCGCGTCTCACTTTTTGTCATAACGCGGTCAATTATTTGATGAATCGCGCTGTCAATTCCGTGATCTGCTGTGAAAATGTCGCCAGAACTGATCGCTGGAGCGCCTCGAGTTACCTTGCGACAATTTTTTTGCGAGCACGTTTGTCGCAGCGTTTCCTGAGGAGCGCGACCTGCCTCGCGATCATCAAACCATCAGGTTGCGTTGCGTCCCAATCAGCGAATTGCGGGTAACCGTCGCCACCAACTGTTCCTCACTCCATCCGTCCGTACCCAGCGGCCGTTGTGGCAGGACCATATAGCGCAACTCAGCCGTCGAATCATGAACGCGAACTTCGACCTCATCGCTCAACTCCACTCCGAACTCAGCCAAAACTGCACGGGGTTCACGTACAACACGCGAACGATAGTTTTTTGATTTGTACCAGGCGGGTGACATTCCCAGCAAAGCGCGTGGATAACAGGAGCAGAGCGTACAAACAATGACGTTGTGCACTGAATCCGTATTTTCAAGAACCGTAAACTCGGTCGGCAACAAGTCGAAGCCCATTTCCTGAATAGCTTCAGCACCGTTTTCAAGCAGTCGTTTTTTGAAAGCTGGATCAGTCCAGGCGCGTACCGCCAGTTGCGCACCGTTCTCAGGAGATGCGCCCTGCATTCTGGCAATGACCTCCTGCTCTTCTTCTGCGGTGTAGTGACCGGCTTCAATCAGTAACTCGCGCAACGCAACACCGACCAAAGCAGCCTCGCTGGTCGGCTCGGGATGATCCGGTTGAAAGGTGCGCTCATGATCATGGTGTTCACTCATTCGGCCGCCTCCAACCAATGTTCAAATATCTCGATGTCGAGTCGATCCGACTCCGCACCACGATAGGCAGGCCACAAATCAGTCTGCGCGAGACTAATACGATACAGTCGCTTCATGGGGTTTCCATCACCACGAATGAACTTCTCCGGCTGACCGTGAAGACCACAGACTCGTTCGACAACGCCCACATGACCTTTTGCGTATGCCGGTACACGATGATGTACGGGCGGTGTGCGATTTGCGATTCGAACGCGCTGTCCAATGGAAAATTGAATTTCACTCATCGCAATCCATCCGCAGATTGCCGTTCCTTGATTTCTGCCATCTTGTCTCGCAGTGAATCCTGCGAGATGACCTGCTTCGAAAGGAGTGTATAGGCAAGCGATTTCGCCCAGCGCTCATAATAAGTAAAACGTTCGTAGTCTTCCGGATCAAGGCGTTCGATTCCGTCGCGTAACTCTGCAAAATCGGTCAACAGGCCCTTGCCGAGCGCCAGGCGTATCATCGCATCGATCTGCCACTCCCAATACGCCGTATCCTTTTCGCTGCGATCAACCGGCCCGGTTTCGATGCCGCCCTGATCGTGTATTCCTGATGCTGTGTCCATTTCTTTATTAAACCTGCAAGCAGTGATTTTGGCAATGTCCCCGCCCTGTCGCGGCCGCCTCGAAAAATTGAATTTCCTTTAGCCTGGACACTCACATAATATGCCCTGCAGAGAAACCGACATAATGACTGAGCAATTTCGAGATCGCATTGCCGACAGGACCATAGCCTCCCTGGGGATGTTGCTAATGGCTGGTTTGTCCCTGCCCGGCTGCGCCAGCCCCGGCAACCACCCGGAAGTCCAGCGATCTGATGAGGAGGCTGCTGTACGTATGTTCGAGTGCCCGGACGAGGGGAAACCAACCTGCATCAAACGCATGGGAACCATTCAGGAATGCAGCTGCACTACCGATGCCGATTTTCGCAAGGCATGGGACGTCAATTTGTAACGAGGCAGCAGCAGAATGGCCATGCATACCTTTTCGTAGCCGGAATTATGGCTGAGGCGCAACCCTGGTGGCGCCGGGCCACAAAATTGCGCTCTCATCCATCGAAAGCTCACCGCTGTCCGGGTCGACAGAGCCCACTGAAACGAAGTCCACCGTCTTGCCATCCGCCTTGTAACCGTGGCTGTTGAATATCTGGATCGGCATATTGGCGCGGTCGTTGCTGCCGTGCAAGAGCGTGACCCGACCAGTCGCACCTTCGAAATCCATACGTCGCAAATAGACCATCATGTTGTGACGAGTGACCGTTTTGTTGTCAGCCTTGATGGCTTCGATCGCGTGCGCTACCGCCAGAATGTGGTCATAGCTGAGCGCACCATAAAAGAAGGCTTTCCCACTGGGGTCGACGACCTGACCCAGGTCCAGTTCCAGCAATTCCCGAAATCGCGTCAGTTTGCCAGTCTCCACTAACCTCGTCATGGGTGCAAAATACCCCAGGCTGCCGCGAACCGCCTCACTGGCTTCATCCGCGGAAATCATCTCGGCCGCATAAAAAGAGTAACCCGGTTGGTTCATGTCGAGTGCATGCAAGGCACGAAAAAGCGTTACCGTGTCGGGAGTCGGACCTGTCATTACAATATGGCGAATACCGGCGCTCTTCACTTCCGCGACCATCGCGGTAATCGTCTTTTGGTCAGTATCGCGAGCGAACGCGAACTCTTTACTAATTTCAATTCGATGGCGTGCAACCGCAGCATGAATAACTCGCCTGGCGCCAAGACCCCACGCATCAGTCGTATGGAAGTACGCAATTTTTTCAACGCCGAAATGGGCTGCAACGTCAATCAAGTATCCTTCATAGGCTTCACTCGGAGTCACCACACGCACAAACCATGGAAAACGTTGCGGTGACGACAACGTTGACGCGTTGGAACCATTGGAGATGACCGGCACGCGGTGGCGAGCGGCCATTTTTGCGATTTCCACTGCCGGACCGCTGCAGTCTGCGCCCGTCAGGACCAGAATATTCTTGCGCATGAGGGTCTCGGCCATCGTGGCAGCATTTTCCGGCCAGCAGTGATAGTCAATCGTGTTTTCCGGCAGCAACCGCAGGCTATCGGTTCCGAGCATTCCAGATGTATTGACTTCCTCGATGGCAATGCGCGCTCCTCGCAGCGCATAGTCACCCCAATCGGCATAGCGACCATCGTGATAGTGAAAGGTATACATACCGCCAAGGTCGTATACCTCGGCCCTGGCCAGAGTCGGCAGCTGGAATATCGCCACTAACAGCAGAATCCCGAGCGACCGCTGCAAGCCTCCGGGAAAGCATTTCATTGTTACTACCTGTTGTGTCGCCATAGCAATCAAACCCGGCTCACCGGCACATCCAGCAACCGTCAACCGCTCTGCGATAGTCGCGCCAATGCCGGTCGCACAATTGAGTCTGCCGCCGCCGGTCTCTGTACCCCAAAATAATCGTGTGTCGCATATCTTTACCCGTGACGCGTTGGCAGGGGCATCATAGCGCTAAAAATGTCCCGCAGAAACAAGGTTACAATACCTCCGTGAACGCAAACTGAGTCAAGTGATATGAACGATCGAATTCGCCACTTACTGGCCGACATATCAAAACTGGAAGATGAACTGTCAACCGTTATCCAGGAGCAGCAGATCAAGTTGCGATACCGGATTGAGGGTTCGAAAATCCGTTTTGACGCCAACTTACGCAAAATCCATCACGAGCTTAAAACCGGCCTCTATTCGTGGCTGCGCGCCAGCGAGATCAGAAACATTGTCTCCGCGCCCTTCATTTACATGATGATTATCCCCTTTGTCCTGCTCGACCTGTTGCTGAGCATTTATCAACTGATTTGCTTTCCTCTGTACCGAATTCCCAAGGTAAAACGGTCCAGCTACATATTGATCGACAGGCATCAACTGGCGTATCTGAATATTGTTGAAAAATTCAACTGTGTTTATTGTGGTTACATCGGCGGTCTGGTTGCTTATACGCGTCAAATTGTCACCCGCACGGAGATGTACTGGTGCCCGATAAAACATGCTCGCGCCGTGCTGGATCCGCATCGGCAGTACGCGGCATTTGCGGATTACGGCGACGCCGAAAGCTATCAAACGCGACTGACGAAAATGCGCACTACGCTTGCAGAGGAAGCCGCGCCAGATAACGAGGCGGATGCACCTTGAGCGAGAGGTTCGGCACGATCTGGAGGAGCTCGCGGTCGACG